>NZ_BCSQ01000056.1 GCF_001570945.1 Janibacter anophelis NBRC 107843
GGCTCGACCGCGTCGCCCGCCGCGGTCGTCTGCCGCACGCTGAGACCCTGCAGCTCCCGGCTCGCGGTGAGGGCCGCCTCGGGCACCTTGCCCTGCCCCGGCCGAGCGGTCTGGCCGGCCAGCACGTCGAGGGCGTACATCGTCGCGCGGGTCGCCTCGAGCGCCGTCGCGGCGACCTCACCGGCTTGCCACGCGTCGGTGCCGGCGGCGGTCCACAGGCGCACCTTGTCGCCGAGCGGGGTGGTGATGCGGTGGCTGGCGGTCAGCTGCCCGATGAGCCGCAGCAGGTGCGGTCCGCACTCGCGCACCGACGCCTCGAACGCCGCGGCCGTCTCCGCATCCGTCGCCGGGGCCGCCGCCTCGTCGAGGAGCGCCACCGGCACCTGGGCCTCCTCGAGCGCGTCGCGCAGCAGCCCGGCGCGCTGGGCGGAGTGGACGGCGTCGCTGTCCTCGAGCGTCCCGAGCACGGCGAGCAGGGCGGCCTCGCCGGGGATCGGCTCCCGCCGCGGGACGAAGGGGAGGTCCGGCGCGTCGTCCTCGAGCCGGACCCCGCAGCCGGTGAGCGCGCCCGTCGTGAGGGCGAGGGCACCGGTGATCAGGAGGCGGCGGCTGGGTCGGGCGGGCACGACGTCGATCTTCGCATGTCCCGGTGCGCGCCGATCATGACTAGAGTGGCGGGCCAGCACGGCAACTCCACACGGAAGGCTTCCCATGGTCCAGGAGCAGGACATCCGCGATCAGGTGTCCGGCGCGTTGGGTGACGACTTCACCGTGGCAGGAGTGAGCGTGACCCCTGCCGGCAAGCGTCGCGTCGCCCGCATCACCGTCGAGCGTCCCCTCGACGACCCGATCGGCGACACGCCCGTCGAGCCGTTGACGCTCGACGAGATCGCCGACGCGACCCGCCTCGTCAGTGACGCGCTCGACGCGAGCGACGTCATGGGCAGCCAGCCGTACACCCTCGAGGTGAGCACCCCGGGCACCGACCGCCCGCTCACCGAGCCGATGCACTTCCGCCGCACCGTCGGCCGCCTCGTCGAGGTGGCCCACGCGGGGCAGACCATCACCGGCCGCGTGCTCGCCACGACCGAGGACGGGGTGGACCTGCAGGTCGCCGGGACCAAGAAGCAGCCGCCCCGCACCGAGCACATCCTCTTCGCCGACATCTCCAAGGGCGTCGCCCAGGTGGAGTTCAACCGACCGGGCGCGTCCGACGCCGACGAGACCAAGGACTGATCCATGGACATCGACATCCACGCCCTCAAGGCGCTCGAGCGCGAGCGCGAGATCCCCTTCGACATCCTCGTCGACGCGATCGAGGCGGCGCTCCTCGGCGCCTACCACCGCACCGAGGGTGCGTACAAGAACGCGCGCGCCGAGCTGGGCCGCAAGGACGGCCACGTCGTCGTCTGGGCGCGCGAGGAGCACCTCGTCGAGGAGGAGGTCCCCGTCGAGGCGGCCGAGGGCGAGCCCGCCCCCGTCGACGACGAGGGCAACCCGCTGATGCGCACCCGCACGCGCAAGGAGCTGGGTCCCGAGTTCGACGACACCCCGGACAACTTCGGTCGCGTCGCGGCCGCGACCGCCCGGCAGGTCATCACCCAGCGGATGCGTGACCTCGAGGACGAGGCGATCCTCGGCGACTTCCGCGGGCGCGAGGGCGACATCGTCGCCGGCGTCATCCAGCAGAGCTCCAACCCGCGCAACGTCCTCGTCGACTTCGGCACGGTGGAGGGGGTCCTCCCTTCGGCCGAGCAGGTCCCGGGGGAGTCCTACAACCACGGGGAGCGGATCCGCGTCTACGTCGTCTCGGTCAAGCGCGGCATGCGCGGTCCCGAGATCCAGCTGTCGCGCACCCACCCCAACCTCGTGCGCAAGCTCTTCGCCATGGAGGTCCCGGAGATCGCCGACGGCACCGTCGAGATCGCCGCGCTGGCCCGCGAGGCCGGTCACCGCACCAAGATCGCGGTCCACTCCAAGGTGCCCGGCCTCAATGCGAAGGGGGCGTGCATCGGTGCCATGGGCGCCCGCGTCCGCGCGGTCATGGAGCACCTCCAGGGGGAGAAGATCGACATCGTCGACTACTCGGACGACCCGCAGCAGTTCATCGCCGCGGCCCTCTCGCCCTCCAAGGTGCAGTCGGTCACGGTCGTCGACCCCAAGCTGCGCTCGGCGCGTGTCGTCGTGCCCGACTACCAGCTGTCGCTGGCCATCGGCAAGGAGGGCCAGAACGCCCGCCTCGCGGCCAAGCTCACCGGCTGGCGCATCGACATCCGTCCGGACAACGCCCCGGAGGCCAGCGGCGGAGTCGCCGTGCCCGGCCAGCCGGGTGCGTGACGGGTCCGGGGCCGGTAGGGGCTAGACTGATGGAGGTCGACCGGACTGGACTCCAGTCCGACTCCGCCCCCGTGGGTCCCGTGCGGACCTGCATCGGGTGTCGTGGACGGGATAGCCGGTCGACCCTGCTGCGCATCGTCGCGGTGACGGATGACCGTGGTCACACCACGGCCGCCCCCGATCCGCGCAAGCGCTTGCCGGGTCGTGGGGCATGGCTCCACCCCGACATCGCCTGTCTGGACCTCGCCGTCCGGCGGCGGGCCCTCTCCCGAGCCTTCCGGTGCCGGGTCGAGGGGACCGACGCCCTTCGTGCCTGGATCGAGGGCATGGGCAGCACGACCGACCGATTCAGTACAGCAACCGAGAGCGGGTTTGACGCTGATGAGCACCCGATGAGTACTCAGCAATGAGCATTCACCTCAACTGACGACGGTCCGCGCCTTCTCTCGTAGGAACGGACCAGAGAAGGAGAAACGTGGCCAAGGTCCGTGTCCACGAGCTCGCCAAGGAGCTCGGGGTTTCCAGCAAGGCCCTCCTCGCCCACCTGGGCGAGATGGGCGAGTTCGTGAAGTCGGCGAGCTCGACGATCGAGGCGCCGGTCGTGCGCCGGGTGAAGGACAACCCGCCCGCCGCCGACCCCAAGGCGAAGAAGGCCGCCGCCAAGCCGGCTCCGGCCAAGCCCGCCGCCACCCCCGGCCCCCAGAAGCCCGCGGCGTCGACCCCCGCCCCCTCGGCGGCCCCGACGCCCGGCCCCAAGCCGTCCACTCCCGCGCCGCAGGCACCCAAGGCTCCCGAGCCCCAGGCCCCGGCCGCGGAGCAGTCCGCTCCCGCGACGCCCGCTGCCCCCCAGCAGCCCGCCGCGCCCGAGCAGCCGGCCGCCCCGGAGCGCCCCGCGGCGTCCGCGACGCCCGGCCCCAAGCCGGCCACCCCCGGCCCGAAGCCGCCGACGCCCGGCCCCAAGCCGGCCGCGGCCAAGCCGTCGGGTCCGCGTCCGGGCAACAACCCCTTCGCCTCCAGCCAGGGCATGGGCACCCGTCGCGAAGGGGGCGGCTCCGGCAGCCCACGTCCCGGCAACAACCCCTTCGCCTCCAGCCAGGGCATGCCCCGTCCCGGGCAGCGTCCCGGCGGTCGTGGCGGCGCCGGCGCGGCCGGACCACGTCCGGCCGCTGGTGCCGGTGGCCCCCGTCCGGCCGGTGGCGCCCCGCGTCCCGGCGGCGGTCCCCGTCCTTCGCCCGGCATGATGCCGGCCAGCTCGGCCGTCCCGCGGCCGGGTGAGCGTCCCGGTGGCCGTGGTGGCCCCGGCGGCGGTCGCGGTCGTCCCGGTGCCGGCCCCGGCGCCCGTCCCGGAGGCGGTCCCGGTGGCGGTGGCTACCGCGGTGGTCCCGGCGGTCGCGGTGGCACCCAGGGTGCCTTCGGTCGCGGCGGCGGCAAGCGCAAGCAGCGCAAGAGCAAGCGCGCGAAGCGGGCCGAGTTCGAGCAGATGTCCGCGCCGTCGATCGGCGGCGTGATCGTCCCCCGTGGCGACGGCAACACCGTGGTGCGCGTGCGCCAGGGCGCCTCGATGAGCGACTTCGCCGACAAGATCAACGCCAACCCGGCATCGCTCGTCACCGTGCTGTTCAACCTCGGCGAGATGGCCACGGCCACGCAGTCCCTCGACGAGGAGACCTTCCAGCTGCTCGGCGCCGAGCTCGGCTACGACATCCAGATCGTCTCGCCCGAGGAGGAGGAGCGCGCGCTCTTCGACTCCTTCGACATCAACCTCGAGATCGGGGTCGACGCCGAGGACGAGGAGGACCTGGAGGCCCGTCCGCCGGTCGTCACCGTCATGGGTCACGTCGACCACGGCAAGACGCGACTGCTCGACGCGATCCGCAACGCGGACGTCGGCTCGGGGGAGACCGGTGGCATCACCCAGCACATCGGTGCCTACCAGATCCACACCGAGCACGAGGGTGCCGACCGGGCGCTGACCTTCATCGACACCCCGGGTCACGAGGCGTTCACCGCCATGCGTGCCCGTGGTGCCAAGGTCACCGACATCGCGATCCTCGTGGTCGCGGCCGACGACGGCGTCATGCCGCAGACGATCGAGGCGCTCAACCACGCCCAGGCCGCCGACGTGCCGATCGTCGTCGCGGTCAACAAGATCGACGTCGAGGGCGCCGACCCGGCGAAGATCCGCGGTCAGCTCACCGAGTACAACCTCGTGGCCGAGGAGTACGGCGGCGACACGATGTTCGTCGACGTCTCCGCCAAGCAGGGGCAGAACATCGACTCCCTGCTCGACGCGGTGCTCCTCACCGCCGACGCGGCGCTCGACATGCGGGCCAACCCCGACCGGGACGCCCGTGGTGTCGCGATCGAGGCCAACCTCGACAAGGGCCGCGGTGCGACCGCGACCGTCCTCGTCCAGTCGGGCACGCTGCGCGTCGGTGACGCGATCGTCACCGGCTCGGCCTTCGGCCGCGTGCGCGCCATGCTCGACGAGCACGGCAACCAGGTCCAGGAGGCGGGTCCCTCCCGTCCGGTCCAGGTGCTCGGCCTGTCCTCCGTCCCGCGTGCCGGCGACACCTTCGTCGTCGCGCCGGACGACCGGACCGCGCGCCAGATCGCCGAGAAGCGTGAGGCCGCGGACCGTCAGGCCAGCCTCGCCAAGGCCCGCAAGCGGATCAGCCTCGAGGACCTCGACCAGGTCATCGCGGCCGGCAAGATCGACACCCTCAACCTCATCCTCAAGGGTGACGTGTCGGGTTCCGTCGAGGCCCTGGAGGATGCGCTCCTGCAGATCGACGTCGGCGACGACGTCGACCTGCGGATCATCGACCGCGGCGTCGGCGCGATCACGCTCAACAACATCAACCTCGCCATGGCGTCCGACGCGATCATCATCGGCTTCAACGTCCGCGCCGAGGGGCAGAACGCCGAGGTCGCCGAGCGCGAGGGCGTGGAGATCCGCTACTACGGCGTGATCTACCAGGCCATCGAGGAGATCGAGCAGGCGCTCAAGGGCATGCTCAAGCCGGAGTACGAGGAGGTCGAGCTCGGCACGGCGGAGATCCGCGAGGTCTTCCGTTCGAGCAAGTTCGGCAACATCGCCGGCTCGATCGTCCGCAGCGGCGAGATCAAGCGCGGCTCCAAGGCGCGCATCACCCGCGAGGGCGTCGTCATCACCGAGGGGCTGGAGCTCACCGGTCTGCGACGCTTCAAGGACGACGTCACCGAGGTCCGCGAGGGCTTCGAGTGCGGTATCAACCTGGGCAGCTTCAACGACGTGCAGGAGGGCGACCTCATCTCCACGTACGAGATGCGGGAGAAGCCCCGCGTCTGACACGGGGCGCAGCGAAGGGGGGACGGCAGCACGTGCTGCCGTCCCCCTTCGATGTCACCGGATGGATGTGGCATCTTCCCCGATCAACCCGGTCCCGAGGAGCGAACTGCGGCCTCGGTAACCTACGAAGCTGGCAGCACGTACTAGGGTGTCCTCGCCCGAACACCCCGCCACGCCACAGCCGTTGCCACGACCACGAGGAGCCCCATGAGCAGTTACGAGCCGAACGTCCCGGACCAGACCGGCGCCAACACACCGCCGCCCCCGCCGCCCCTGCCGGAGCAGCCCGCATCCGGCCAGAGCCAGCCGCCGACCAGCTATGGCCAGCCGCAGACGAGTTTCGGTGCGCCCGGCCCTGTCGCGTCCGCGCCGCCCGCGGGACCGGGTGCCGTCGACGCCCACAGCGGGTTGGTCAACATCGCCGGCCTCGGGACGGCAAAGGTCGCCACGCTCGGTGCACGGGCAATGGCCCGCATCGTGGACACGGTCATCTACGCCGTCTTCTGGCTGATCCTTTTCGTCCTGATGTTCGCCACCGCCGGGATGAGTTCGTCGTCGTCCGAGGGCGCCACGCTGGGCCTGGGTGGCATCATGTTCATCTGGTTCTTCGGCGTCGTGGCCACTGTGCTCTACGAGTTCGTCATGATCGCGCTGAAGGGTCAGACCATCGGGAAGATGGTGGCCGGAGTCAAGGTCGTCGACCAGCGCAACGGTCAGAACCCCGGGTGGGGTTCGTCCTTCATGCGCATCCTGATCCCGCAGGTCGCAAACTTCTTCTGTGGACTCGGACTGCTGGTGTACCTGTCGCCGATGTTCGACAGCTCAGGGCGCATGCAGGGCTGGCACGACAACGTGGCGAACGACCTCGTTGTCTCCGTCAAGTAGAGCCGTTGGATATCGTCGAGGACTGGCGAGCCACACTTGCACTCCAAGACGCGCTCCGGGCCGGTCATTGGCCGGGACCAATGCATGACTCGAGCCTCTACACCGGGGAGCCAGTGTTTGCGCGAGGGTCAGCGCGATTGGACCAACAACGAGGCCTGCAGCTGGCCTTCGGTGGATCGGACCCGTCGACGCATGCCGCGGCGCTGAACTGGTCCCATGTCGCCGTCGGCACGGCGCACCTGACTCCGCAACGGATCATGCTGCAGGCCACGCAGGAGATCTCGCTCGGTTGGCAGGACCTGACGTCCTTGCACGCCGAGCACGACGGGGTGTACTTCGTGTACGGCACGCCGGGGACGTCCTCGGTCACGTACGTTCTGCGGCTCGCGCACCCGATGTGGTGGGTGACCATGATCCGGGCAGTCGTCTGGAGACAGCAGTCGAACGCATCGCCCCCGGACTGGGTACGGCGGCAGCTCAGTCGTTGAAGGGGTCTCCCTCGGCAGGGGTCTGAACTCCTTGTCGACCGACAGTAGTTGGCTGCCGCGCCAGGCCCTCGGTTCGCTCGGACCGGGGGTCTGTCGCATACCGTGGGGCACGTCCCCACCAGCCCCTCACGGAGGTGTGCCATGGCCGACCCGGCCCGCGCCCGCAAGATCGCCGACCGCATCCAGGAGCTCATCGCGGCCAACCTGCAGCAGGTCGTCAAGGACCCCGACCTAGGGTTCGTGACGATCACCGACGTGCGGGTGACCGGTGACCTCCAGCACGCCTCGGTCTTCTACACCGTCTTCGGTGACGACGCGCAGCGCGAGCGCAGCGCAGAGGTCCTCGAGGCCAACCGGGGCAAGCTGCGCTCCTTCGTCGGCAAGCAGCTGGGCATCCGCCTGACGCCGACGCTCGAGCTGCTCCCGGACGCCGTCCCGGAGAACGCGTCGCACATCGACGACCTGCTCCGCTCGGCCAAGGAGCGCGACGAGGACCTGGCCCGCGCCCGGTCCACGGCGACGCCCGCGGGCGAGGCGGACCCCTACCGCACCAAGGACGAAGGGGAGGACTCGCCCCCTTCGTCGTCCGACGCGTGAACGAGGGCCTGGTCGTCGTCGACAAGCCGGCCGGCTGGTCGAGCCACGACGTCGTCGCCCGCTGCCGGCGGCTCTACCGCACGAAGAAGGTGGGGCACGCCGGCACCCTCGACCCGATGGCCACCGGTGTCCTCGTGCTCGGGGTCGGTCGCGGGACCAAGCTGCTGACCTTCCTCGTCGGCGCCGACAAGGAGTACACGGCGACGATCCGCCTCGGGCAGGCGACGATCACCGACGACGCCGAGGGGGAGACCACCCACGTCGGCGACGTGGCCGGGATCGACCGGACCGCGCTCGACGGGGCCGTCGCCACCCTGACCGGCGACATCGAGCAGGTGCCGAGCTCGGTGAGCGCGATCAAGGTCAAGGGGGAGCGCAGCTATGCGCGCGTGCGGGCCGGCGAGGACGTGCAGCTCGCGGCCCGGCCGGTGACCGTCTCCCGCTTCGACGTGCTCGACGTGCGCCCGGCGGACGCCGACGGGCACCCGGTGCTCGACGTCGACGTCGTCGTCGAGGTCTCGTCCGGTACCTACGTGCGGGCGCTGGCCCGGGACCTCGGGGAGCGCCTGGGCAGCCACGGGCACCTCACGGCGCTGCGCCGTACCCGCGTCGGCGGGTTGACCCTCGAGCACGCCCACGCCCTCGACGCGCTGACGCAGCTGCGGGAGGACGGGGGAGACGAGGCGGTCCTGCCGCTCACGCCCCTGGAGGTGGCCGCCGCGGCAGCCTTGCCGACCCGTGAGCTCACGGAGGGGCAGGCCCGGGCGCTCGGCTACGGGCAGCGCGTGGAGAGTGCGGAGCCCGGCCGTGAGGAGGCCGTCGCGGCCCTCGCTCCCGACGGGACGCTCGTCGCGGTCCTCGACGAGAGCCGGCCCACGGCACGAGCCCACGTCGTCTTCGCTCCGGCCAGTTCGTAGAGTGTGCTCTCGTGCAGCATTGGTCAGCCCCGAGTGCCACCCCGTCGCAGCTGCGGCCGTGCGTGGCGACCTTCGGCAACTTCGACGGTGTGCACCGCGGGCACCGCGCCATCCTCGACGAGCTCGTCCGGCAGGCCCGCTCGCGTGACGTGCCTGCCGTGGCGGTGACCTTCGACCCCCACCCGGTCGAGGTCATGCACCCCGAGCGCGCGCCCGAGATCATCTCGCCCGGTCCGCTGCGCGACGAGCTCCTCGAGGCCGCGGGCGTCGACGGGCTGCTCGTGCTGCCCTTCACCGCCGAGTTCGCGCAGACGAGCGCGGTCGACTACATCGTCGACACCTTCGTCACCGGTCTGCAGGTCGAGGCGCTCGTCGTCGGCGCCGACACCAAGGGCTTCGGCAGCGGCTACACGGGCGACGTCGACCTCATCCGGGAGCTCGGCGCCGAGCACGGCTTCGACGTCGTCGTCATCGAGGACCAGGGCGATGGCGAGCGCTGGTCCTCCTCCGCGGTGCGCACGCACCTTGCGGCCGGTGAGGTCGCCGAGGCCGCCGCGATCCTCGGCCGCCCCCACCGCGTCGCCGGCACCGTCGTCCACGGGTTCCACCGCGGCCGCGAGCTCGGCTACCCGACGGCCAACCTCGCCCCCGACAGCCTCGGCCTCGTCCCCTCCGACGGGGTCTACGCGGGGTGGCTCACCCGTCTCGACCTGCCCGAGGGCAGCGACGACCGGCGTCTGCCCGCCGCGATCTCCGTCGGCACCAACCCCACCTTCGACCAGCAGGTGCGGGTCGTCGAGGCCTACGTGCTCGACCGCACCGACCTGGACCTCTACGGCGAGCAGGTGGCCGTCGACTTCGTGGCGCACGTGCGGCCGACGCTGAAGTTCGACTCCATCGACGAGCTGCTCGTCGCGATGGCCCGCGACGTGGATCGCACCCGCGAGGTCCTCGACCTGCCCCCGAGCCCCCGACCCTGAGGTCGTGCCCAGGGCGGCGAAGGGGGAGGGGCTCGGGTCGCAGCTGGTGCGCTCCGACCTCGTCCTGATCGCGGCTGCCCTCATCGCCTCGGGCCTCGGCGCCCTCCTCGTCCACTCCGCCACCCGGGCCGACTCCGGCTCGGCGTACCTCGTGCGGCACCTGCTCAACCTCGGCATCGGCGGGCTGCTCGCCCTTTTCGTCGTCCGACTGGACCGAGCGACGCTGCGGGCGCTGGCCCCCTTCGTCTATCTCGCGGGCGTGCTCGGTCTCGTCCTCGTCCTCACCCCGCTCGGCGCGGAGGTCAACGGCTCCAGGTCGTGGATCCGGCTGCCGGGAGGCTTCTCGCTGCAGCCGAGCGAGCTGGCCAAGGTCGGGCTGTGCGTCGCGCTGCCGATGCTGCTCGCACCGGCTGCGGAGCGGCGACAGCGCCCGCGCGTGCGGGAGATCCTCCTCGCCGGCGCGGTCACCGCGGTGCCGGTCCTGCTCGTCATGGCCCAGCCCGACCTCGGATCCGCGCTCGTCCTCGTCGCGCTGGCCCTCGGCGTGCTCGTCGTCTCCGGCGCCTCGTGGCCGTGGCTCGCGGGCGTCGTGGTGGCCGTGGCCGGCGCCGTCGCCGCCGCGTTCACGACCCCGCTGCTCAGCCCGTACCAGCGCGACCGGCTCACCGCCTTCGTCGATCCGTCCGCGGACCCGCTCGGCATCGGCTACCAGACCCAGCAGGTGCGCCGGGCGATCGCCGGTGGAGGGTGGGGCGGCCAGGGCCTGCACCAGGGCGAGCTGACCAGCTCCGGTGCGATCCCCTTCCAGGAGACCGACTTCGTCTTCTCCGTCGCGGGGGAGGAGCTGGGCTTCGTCGGGGCGGCCTTCGTCGTCGTGCTGCTCGCCCTGGTCGTCGGGCGCATCGCGCTGGCCGGGATGCGCAGCGAGGAACCCTTCGTCCGGCTCGTCTGCTGGGCGGTCGCCGCCTGGTTCGCCGTCCAGTCGGTGGAAAACATCGGGATGAACCTCGGGCTGCTGCCGGTGACGGGACTGCCGCTGCCCTTCCTCTCCTACGGCGGCTCCTCGATGTTCGCCTGCTGGGCCGCCCTCGGCGTCGTCATCGCGGTCACCCGTGAGCCCGCTCGGCGGGACGCCGGGCGGGTTCGCGGTTACCAATCGGTCACCTTGTGGTCAGGGCAGTGACAGGAGGCGTGCCGCTGGGGCAAGATGCGCGCATCACCCGCATCACCCGCAGCCCACGAAGGAGTGGACTCCCCGTGCCCGAAGCCCCACCCACCCGCGCATCCGACGAGATCTTCGACGTCAGTGTCATGGAGGACCGAGCCCCCTCCGTCGGCCACCTGCTCCGGCAGCGCATCGCCGACACCCCCGACAACATCGCCTACTCCTACCCGTCCGGGATCGCCTGGGACGAGCTGACCTGGGCGCAGCTCGGGGAGCGGGTCTGGGCGCTTGCCGCCGGCCTCGTCGAGCTGGGGGTCCTGCCCGAGGACCGCGTCGCGCTGGCCTCGAGCACCCGGATCGAGTGGGTCCTGGCCGACTACGCGATCATGGCCGCCGGTGCCGCGACGACGACGATCTACCCGACGTCGATCAGCGACGACGTCGCCTTCATCACGGACAACTCCGGGTCCAAGGTCGTCGTGGCCGAGGACGCCGAGCAGGTCGACAAGCTGCGCCAGGTCCGCGACGCGATCCCCGGCGTCACCCACGTCGTGGCCATCGACACCGACGGGGTCGAGCTCGACGACTGGGTCACCTCCCTCGACGACGTCGAGGAGCGTGGCCGGGCGGCCCTGGCCAGCGAGCCGGGCCTCGTCGACGCGCGCATCGACGGCACCGGCCCCGACAGCCTCGCGACGATCATCTACACCTCGGGCACGACGGGCCGCCCCAAGGGAGTGCGCCTGCTCCACAGGACGTGGACCTACCAGGGGGCCGCGATCCGCGCCACGGGGATGCTCGGACCCGACGACGTCCACTACCTGTGGCTGCCGCTGTCGCACGTCTTCGCCAAGGTCCTGCTGCTCATCAGCACGGACGTGGGCATGCAGACCGCCGTCGACGGTCGGATCGACCAGATCGTCGACAACCTGGGCGTCGTGCGGCCGACCTTCATGGCCGCGGCGCCGCGGATCTTCGAAAAGGTCTACGGCAAGATCTCGCTGGGCATGGAGGAGGAAGGGGGCGCCAAGGCCAAGATCTTCGCCTTCGCCTCCGACGCCGCGCGCGACTGGTCGCGCGCCCGGTCCGACAACCGCAAGCCCGGTCCGCTGCTGAGCCTGAAGCACGCGATCGGCGACAAGCTCGTCTTCGCCAAGGTCCGCGAGCGCTTCGGCGGGCGGGTGCGCTTCTTCATCTCCGGGTCGGCCGCGCTCAACCAGGACGTCGCCCACTGGTTCACCGGTGCCGGCCTGCCGATCCTCGAGGGCTACGGCCTGACCGAGACCTCGGCGGCCGCGACGGTCAACCGTCCCTACGCGCTGCGGATCGGCTCCGTCGGCTGGCCGACGCCCCAGACGGAGATCAAGATCGCGGACGACGGGGAGATCCTCATCCGCGGCGAGCACGTCATGGAGGGCTACCACAACAACCCCGAGGCCACCGCCGAGGTGCTCACCGAGGACGGCTGGTTCCACTCGGGCGACATCGGCGAGATCGACGCGGACGGGTTCGTCAAGGTCACCGACCGCAAGAAGGACCTGTTCAAGACGAGCAACGGCAAGTACGTCGCGCCCTCGCAGATCGAGTCGACGTTCAAGGGACTGTGCCCGTACGTCGGTCAGTTCCTCGTCCACGGCGAGAACCGGCAGTTCGTCACGGCCCTGGTCACGCTCGATGAGGAGGCCATCAAGCTCTGGGCCGAGGCCAACGGCATGCCGGACGCGAGCTACACCGAGATCGTCTCGTCCATGCAGGCCCGCGAGATGGTCCAGTCCTACGTCGACGAACTCAATGCGGGCCTGAACCGGCACGAGCAGATCAAGAAGTTCCACATCCTCGGCCGCGACCTGACCGTCGAAGCAGGCGAGCTCACCCCGAGCCTGAAGATGCGCCGCAAGGTCGTCGCCGAGAAGTTCAAGGGCGACATCGAGGAGATGTACCCGAGCTGATGTTGGTCGGATCCGGACGAGGACCGGTATCGCCCCTAGGTCGTTCGTTCCTCACTCCCTGAGTCGGGGCGACACCGACCTCGTCCGGATCCTTCACCTTCGCCTTTGGGTGGCGTGGTCACTGGCCCGTACCCTTGATCCATGCGTGGTCAGTCCATCTACTCTGCCCTCGAGCCCCTGCTCGAGCGCGTCAGCAAGCCCATCCAGTACGTCGGGGGCGAGCTGAACTCGACGGTCAAGGACTGGCACGTCGGTGGCCACGGCCCCGACGGGCAGGACCTGACGGTCCGCTGGGCCCTGATGTACCCCGACGCCTACGAGGTCGGCGTGCCCAACCAGGGCGTGATGATCCTCTACGAAGTGCTCAACGAGCGCCCCGACGCGCTCGCCGAGCGCAGCTACGCCGTCTGGCCCGACATGGAGGCCCTGCTGCGCGAGCACGGGCTGCCGCAGTTCACGGTCGACGGGCACCGCCCGGTCGGCGACTTCGACGTCTTCGGCCTGAGCTTCTCCACGGAGCTGGGCTACACCAACATGCTCACTGCGCTCGACCTGGCCGGCATCCCGCTGCACGCCGCCGACCGCACCGACGAGCACCCGATCGTCGTCATGGGTGGGCACGCCTCCTTCAACCCCGAGCCGGTCGCCGACTTCGTCGACGCCGCGATCATCGGCGACGGCGAGGAAGCGGTCCTCACCGCCACCGACATCATCGGCGAGTGGAAGGCGCAGGGCCGCCCCGGCGGCCGCACCGAGGTGCTGCGTCGTCTCGCCGCGACCGGCGGCGTCTACGTCCCCGCCTTCTACGACGTCGACTACCTGCCCGACGGGCGCATCCAGCGCGTCGTCCCGGCCGAGTCCGGCGTGCCGTGGCGCGTCGACAAGCACACGGTCATGGACCTCGATGCCTGGCCCTACCCCAAGCAGCCGCTCGTCCCGCTCGCCGAGTCCGTGCACGAGCGGATGAGCGTCGAGATCTTCCGCGGCTGCACGCGCGGGTGCCGCTTCTGCCAGGCCGGCATGATCACCCGCCCGGTCCGCGAGCGCTCGATCACCGGCATCGGCGAGATGGTCGAGGCCGGGCTGGCCGCCACCGGCTTCGAGGAGGTGGGCCTGCTCTCGCTCAGCAGTGCCGACCACACCGAGATCGGTGACATCGCCAAGGGGCTCGCCGACCGCTACGAGGGCACCAACACCGGCCTGTCGCTGCCGAGCACCCGGGTCGACGCCTTCAACATCGATCTGGCCAACGAGTTGACCCGCAACGGCCGCCGGTCCGGACTGACCTTCGCCCCCGAGGGCGGGTCCGAGCGCATCCGCAAGGTCATCAACAAGATGGTGACCGAGGAGGACCTCATCCGCACCGTCGCCGCCGCCTACGGCGCCGGCTGGCGGCAGGTCAAGCTCTACTTCATGTGCGGCCTGCCGACGGAGACCGACGAGGACGTCCTGCAGATCGCCGAGGTCGCCAAGCGGGTCATCGAGACCGGCCGGGAGGTCGCCGGGCACAACGACATCCGCTGCACCGTCTCCATCGGTGGCTTCGTGCCCAAGCCGCACACCCCCTTCCAGTGGGCCGCGCAGCTGGGCGCCGAGGAGACCGACGAGCGCCTGCACAAGCTGCGCGACGCCATCCGCGCCGACAAGCGCTACGGCCGCTCCATCGGCTTCCGCTACCACGACGGCAAGCCCGGCATCGTCGAGGGCCTGCTCTCGCGCGGTGACCGCCGCGTCGGCCGCGTCATCGAGCAGGTCTGGCGCGACGGCGGCCGCTTCGACGGCTGGAGCGAGCACTTCTCCTACGACCGGTGGATGAGCGCTGCCGAGACGGCGTTCGAGGGGACGGGTGTCGACGTCGCCTGGTACACCACCCGTGAGCGCGAGGAGTCGGAGGTCCTGCCCTGGGACCACATCGACTCCGGCCTCGACAAGGAGTGGCTGTGGCAGGACTGGCTCGACGCCCTCGACGAGACCGAGGTCGACGACTGCCGGTGGACACCGTGCTTCGACTGCGGCGTGTGCCCGCAGATGGGCACCGACATCGAGATCGGTCCCACGGGCAAGACCCTGCTCCCGCTCACCGTCCTCGGCGGCGGCAAGCAGGAGATGGTCCGTCCCTGACCCCCCTCGTCCCCTCGCTCGTGGCAGTCTGGGCCTGACGTCACCGAGCAGGGGGAGCAGGGGCATGTCGATCGGGACCGGAGCGATGGTCGTGGGGGTGCTGGCGATCGCCTACGGGCTGGGCTTCGCCGTGCTGCCGATGGATCGCTGGAGCGCGGCGAGCCGCTCGCGCTACACGATGTGGGGTGCCGGCCTGATCGGGCTGCTCGCCTTCGTGCTCGTCGTCGTGCCCTGGGTGATCCGCGAGACCTGACCGGTCCGCGGGCCCGCCACACGAGGACGGGGACGAAGGGGGAGAATGCGCCCCATGACCTCGTCCACGCTCCTCACCGAGGCCCTGCACCGCGAGGGCGTCGCCGACGCCCGCACCGACGCCCTGACGATCGGGATGTACGCCACCGACGCGGGCATCTACCGGGTGCCGCCACGGGCGGTCGTCTTCCCGCGGCACACCGACGAGATCGCCGCGACGCTGTCGGTCGCCCGAGAGCTCGGGATCCCGGTGACCGCGCGCGGCGCCGGCACCTCGTGCGCGGGCAACGCGGTCGGCCCAGGCATCGTCATCGACACCGCCCGGCACCTGGGCCGGGTGCTCGAGGTCGACCCCGGCAGCGCGACCGCCGTCGTCGAGGCCGGCACGGTCCACGCGAGCCTGCAGGCGCGGGCGCGCGAGGTGGGGCTGCGCTTCGGTCCCGACCCGAGCAGCCACAGCCGGTGCACCGTCGGCGGCATGATCGGCAACAACGCCTGCGGCAACCGTGCGCTCGGCTACGGCCGCACGAGCGACAACGTCGTCGGCATGGAGCTGCTCACCGCGGCGGGCACGCGCCTCACGGCGACCACGGGAGTGGCGGGGGGACCCCCTTCTCTCATCGGTGACGACGCACTCGTCGCCCGGCTGACGCAGCTGGCCGACGACCACCTCGACACCGTGCGCACGCGCTTCGGCACCTTTGGTCGGCAGGTCTCCGGCTACGCCCTCGAGCACCTCGCGCCCGAGCGCGGCCGCGACATCGGCCGGATGCTCGTCGGCTCCGAGGGCACCCTCGCGCTCGTGACGCAGGCGCGGGTCCGGCTCGTCACCGACCCGCCGGCCACCTGCCTGGCGGTGCTCGGGTTCCCCGACATCTACGCCGCCGGTGACGTCGCGCACCTGCTCAAGGGGCTCGGCGCCGTCGCCGCCGAGGGCATCGACTCGCGGATCGTCGACATCCTGCGCTCCCGTCGGGGCGACCACGCGGTCCCCGAGCTGCCGCGGGGCGCGGCCTGGCTCCTCGTCGAGGTGCCGGGCGAGGACGACGCGGCGGCCCGCGCCGCCGCCGAGCGGGTCTGCCGCGAGATCGAGCACACCGACTCCCTCGTCGTCACCGACCCCGCGCACGCGCGCACGCTGTGGAAGATCCGCGAGGACGGCGCCGGCCTGTCCTCGCGCAGCCCGCGCGACCGGCCCGCCCACGCCGGCTGGGAGGACGCCGCCGTCCCACCGGCCCGGCTGGGGGACTACCTGCGGGCCTTCGACGCGCTGCTCGAGGAGCACGACGTGCAGGGGCTGCCGTACGGGCACTTCGGCGACGGCTGCCTGCACATCCGGCTCGACGTCGACCTCGACGCGCCCGACGCCACCGACCGCTACCGTCGGCTCGTCGAGGACGCGGCCGACCTCGTCGCCGCACACGGCGGCTCGCTCTCGGGGGAGCACGGCGACGGGCGGGCCCGCTCGGCGCTCCTGCCGCGGATGTACGACGAGGAGGCGATGGGCCTGTTCGCCGCGGTCAAGCACGCCTTCGACCCGACCAACCTGCTCAACCCCGGGATCCTCGTCGACCCCGCGCCCGTCGACGCCGACATCCGCATCCCCGCCGCGCGCAAGGTGAGCCTGCCGCTGGCCTTCAGCTACCCCGAGGACGAGGGCGACTTCAGCCAGGCGGTGCACCGCTGCACCGGCGTCGGCAAGTGCCGTGCCGCCGGCACCTCGACCACCGTCATGTGCCCGAGCTACCTCGCGACGGGCGAGGAAAAGGACTCCACCCGCGGCCGTGCCCGCGCCCTGCAGGAGATGCTCAACGGCACGACGATCACCGGGGGATGGGCCTCGCCCGAGGTCCACGACGCCCTCGACCTGTGCCTGTCGTGCAAGGGCTGCGCCAGCGACTGCCCGACCGGGATCGACATGGCGACCTACAAGTCCGAGGCGCTGCACCAGACCTACCGGGGCAAGCTGCGGCCGCGCAGCCACTACTCGCTCGGCCGGCTGCCGCAGATGGCCCGGCTCGCCTCCCGCGCGCCCCGCCTGGTCAACGCGATGACCTCGCTGCCGGGTCTGAAGCGCCTCACCCTGCCCGCCGCCGGCGTCGACCCGCGGCGCAGCATCCCGAGCTTCGCCCGCACGACCTTCCGCTCCTGGGCCAGGGGCGAAGGGATGATCGCCTCCGCCGCGCAGGCCGCGGGGACCGACCACCCGGTCGCGTTGTTCGTCGACTCCTTCACCGACCACTTCTCACCGCAGGTCGGGCGGGCCACGGTGGCCGTGCTGCGGGAGGCGGGGTTCACCCCCTTCGTCCCCGCGGAGGCGCTGTGCTGCGGCCTGACCTACATCTCCACGGGCCAGCTCGACGCCGCCAAGGCGACCCTCGACGAGGCCGCGCGCGCCCTCGGACCGGTCGTCGCGGCCGGCATCCCGGTCGTCGGCATGGAGCCGAGCTGCACCGCCGCCCTGCGCCACGACCTGCCGCGCCTCGTGCCCACCCCGACCGCCGGACGGGTGGCCGCGGGGGTGCGCACGGTCGCCGAGGTGCTCACGACCGCCATCGACGAAGGGCGGTGGTCCGCCCCCGACCTCACCGGCACCGAGGTCATCGCGCAGCCGCACTGCCACCACCACGCCGTGATGAGCTGGTCGGCCGACGAGGCGCTCCTGGCCCGCACCGGCGCGACGGTCACCCGGCTCGGGGGCTGCTGCGGGCTCGCCGGCAACTTCGGCGTCGAGCTCGGGCACTACGAGGTCTCGGTCAAGGTCGCGCAGCAGCAGCTCCTCCCGGCCATCGACGCTGCCTCGTCGGACGCCGTCGTGCTGGCCGACGGGTTCTCCTGCCAGACCCAGATCGCGGACCTGTCCGAGCGGACCGGCGTGCACCTGGTCGAGCTGCTCGTGCGTGGCGCCTAGGCTTGACCCCCATGGCCAGGCAACGCACTCCCGACGGACCGCCGCCGCCCCCCGCGGTGCAAAAGCTGCGCATCCAGTACGCGCGGCGGGGCCGGCTGCGGCACTCCTCGACCCGCGACTTCGGTCGGGCTCTGGAGCGTGCGCTGCGCCGGGCCGGGGTGCCCATGGCCTACTCGGCCGGCTTCCACCCGCACCCGAAGATCTCCTACGCCAACGGCGCGCCCACCGGTGCGGCGAGCGAGGCCGAGTACTTCGAGATCTCGGTGACCGAGCAGGTCGACCCCGAGGCCGTGGGCCGCGCGCTCGACGCGGCCCTGCCCGACGGACTGGACATCGTCTCCGTGGTCGACGCCCAGCCCGGGGCGCTCGCCGACCGGCTGCAGGCGAGCCGGTGGCGGCTGGAGTTCCCCGGCACCGACCCGGCTGAGCTCGAGGCGGCCGTGCAGGGGTTCCTCGCCCAGGAGCACATCGAGGTCAGCCGGATGTTCAAGCGCGGCATGAAGAGCTACGACGCGCGGGGACCGGTCGAGTCGGCGTGGACCGAGGTCGACGAGAGCGGCTGTGCGATACTGACGATGGTCGTGCGGCACACCACACCTGCCGTTCGCCCCGACGACGTCCTCAGCGCGATCACCGCTGCCACCTCGTTCGCGCCGACGCGATCGCCCAAGGCGACGCGCTTGGCGCAGGGGATCTGGAGCAGCGAGACCGAGAGCGTGGCCGATCCACTGGCCACCGACTGAGACGGCGCCGGCCCTGACGGGGTGCCGCGCTGAGCGCGAGCCACGTCGAGGCAACACGGACTCTTCCGCGGGCCCAGGGGCCCGCCACGCCGCGCAGCGGCCGGGTCGCACCCACGGGTGCCGGTGTCGGGACACCGGTCGCCGTGCAGGAGGTGCCACATGGCCACCGACAACGACACGCCGGTCGACGAGTCGACCGAGACCACCGCTCCCGTGACCGACGAGCAGGAGCTCGCCGCGACCGAGGAGACCCCCGAGGTCGAGGAGACCGAGGACGCGCCCGAGGCCGAGGAGAGTGCGCCCGCCGCGGTCGTGCCCTCCTTCGGTCTGCTCTTCCAGGCGCCCGAGGCCGTCACCGCGCCGCCGCGCCGCCGGGCTCCCGAGCCCGTGGCCGACGACGCGGACGACTCCGACGAGGACGACACCGACTCGCGCGACGTCGACTCCCGCGACGCCGACTCCCGGGACTCCGACGAGCGCGACGACGCGAGCGACTCGGACGACGACACCCAGCGTGAGGGCGGTCGCCGCCGGCGCCGCCGGGGTGGACGCGGCCGCAACAACCGCTCCGCCGACAGCTCGGACGAGTCCGATGACTCCGAGGGCGACGAGGACGCAGAGGCCGCCCAGGGCGAGGACTCCGACGACTCCACCGACGACGACTCCGGCAAGGGCGGCTCGGGCGGTGGCCGCAGCCGCGGACGCCGCGGCCGTGGCCGCAAGCAGCAGGCCGACGCCTCCGACGACTCCGGCTCCGACGACGACTCCTCCGAGGGCGACGACGCGGACTCCGACGACGACTCCTCCGACGAGGGCTCCTCGAGCTCGCGTCGCCGGCGTCGCCGCCGCCGTGGTGGCGGCGGGGGCAACGGCGGTCAGGACGACCCGCCGGGCACCGTGACCAAGGTGCGCGAGTCGCGCCGCGACGAGCCGCAGGCGATCAAGGGCAGCACCCGCCTCGAGGCCAAGAAGCAGCGCCGCCGCGAGGGCCGCGAAGCCGGTCGCCGTCGCACGATCATCACCGAGGCCGAGTTCCTCGCCCGCCGCGAGAGCGTCGAGCGGGTCATGGTCGTGCGCCAGCACGGCGAGCGCACCCAGATCGGTGTCCTCGAGGACGGCGTCCTCGCCGAGCACTACGTCTCCCGCGAGACGACCTCGACGCTCGTCGGCAATGTCTACCTCGGTCGCGTGCAAAACGTCCTGCCGAGCATGGAGGCCGCCTTCATCGACATCGGCAAGGGCCGCAACGCGGTGCTCTACGCCGGTGAGGTCAACTGGGAGGCGCAGGGCGTCGGCAACGGCCAGGCCCGCCGCATCGAGAACGCGCTCTCCTCGGGTGACGCCGTCCTCGTCCAGGTGACCAAGGACCCGGTCGGCCACAAGGGCGCCCGCCTGACCTCGCAGATCTCGCTGCCGGGACGCTTCGTCGTCTACGTGCCCGAGGGCAGCATGACCGGCATCTCGCGCAAGCTGCCCGACACCGAGCGCAGCCGCCTGAAGTCGATCCTCAAGCAGGTCGTCCCCGACAGCGCCGGCGTCATCGTGCGCACCGCGGCCGAGGGGGCCTCCGAGGCGGAGCTGACCGCCGACGTCGAGCGCCTCACCAAGGCGTGGGACAAGATCAGCTCGACCGCCGACGCCAAGAAGGGCAAGAAGGGCTCCGCCGGCGGCGCCCCCGTCCTGCTGCACGCCGAGCCCGACATGACCGTGCGCGTCATCCGCGACATCTTCAACGAGGACTTCGCCAAGATGATCGTCGCCGGGGACGGCGCCTGGCGCGAGATCAAGGGCTACGTCGACGACGTGGCGCCCGACCTGTCCGAGCGACTCGAGAAGTGGACCGGCGAGGGCGACGTCTTCGCCGCGCACCGCATCGACGAGGCGATCTCCAAGGCGATGGACCGCAAGGTCTGGCTGCCCTCGGGTGGCTCGCTCGTCATCGACCGCACCGAGGCGATGACCGTCGTCGACGTCAACACCGGAAAGTTCACCGGCTCCGGGGGCAACCTCGAGGAGACGGTCACCAAGAACAACCTCGAGGCGGCCGAGGAGATCGTGCGCCAGCTGCGGCTGCGCGACATCGGCGGCATCATCGTCGTCGACTTCATCGACATGGTCCTGGAGTCCAACCGCGACCTCGTCGTGCGTCGGTTGCTCGAGTGCCTGGGTCGGGACCGCACGAAGCACCAGGTCGCCGAGGTCACCTCGCTCGGTCTGGTGCAGATGACCCGCAAGCGCGTCGGCGCGGGCCTGATCGAGGTCTTCTCGCAGGAGTGCGAGCACTGCCACGGCCGCGGGATCATCGTCCACAGCGAGCCGGTCGCCCACGACCCGGGCGGTCACGCCGGCGGCAACCACGGTGGCAACGGTGGTGGCGGCAGGTCGCGTCGCGGCCGGTCGAAGGGGGAGAAGGACACCTCCACGCCGTCCAAGAACGAGGCTCCCGAGGAGCACACCGACGGCAACGGCCGCACCGCGGCCCAGATCGCGGCGGCGGCGCACGCCGCGGCGATCAAGAACATCGCCGGCGAGGCGGGCGAGGACGACGTCGCCGAGCTCGAGCCCACGGCCACCTCGACCGAGCCCGAGACCGAGACGGAGCCGCAGGAGCAGTCCGAGGTCGAGGCAGCGCCCGAGCCGGCCGCCGAGGTCGAGCCGGAGCCGGCGCCCAAGCGCCGCCGTGGTGGCCGCCGGGCCGCCTCGAGCGCTGGTGCGCCTGTCGCTCTGGAGCCGGTGGACCTCACCGCCCCGGCCGCGCAGCCGGAGCCGGTCGTCGAGCCCGTCAGCGAGCCGGAGCCCGAGGTGGCACCGGAGCCCGTCGTCGAGCCCGAGGTCGTCGAGCCCGAGGCCGTCGAAGCGGACCCGGAGCCCGAGCCGGCCCCGCGCCGCCGTGGTGGCCGCCGGG
>NZ_BCSQ01000057.1 GCF_001570945.1 Janibacter anophelis NBRC 107843
GTCGGGGGCGTCGGCGTCGGCGCCGCCTCGGTCATCGCCCCCGCCTACATCGCCGAGATCTCCCCCGCCGCGATCCGGGGTCGGATGGGGTCGCTGCAGCAGCTGGCCATCGTCACGGGCATCTTCGTCGCGCTGCTCTCCGACTTCGCCATCGCCGCGGCGGCCGGCGGCTCCAACGAGCCGATGGCCTTCGGGCTCGACGCGTGGCGCTGGATGTTCCTCGCCGAGGCCCTGCCGGCGGTGGCCTACGGCGTCCTGGCCGTGACGATCCCGGAGTCGCCGCGCTTCCTCATCAGGGTCGGGGACGAGCAGCGCGCCCGGGACGTCCTGGGCCAGGTCCTCGTCGACGGCATCGACACCCGGATCAGCGAGATCAAGCGGACCATCGTCCGCGAGGCCCGCTCCTCGTTCGCCGACCTGAGGAAGCCCGGTGGCGGGCTGCTGCCGATCGTCTGGATCGGCATCGCCCTATCGGTCTTCCAGCAGTTCGTCGGGATCAACGTCATCTTCTACTACTCGTCGACGCTGTGGCAGTCCGTCGGCTTCACCGAGGACGACGCGCTCAAGCAGACCGTCATCACGTCGGTCACCAACATCGTCGTCACCCTCGTCGCCATCGCGCTCATCGACAAGATCGGCCGCCGCCTGCTGCTGCTCATCGGCTCGACCGGGATGACGGCCAGCCTGGGGGTCATGGCGTGGATCTTCAGCCAGGCCCGGCTCGTGGACGGGCAGCCCGACCTGACCGACGACGCCGCGCTCATCGCGCTCGTCGCCGCCAACGCGTTCGTCGTCTTCTTCGGGGTCTCGTGGGGGCCGGTCGTCTGGGTGCTGCTCGGCGAGATGTTCAACAACACCATCCGTGGCCTCGCGCTCGGGATCGCCGCGGCCGCCCAGTGGCTGGCCAACTTCGTCATCTCGACGACCTTCCCCTCGATGGCCGACGTGGGGTTGTGGTTCGCCTACGGCTTCTACACCGTCTTCGCGCTGCTCTCCCTCCTCTTCGTCCTGCGCTTCGTGCCGGAGACGAAGGGGGTCGAGCTGGAGGACATGGCCTGAGCCGCCTCCCCGGGCACCGCCTCCCCGGGCACGACGAGGGCCCCCGGGATCCGTCCCGGGGGCCCTCGTCGCGTGGGTCAGAGGTTGATCATGTGCCCCGCGATGCCCTCGACGGCCTCCTTGACCGCCTCGGACAGGGTCGGGTGGGCGAAGACGTTGCGCGCGACCTCGTCGGCGGTGAGGTCCCACTTCTGCGCGAGGGTGAGGACCGGCAGCAGCTCGGTGACGTCGGGCCCGATCATGTGGGCGCCGATGATCTCGTTGTGCTCCGCGTCGGCGACGACCTTGACGAAGCCGACCGCGTCGCCCAGGCCCATGGCCTTGCCGTTGGCGGTGAAGGGGAAGGTCGCCGTCTTGACGTCGTAGCCCTTCTCCTTCGCCTGCTCCTCGGAGTAGCCGAAGGAGCCGATCTGCGGGTGGCAGTAGGTCGCGCGCGGGACGAAGTCGTACTCGACCGGCATCGTCTCGGCGCCGTTCATGTGCTCGGCGGCGACGACGCCCTGGGCCTCGGCGACGTGGGCGAGCATGAGCTTGGCGGTGCAGTCACCGATGGCGTAGACGTTCTCGACGTTGGTGCGGCAGTACTCGTCGATGGCGATGGCGCCGCGGTCGGTCAGCTCGACGCCGATCGACTCCAGGCCGTAGCCCTCGGTGCGCGGGGCGAAGCCGATGGCGGAGAGCAGCTTGTCGGCCTCGAGGACCTGGGCGTCGCCCCCCTTCGCCGGGGTGACGGTGACCTTGACGCCCGAGCCGGTGTCCTCGACGGACTCGACCTTGGTGCCGAGCATGACCTTGACGCCCAGCTTCTTGTAGTGCTTGGCCAGCTCCTTGGACACATCGGCGTCCTCGGTCGGGACCATCCGGTCGAGGAACTCGACGATCGTCACGTCGACCCCGAAGTTCTTCATGACGTAGGCGAACTCGACGCCGATGGCGCCGGAGCCGGCGATGATGATCGAGCCGGGCAGGTTCTCGTCGAGGATCTGCTCCTCGTAGGTGACGACGTTGTCGCTCACCTCGACCCCGGGCAGCATGCGGGTGGTCGCGCCGGCGGCGATGATCAGCTTGTCGAAGGAGACGGTCTTGGTCTCGCCGTCGTTGAGCGCCACGTCGATGGTGTTGGCGCCGGTGATCGTGCCCCAGCCGTCGATCTCGGTGATCTTGTTCTTCTTCATGAGGAAGTGGACGCCCTTGACGATGCCGGCACTCACCTGGCGGGAGCGGGCGTGCGTCGGGCCGAAGGACATCGTGGCGTCGCCCTCGATGCCGAACTTCTTCTTGTCATGGGTCAGCGTGTGGGCGAGCTCGGCGTTCTTGATGAGCGCCTTGCTGGGGATGCAGCCCACGTTGAGGCAGACGCCTCCCCAGTACTTCTTCTCGATCACCGCAACCTTGTTGCCGAGCTGCGCCGCGCGGATCGCCGCGACGTAGCCACCAGGTCCAGCACCGAGCACAACGAGATCGAAGTCAGCCATGGGGTGCAGCCTAGCCATGACGCAGTGGCGTGGGACACGCAGGCCGCGTCATGTCGAACGAGGAACCAGGTGGCGGCGTCCGGCTGTGGCGAGCCAGACCGCCCCAGAGAGGCCGACGACGACCGTGGCCCACACCGCGATGTCCAACGAGACGGTGCCCGTGGCGGCAACGACGAGCGGGCCCAGCACCGCACCCGCGCTCGCCAGCGCCTGCCACCGCCCGAGGAACCGTGGCCTGCCGACCCGCGGCGCCAGCTGGAGGCCGATGGTCTTGACGATGCCGGAGCCGATGCCGCCGCCGAGTCCGATGAGGCAGAGACCCACCCAGAAGAGGCCGGGAAGGGCGAGCAGCGCAAAGCCGGCAGAGAGCACGACCAAGCACGCGACCACGACCGGGAGACTGCCGTACCGGTCGAGTACCCAGCCCGCTGGGTAGAAGAGGACCATCTCGAGCGCCAGCGACAACCCCATGGCCACGGACACGGTCGCCGCCGTCAGCCCGACAGCGCTCGAAGCCCACAGCGGGAGGAGCACCTCCTGCTGGGCGCGCACGATGGCCAGGGCAAGGATTCCGAGTCCGACGACCCAGAAGGCCGAGCGGGTGGACGCGAGTACGTCAGCCCGGACATCTCCGGACACCCCACTCGTCGGAGGTGCCGACTCTCCCATGTGCGCCGGCTCGTCTGCGGCAAGGAGGGCCACGAGACCGATGGTCACGGCGACCGCGAAGACGACGAAGCCGCCGATCGGCCCGATGGCAACGATCAACACGGCAGCGATGAAGGGTCCGACGAGACGCCCGGCGCGCTGGCTCGCGCCGTAGGTGTTGACGGCACGCCCGCGCACCTGCGCCGGCACCCAGACCGCCATGAGTTCCTGGCGAGCGACTGCCCACACGCCATCGCAGAAGTTGAAGGCGGCGAGGGTGAGGGCGTACGCGATCCCGGCACCCGGGAGGCCGGCGGCAAGGACGCCCGCCAGGAGGATTACCGGCAGCACGCCGGCGACCGTCGCGACGACGAGGGCGCGTCGCTCTCCCAGTCGCTCGACCACAGGGCCTCCCCACCACGTGCCAGCGATGAGGGCCACACCCGAGCCGGCGATCACGAGCGCCACGGTCGCTGCGGCGAGGCCAACCTCAAGACCGACGAGCACCTGAGCCGGGATGGCCGCACCGACCCCGACGGAGTACAACGCACTCGGGAGGTAGAGGGGGCGCACCAGCCCTCTCAACACGCCAGCCACGTCGATCACGTCGGCGTGTGGGGTGGACACGGATCGGGGTGGACTCTGCACCGGCACAGCATCCGGCGGCGCGCTCACGACCGACCACAGATGTAGCATTGCGCTAAATGGTGAGGTTCCGACTTCCTGACGCGGCGGTGGCCGATGTCCGCTTCGGGATCTCACCGCTCATCGAGACGACCCTCTCCCTTCGCGTCCTCGCCCAGCCCTCGCGCTTCCCCCTGCAGCTCGCGTGGGAGGCCTCGGCCCGGGCGAAGTTGGGTTCGGTCGACACGGTCACGCTCCGGCAACTGCTCAACGAGCACGGCCACACCCCTGATGCCCTCACCCCTCCACCGAGGGGCACGTCCGACAGCGCAGCCGCGGAGTTCGCGCGGCTACGAGAGGTCGACCCGGAGCTGCTGGCCGAGGACATCGTCGATGTGACGGGTGGACTCGGTGACCTCGGTCGTGGCCGGCCCCTCGTCGACCGGGTCATCACCGCCCTCGAGGGCTACTGGAAAGTCTGCGTGGCACCCGATTGGCCCCGGATGCGCACCACCATGGAGGCCGACATCATCCACCGTGGTCATGTCGCGGCGCGCCGTGGGATGCCCTCCGTCCTCGCCGACCTGAGCCCGACCGTGTCGCTCGACGGCGACGTACTCATCGTGCGCAGCCGGCACGGGTACGACCACGAGGTGCTCGTCGGCGACCGACCCCTGTGGCTCGTCCCGACGATGTTCAGCACCCGCGCGGCGTATCCGGGCCGCGAGGACCACCCCCCGATGGTGATGTACCCCGCTCGAGGCCAGGGCGAGATGTGCTCCGGGGCCCCGCACGTGGAGTCGACCGCGGTCACCGCGCTGCTCGGGACCCCGAGAGCGCGTCTCCTGCGACTGCTTGACGAGCCGACCTCCGGCACGGACCTCGCCGGTCGACTCGGCGTGACGACCTCAGCCGTCAACCAGCACCTGCAGGTGATGCGCCGCGCTGGGCTGCTGTCCGCGCACCGCTCCGGGCGACGTGTCCTCTACGCCCGGACTGAACTCGGAGACGCACTCAGCTCGGACCCCTGACAGATCACCGCGGGCGAAGTGCCTCGTGGATGTCGCGTGCGATCGGCGCCGCGGTCCCACCGCCGGTGCCGCCCTGTGAGACGACGACGGCGACGACGTAGCGCGGCTGCGTCGTGGGTGCGTAGGACACGAACCACGCGGTGTCCTCCTTGCCGAAGACCTCGGCCGTCCCGGTCTTGCCGGCCACCGGCCAGTCACGAAGGGGGAACCCGGCGAAGGCCCCGTGGGCGGTCCCGGACGACGACCTGACCACGTCAGCCAGGGCCTGGCGCATCAGCCGACCGGTCTCCCCCGGCAGGTCGACCTCACGTGCCGATGGCACGTCGAGGTCAGTCCGGGTGCCGTCGGGCGCGATCGTCGCGCGGCCCAGGTGGGGGCTCGGCTCGGTCCCGTCGAGCGCGATCGTCCCGTAGACCTGCGCCATCTGGAGCAGGGTCGCGGTGACATCGCCCTGCCCGATGGACAGGTTGACCTCGTCGCCGGGGCGGAACTGATGGCCGCTGTCGCAGTTCTCCTTCGCGAGTGCGGTGAGGTAGTCGCGCTCGGTCTTGTCCTTGACCTCGGGGTGGCCGCGCTCGGCCTGCGCACACGACTCGTCCTTCGTCGCCTCCCACCAGTCGCGCTTCCACGCGCGGCCGGGGATCCGGCCGGCGGACTCTGCAGGTAGGTCGATGCCGGTCGCCTCGCCGAGCCCGAAGCCACGGGCGGTGTCGATGAGCGGGTCACCGGCGTCGTCCTTCGCGGACAGGCCGCCGTGGTCCTGCCACACCTCATCGGCGACCCGGTAGAAGACGGTGTCGCAGGAGACGACGAGCGCCTCGTGCCACGAGATCATCCCGTAAGCCCGCGACTCGAAGTTGTTGAAGACCTGGTTGCCGATCCGGTAGTTCGACGAGCAGTTGACCTCCTCGTCAGGGTTGGTCCCGGCGCGGACGGCCCCCGGCAGCGTGACGACCTTGAAGGTCGACGCGGGTGGTTGCGCCACTCCCGCGACACGGTCGATGAGCGGGCTGCGATCCCCCGTCGTCAGGCGGTCGTACTGGCGCTGGGTCACCCCCTTCGACCACACGGAGGGGTCGTAGGTCGGGTGGCTCGCGGAGGCAACAACACCCCCATCGCGCAGATCGAGGACCATCGCCGCCGCCGTGTCGGCCGCGTGGCCACGGGCGCGGGCATCGCGCACGCCGTCGGCGAGCGCGGCCTCGGTCGCGCGCTGGACGGGCAGGTCGAGGGTGGTCACGAGGTCCGAGCCGGGCACCGGTTCGCGTCGCGCGGTCTCCGCGACGGCGACCCCGCGGGCGTCGACGCGGACCTCGCTGTATCCCCCGCTCCCCCGCAGCAGCTCGTCGTACTGCCGCTCGAGCCCGGAGGCCCCGACGAGGTCGGCGTCGGTGATCGCCCCGTCGGAGGCCTTGATCGTCTCGGCGTCGGGACGGGTGAGGTACCCGGTGGTCTGCGGGGCCCCGCCCCCCTTCGCCCGGGGGTAGGCACGCACCGGCTGGCTCGTCACGGCGACGCCCGGGTAGAGCTCGGGTCGCTCGGTGAGCCGGGCCGCGTCGGCCGGGTCGACGTCGACGGCCACCGGCACGGGGACGAGGGCCGAGCCGGCCCAGCAGTGCGGCGGGTCGGCTGCGCCGGGCGCCCCGCAAAGGGTCGTGCGACCCCACAGGCGGTCGAAGGGGAGGTCCAGCGCCTCCGCAAGGCGGCGCACCGTCGCCCGGCCACCGTCGGAGGCGTCGGCGAGGGAGCGGCGGTCGATCGTCACGTCGGTGCGCACCGCGTTGTCGACGATGGGCCGCCCGTCGCGGTCGAGGATGCGACCGCGCAGGGCGGGCAGGGGAACCCGAGACGTCCCCGGGGCCGCGACCCGGGCGTCGCCCGCAGGGTGGTCGGTCAGCTGCAGCTGGCCCAGGCGTCCGACGAGCACGCCGGCGAGCAGCGTGAGCACCGCGAGCGAGGCGAGCATGCGCACCTGCAGTTGGGGGCCGCGGCGACTCATGCCCAGCGCCTCGTGACGAGGGCGGCTTCAAGTCGCTCGATGAGCCCGACGAGGACGAGGCCGAGGGTGGCGGTGGCGAGCACCTGCCACGCGAGGGAGCCCCACGCGACGGGCCGGGCGCTCGTGAGGTCGACGAGCACGGGGGCGATCCGGCTGATGACGACGGCGACGGCCACGACGGGGACGGGCCACCACCACGGGTGTCCCGAGCGGCGGTGGGCCAGACCGGCCAGCCACCCGGCCGCGGCGTAGCCGAGAGCAGTCAGGCCGAGCGGACTGGCGACCGGTGGGGCGAGATCGATGAGCCACCCGCCGAGCAGGCCGACGATCGCGCCCGAGGTCGACCCTGCCGACAGCGCGACGCCGACGACGACGATGATGACGAGATCAGGCGGCGCGAGGACGCCCCGGGCACCGAGCGCCAGCAGGCCGACGAGCGCCACCGCGAGGAGCAGCAGGCGCAGCGGCCACCGCAGGCCGGTCACGACGCCCGCTTCGCCGTGCGGCCGGGACCGGTGACGACAGCGACCACGTCAACGGTGGCCAGGTCGACGGCAGGGCGCACGATCGCGGTGTCGGTGAGGCGCCCGGGCGCTCGCTCGACGCGAGTCACCTTGCCGACGCTGATGCCGGGCGGGTACGGGCGGGAGCCGGGGCTGCCGAGGGTGGTGACGGTGTCCCCCTTCGTCACGCGGTCACGGGTCAGCTGGGTGATGACGAGTTCGTCCGCAGCGTGGGAGGTGGTGGGGTCGGACCCGCTCAAGGTGCCGATGACTCCCTTCGGCCCGGAGCGGACGCCGACACCGGCTCCGGGTGAGCCGATGACGCTGACGTCGCTGCTCCACTCGCTGACCGACACGACCCGGCCGACCAGGCCCTCTGGGGCGATGACCGCACTGTCGGTGCGCACACCGTCTCGGCGCCCGATGTCGAGGGTGACCCGCTCGGGTCCGGACGCGCCAGCCCGGTCGAGTGCAACGACGCGGCCGGTGACGGTGGGTAGGTCGCCGGTGTCGAGGTCGTCGATCTGCTCGCCCGTCTGCTCACGGTCACGCAGCCGACGCACCTCCTCGGCGAGAGCGAGGTTGTCCTCCTTGAGCAGGTCCGTCGTGTCACCGCCGGGGGCGACGAGACGCACGACCGGCCCGAGGACCGCGTCGCCAACCCCGCGGACCGGTCCGAGAGGCGCTCCGGCCAGGTCGGCGAGCAGGACGAGCACGGTGAGGACCAGCAGTGCCGGCAGGACGCGGCGTCGCATCAGAAGCGGTGCCCGTCGACGAGCACGGGCTGCAGCGCGGCGAAGTCGTCGACGCAGCGACCGGCACCCCGCACCACGGCACGAAGGGGAGCATCGGCCACGGTGACGGGCACACCGAGCTCGTGACGCAGGCGGGCGTCGAGGCCGCGCAGCAGCGCACCACCACCGGTGAGGGTGATGCCGCGCTCGAGGACGTCGCCGGCGAGCTCGGGCGGGCAACGGTCGAGGACGTCGCGGACGAGTGCCACGATCTCCTCGACGGGCCGAGCGATCGCCCGGCGGATCTCGGCGGAGCCGACGTCGACGGTCTTGGGCAGGCCGGTGACGAGGTCGCGGCCGCGCACGCGGGTGGTCACCTCGCGGGCCAAGGGGAAGGCGGAGCCCACCTCGATCTTGATGTGCTCGGCGCTGCGCTCGCCGAGCAGGAGCGAGAGGTTGCGGCGGACGTGCTCGACGATCGCGTCGTCGACGGCGTCGCCGGCGACGCGGGTGCTGCGCGAGGCGACGATGCCGCCGAGGGCGATGACGGCGACGTCGGTCGAGCCGCCGCCGATGTCGACGACCATCGAGGCCTCGGTGTCGGTGACGGGCAGGCCGGCGCCGATCGCGGCGACCATCGGCTCCTCGACGAGGTAGACCCTGCGGGCGCCGACGCGCAGCGCGGCCTCCTCGACGGCCCGGCGCTCGACCCCGGTGATGTCGCTCGGGATGCACACGACCATGCGCGGGCGAAAGACGCTCGAGACGCCGACCCGGTCGGTGAACCAGCGCAGCATCTCCTCCGCGGCGTCGGGCTCGCTGATGACACCGGCACGCAGCGGACGCACCGCCCGCAGCGCACCCGGGGTGCGGCCGAGCATCTCCTTGGCCCGGGCTCCGGCCGCGGCCAGCTCACCGGTCTCGACGTTCAGCGCGACGACGCTCGGCTCGTCGAGGACGACCCCGCGGCCCTGCTGGTGGATCAGCGTGTTGGCCGTGCCGAGGTCGATGGCCAGGTCACGCGAGAAGCGCACCCCCGTCAGCACGTCACAGGCTCGGGAACCAGATGCCGATCTCGCGGGCGGCGGACTCCGGGGAGTCGGAGCCGTGGACGATGTTCTCGTCGACGGTGCCGGCCCACTTGCGCCCGAGGTCGCCGCGGATCGTCCCGGGGGCGGCCTCGGTCGGCTTGGTCGCACCGGCGAGGGATCGGAACCCCTTGATGCACTCCTGGCCCTCGATGACGACGGCGGCCACCTGGCCGGAGGACATGAACTCCAGCAGCGGCTCGTAGAAGGGCTTGCCCTCGTGCTCGGCGTAGTGGGCCGCGAGCTGCTCACGGGTCGGGGTCACCACGGCGAGCGCGGCAAGGGTGTACCCCTTCGCCTCGATGCGGCGGATCACCTCACCCGTGAGGCCGCGACGGAAGCCGTCGGGCTTGACGAGGATCAGGGAGCGTTCGGTCTGCGTATCAGTCACGGGGTCAGCGTAGTCACGGCTGGATCGTGCCCGTACCCAGCAGGGCGAAGAGGCCGAGTGCCAGCAGGATCCGGTAGATCATGAAGGGGGTGAACGTGTGCGTCGTGATGTAGCGCATGAACCACGCGATGACCGCATAGCCGACGAAGAAGGCGATGACCGTCGCGATGAGGATCGGCCCCCAGCCCGTCTCGCCGGTGCCCTCGCCGCCGGCGATCTTGACGACCTGCAGGCCACCGGAGGCGATGACGGCGGGGATGGCGAGGAGGAAGCTGTAGCGCGCAGCGGCCTCACGGGTGTAGCCCATGAAGAGACCACCGGCGATCGTGCCGCCACTGCGGGAGACGCCGGGGATGAGCGCGAGCGCCTGCCAGAGGCCGTAGAAGAGGCCGTGCTTCCACGTCAGCTCGGTCAGCTCGCGGCGCTGGGTGCCGACTCGCTCGGCCGCCATGATGACGAAGGCGAAGACGAGCAGCATCGTCGCGGTGATCCACAGGCTACGCAGCGTCGACTCGATCTGGTCCTGGAAGAGCAGGCCGAGCAGCCCGATGGGGATGGTGCCGATGATGACGAGCCACCCCATGCGCACGTCGGGGTCGTCCTTGGACACCTTGCCGGCGAGCGAGAGGAACCACTTGCGGATGATCGTCGTGATGTCGCGCCAGAAGTAGATGACGACGGCGGCCTCGGTGCCGAGCTGGGTGATCGCGGTGAAGGCCGCGCCCGGGTCCTCCTGACCGAGGAACTGCCCGACGATCGAGACGTGGGCGCTGGAGGAGATGGGGAGGAACTCGGTCAGGCCCTGGACGAGCCCGAGGATGATCGCGGTGATGAGGTCCAAGGTCAGCTCTCCTGCTGGGTCATGGCGCGGGCGGCCTGCTCACGGTCGACCCGGCGGCCGATGCGCTGGCAGTAGAAGTACAGGAGCGCGAAGACCACGCCCACGACGAACATCATCGTCACGAAGAATCCGGACAGGATGGAAAGAACCTGTACGCCCCATCCGAGCGCCGGGCCGAAGGGCCGGCGCATCAGGCCCGCGGAGACCAGCGCGAGGACCGCGAGGGCGCACAGGAGGGCGAAGGGGGTCAGCCCCGCCACGACGGGCGCCTGGTCCGGGTCGAGACCGCGGCTGGTCAGCGCGCCGAAGAAGATGACGAGCGCCTGCCCCCCGACGACGGTGGCGAGCATCCGCCACATGAACTTGCCCTGCGGGCGCGGCTGGTCAGGAGTCACGGTCGACAAGGGTATGCGCCACGCTGATCGAGGTGCGAGGCCGCCCGCGGCCGAGCCTCGAGATCACTCCTCGTCCAGCTCGACGGGCACCTCGGCCGGGCGCGCCACGGGCGCCTCGACATCGGTGACGCCGAGCAGCAGGCGCACCTCACCGACGGTGACGATCGAGCCGGTGGCGACGACACCGCCGGCGATCCCCCCTTCGTCCGCCAGGTTGGCCGCGTGGTCGAGCGCGTCGGGGAGGGCCTCGATGACGGTGACGCGGTGGTCACCGAAGACCTCGGCGGCGATCTCCCCCAGTCGGTCCGGGCGCATCGCCCGGGGCGAGGTCGAGCGGGTGACGACGACCTCGTCGAGGGCCGGCTCGAGGGCCTCGAGGATCCCGACGACGTCCTTGTCCTTGAAGATCGAGACGACGCCGACGAGGTGGGTGAACGTGAAGGAGTCCTTGAGAGCCTCCGCGAGCACCGCGGCACCGTGCGGGTTGTGCGCGGCGTCGACGATGACCGTCGGGCTGCGGCGCACGATCTCGAGGCGACCGGGCGAGGTGGCCGCGGCCAGGCCGGCGGACAGGACCTCCTCGGCGAGCGGCTGCTCGCCGCCCCCGAGGAAGGCCTCGACGGCCGCGACGGCGAGCGCCGCATTGCTCGCCTGGTGCGCGCCGTGCAGGTTGAGCAGCAGGTCGGGGTGGTCACCGGCGAGCCCGCGCAGCGAGACCATCTGGCCGCCGACGGCGACGTCCCGCTCGAGGACACCGAAGTCGAGCCCCTCGAGCTTGAGCTGCGCACCGACCTCCTCGGCCCGGGCGCGCAGGATCTCGACGACCTCCGGCTCCTGCGGGGCGCTGACGGCGATGGCGTCGGGGTGGATGATCCCGGACTTCTCCGTCGCGATGTCCTCGATCGCGTCCCCGAGGAAGTGCTGGTGGTCGATGCCCACGGGCGTGATGACGGCGACATCGGCCTCGACGACGTTGGTCGCGTCCCACGAGCCGCCCATGCCGACCTCGACGATCGCGACGTCGACGGGAGCATCGGCGAAGGCCGTGTACGCCAGCGCGACGAGCACCTCGAAGTAGGTCATCCGCGGCCCGCCCTCGGAGACCGAGCGCGTGTCGACCGCGTCGACGAAGGGGGCGATGTCGGCCCACGCGTCGAGGAAGGCCTGCCGGGTGATCAGCTCGCCGCCGATGGTGATCCGCTCGCGGATGTCCTGCAGGTGCGGCGAGGTGAAGCGCCCGGTCTTCAGCCCCGCCTCGCGCAGGATCGACTCGATGATCCGCGCCGTCGAGGTCTTGCCGTTGGTCCCCGTGACGTGGATGACGGGGAAGGTGCGCTGCGGCTCGCCGAGCAGGTCCATGACCGCGCGGATGCGGTCCAGGCTCGGCTCGAGGTCGTGCTCGGGCGCCCGCTCGAGGATGCCCTCCTCGACCAGGCGCATGCGCTTGCGCAGCTCGAGCTCTTCGGTGGCCTGCCGCTGGGGTGCGTCGGGGGCGGGACTCATGCGGGAGATTGTCCCATCGTCAGGCGCCGCGGCGTGCACGCAGGACGACGTCGTGCACGTGGTGCGTGGAGACGGCACCGGCGGGGCGCTCCCTTCGCTCGTCGACCTCGACGACCCAGCCGGGCCGCTGCGCGATGGCCGCGATGATCGCCTCGGTGTCGACGAAGGCCTTGTGGTCGAAGGGCCGCGTCTGCTCCGGGTCGATCCGCTCGGCGGCGGCGTCCATGTCCTGGGTGTCGTGGTTGATGACGAGCAGCTGCCCGCCGGGGGCGACGGCGTCGAGCACGTGGGCGACGCCCCGGCCGTCGGGCGTGCGCGGGATGGACGCGTAGGCCGCGGTCACGAGGTCGTACCGGTTGCCTCCGAAGGGGGCCGCGGCGTTGGCGTCGGCCTGCAGCAGCGCGATGTCGAGGCCGCGGTCGCGGGCGGCGGCGCCGACCCGCTCCAGGGCGAGGGCGGAGATGTCGCTCGCCGTCACCCGCCAGCCCTGCTCGGCGAGCCAGACGGCGTCGCCACCTTCGCCCGCGCCGACGTCGAGGGCGGTCCCGGGCGCCACGCCCGAGATCTCCCCGACGAGCGAGCCGTTGGGGTTGCCGCTCCACTGCTGGTCGCCGGAGTAGCGCCCGTCCCAGTCCGCCGCGTGGGCGCTGGGTCGCGCCGCGGCCGCGAGGTCCTCCGCGGCCAGGTCGAAGCTGACCATGCTCCCCACCCGGCTGCCCGCGGCAGCGGTCGGCAGGACCTGGAGCATCGGCTCGGCGAGCGTCCCGGCGGCGTAGACGCCGGCGACGGCGGTGGCCCCGGTCATCGGGTCGGCCTCGACGTGGGTGGCGACGCCGCTCGGGTGCTCGCTCGCCGTCAGCCCCATGCCGGCGAAGGGGGCGACCCGGGCGTGCAGTCGCGTCCCGATGAGGATGGTGTCGGCGTCGACGACCGTGCCGTCCTGCAGCCGGATGCCGGTCAGGCTTCCGGTCCCGTCGCTGAGGACCCGCTCGGCGGGGGCCACGACGACCCGCACCCCGGCGGCGCGCAGCGCTTCCAGCTGGGGCTCGTCGCCGGTGACGCCGGCGTGGACGAGCACGGTCAGGTCGTCGGTGAGCTGGCGCAGCAGCGACAGCGGGTGCAGGCCCATCGGCGAGGTGACGAGGGCGACGATGCGGCTGTCGCGTGCCTCGTAGCCGTGGCAGAAGGGGCAGTGGATCACCGCGCCGCCCCAGTGCTCGGCCAGGCCCGGCACATCGGGCAGCTCGTCGGTCAGGCCGGTCGCGGCGACCACCCGACGCGCGTGCACGACGTGCCCGCCGCTCAGCTCGACCCGGAATCCGGCGTCCTCGCGCGTCACCGCGGTCGCGCGACCGGTGAGCACCTCGGCCCCGTAGGAGCGCACCTCCTCCCGGGCGATCCGCAGGAAGTCGGCGGGCGGACGTCCCTCGTGCCCGAGGTAGCTGTGCATGTGGTCGGCGGGGGCATTGCGCGGCTCGCCGGAGTCGATGACGACGACCGACCGGCGCTGGCGCGAGAGCTGGAGTGCCGCCGCGAGACCGGCGGCGGAGCCACCGACGACGGCGACGTCGACGTGGCGCTCGATGGTGGGGGTGCCGGCGTGGTCGTGGCTGCTCATGACCTCCACGGTAGACAGCCTTGGCGGATAGTGCATAATATCTTGCAGTATCCGCAAGACCGCCGAGGAGGACCCCGTGAGCGAGATCGAGCAGACCGTCCGCACCCGACTGCGTGGCCTGCGCACCGCGCAGGGCCTCTCCCTCGACGACCTGGCGGCCCGCTCCCACCTCAGCCCGTCGACGATCAGCCGGATCGAGACCGGCAAGCGGGCGATCAGCCTCGACGTCCTGCTGCCCCTGGCGCGCGCCCTGCGCACGGACGTCGAGACGCTGCTCGCCGAGGACGAGGACGAGGACGTCGTCATCCGCCCGACCGCGACCCTCGAGGAGGGCCGCACGACGTGGATGCTCACCAAGGCGACGGGTACGACGACGGCGATGAAGGTGCGGGTCGAGCCGGACGCCCGGCCCCCGGAGCAGCGCGTCCACCCCGGGCACGACTGGTTCTTCGTCCTCGAGGGGCGCGTCCAACTCCTCCTCGGCGAGCGCACCATCATCGTCGAGACGGGCGAGGCGGCCGAGTTCGAGACGATGACGCCGCACTCCTTCACCGCGCTCGGCGGTCCGGCCGAGGTGATCATGATCTTCGACCGGGACGGGCACCGGGTGCACCGCACGGACGGCATGGTAGGTTAGCCTCGCCTAACTGACCATCGACCCAGAGGTTCCCTCATGCTCCTGCCCCGCCTGCGCACCTCCGGTGTCGCACTCCTGCTCACCGCGCCCCTGGCCCTGAGCGCGTGCGGTTCCGACTCCGCCTCCGACAGCGACGCCACGTCCGGCGGCTCCGCCGGTGGCGACTCCGCCGCCTTCCCCGTGAGCATCGAGTCCAGCCTCGGCACCGCCGAGATCCCCGAGGCCCCCGAAAAGGTCGTCACCCTCGGCCAGGGCTCGACCGAGACCTCGATCGCCCTGGGCAATGTGCCGGTCGGCATGGAGGAGTACGCGTGGGCGGCCGACGAGAGCGGCTACACCCCGTGGGTCCACGAGGCCGTCAAGGAGGAGGGGGCGAAGCTGCCGCAGTTCGTCGGCGCCGGCGAGGAGCTCGACCTCGAAAAGATCGTCGAGCTCGAGCCCGACGTCATCCTCGCCCCATGGTCCGGCATCACCCAGGAGCAGTACGACTCGCTGAGCGAGATCGCCCCGACGGTCGCCTACCCCGACAAGGCGTGGAGCATCGACTGGGACCAGCAGATCGAGATCATCGGCAAGGCACTCGGGAAGGAGGACGAGGCCACCAACCTCATCACCGACCTCGACAAGCAGCTCGCCGACGAGGCGAAGAAGCACCCCGAGTGGGCCGAGCACACCTTCAGCTACGTCTACACCACGCCCGACACCCTCGGCGTCTTCCTGCCGACCGAGCAGCGCGCCGCGATCGTCGGCAAGCTCGGGCTGAAGCCCGACCCGGTCATCAAGACGCTCAAGGAGACCGAGGGCACCGACTCCGCGGTCATCGGGTACGAAAACGCTGACAAGCTCAAGGACAGCGACCTGATCTTCACCTTCTACAGCGACCCCAAGGCGAAGAAGCAGGCCCTGGCCAACGAGCTCTACGCCTCGATCCCGGCGATCAAGTCCGGCGCCGTCGTCGCCGCCGACGACCCCTCCTTCGTCACCGCGTCGTCGATGATCAACCCGCTCACCGTGCCCTACACGCTCGAGCGCTACCCCGACATGATCGACAAGGCCATCGCCAAGGCGGAGAAGAAGTAACCTCCCCGCTGGTGACCTCACGGACGACCACGCGACGCACCCCACGGACCCTCGCGGTCCTCGTGGGGTGCGTCGTCGTGCTCGCCCTCGTGTGCGTGGCCTCGCTCGCGCTGGGGTCCAAGCCCACCTCGCTCGCCCAGGTCGCCGACGCGCTCACCACGCGGTCCGACCCCTACCTCGGCACCGTCGTCGACGCCCGCGTCGAGCGCACCCTGCTCGCCCTCGGGGTCGGCGCCGCCCTCGCCCTGGCCGGAGCGCTCATGCAGGGCGTGACGAGCAACCCGCTCGCCGACCCCGGCCTGCTCGGCATCAACGCCGGCGCCGCGGCGGCGATGGTCACCGCCAGCGCCTTCTTCGGCATCTCCGCCGGGTCGGGCCTGTCGGTGTGGGTCGCGCTGCTCGGCGGCGGGATCGCCGCGGTCACCGTCCACACCATCGGCACCGCCGGCGACACCGGCGCGAGCCTCGTGCGCCTCGTGCTCGCCGGCGCCGTCGTCGCGGCCGTCCTCACCGCCTACGTGCAGGCGGTCGCGCTGGCGCTGCCGCGGCACTTCGACAACTACCGGTTCTGGGTCGTCGGCTCCCTCGGCGACGGTGGGCTCGACCAGCTGCGGGCGGTCGCCCCCTTCGTCCTCGTGGGGCTCGTCGTGGCGCTGCTCTGCGCGAGTGGGCTCAACGCGGTCGCGCTCGGCTCCGAGGCGGCCACCGGCCTGGGCGTCAACACGGTGCTGGTTCGGGCGTCCGCGCTCGCCGCGGCGACCGTGCTGTGCGCGTCGGCGACCGCCGCGGTCGGTCCGATCGCCTTCGTCGGGCTGGCGGTGCCGCACGTCGTGCGTGCCCTCGTCGGCCTCGACATGCGCGCCCAGCTGCTCGGCTGCCTGCTCGTCGGCCCGATCGTCCTGCTCGGCGCCGACGTCATCGGCCGGGTCGTCCTGCGGCCGCAGGAGCTCATGGTCGGCGTGGTCACCGCCTTCGTCGGTGCGCCCGTGCTGCTGCTCGCGGTGCGCCGCCTCGGTCGCAGGGGCTCGGCATGAGCGCGCTGCGTCCGGCCCGGCGAAGGGCGTCGCTCCTGGGCGTCGTCCTGCTCACCCTCGTCGTCGCGACGGCCCTGGCGACACTGTCGATGGGCAACCTCGGCGTGGCGCCGGCAGACTTGCCCCGGGGCTTCGCCGAAGTGATCTCGCGCGAGGCCAAGGGCAAGGCCAACTTCGTCCTCGGGCACCTGCGCGGTCCGCGCCTCGTCGTCGCGCTCGGCGCGGGAGCGGCGCTCGGGGCGAGTGGTGCCCTCTTCCAGGCCGTGACGCGCAACCCGCTCGGCAGCCCGGACGTCATCGGCGTCAGCGCGGGCGCCGGGGCGGGCGCCGCCTTCGTCGGGCTGCTCCTGCCGGGTGCGACCTCGGTCGTCCTCGGCTCGGTCGCCGGCGCGGCCCTGGCCGTCGGGCTCGTCGCGGTGAGCACCGGCACCGGGCTGGCCAACCCGATGCGGATGATCCTCGCCGGCATCGGCGTCTCCGCGATGGCGTACGCCTTCACCCAGTACGTCGTCTACGTCGTCGCCCGCGACAAGGCGTCGGTCCTCGCGGCCTATCTCAACGGCAGCCTCAACGCGCGCGGCTGGGACCACGCCGCGACGATCTGGATCATCCTCGCGATCGTGGTCATCCCCCTGGCGCTGCTGTCGATCCCGCTCGGTCTGACCGAGATGGGCGACGAGGTGGCCGCCTCCCTCGGCGTGCATTCGGGCTCGGTGCGGCGCTGGTCGGTGCTGCTGTCGGTGCTGCTCGCCGGCGGCGCCGTGGCGGTCGCCGGACCGATCGCCTTCGTCGCGCTCACCGCACCGCACGTCACCCGACGGCTGGCCCGCAGTGCCCGACCCCTGCTCGGGCTGTCCGCCGTCACCGGCGCGCTCCTGCTCGCGCTGGCCGACCTCGCGACCCAGCAGGTCCCGCTCTTCGACGGGTTGCCCGTCGGCATCCTCACCCTGGCGATCGGCGGCGTCTACCTCGGCGTCCTGCTCGTCGGCGAATGGAAGAAGGCGACATGACTCCCCCTTCGCTCATCACGGCCGAGCAGATCACCGTCGGATACGGCGGTGACCCGGTCATCCCCGCGCTCGACCTGACCCTCGAGCGCGGTGACTTCATGGTCGTCGTCGGACCCAACGGCTGCGGCAAGTCGACGCTGCTCAAGACGCTGTGCCGGGTCAACCGGCCCTCGGCCGGGCGGGTGATGCTCGACGACGGCGACGTGCACCGCATGCGTGGACGTGCTGTCGCGCAACGGATCTCGCTGCTGCCGCAGAGCGCTGTGGCCCCAGAGGGCATCACCGTCGGCGAGCTCGTCGCCCGCGGCCGGCACCCGCACCACTCCCTGCTGCGGCAGTGGTCGCCGGACGACGACGTCGCCATCACCTCCGCGCTCGAGCGCACGCACCTGAGCGACCTCGCCGACACCCCGGTCGCGACCCTCTCGGGCGGTCAGCGGCAGCGGGCATGGGTGGCGATGGTGCTCGCGCAGGACACCGAGGTCGTCCTGCTCGACGAGCCGACGACCTTCCTCGACATCGCGCACCAGTACGAGCTGCTCGAGCTCTTCGCCGAGCTCAACCGCGAGGGCCGCACGATCGTCGCGGTCCTGCACGACCTCAACCAGGCCGCGCGCTTCGCCTCCCGCCTCGTCGTGATGAGCGAAGGGAGGATCCGCGGCGACGGCGACCCGGCGACGGTCCTCACCGCGGACCTGGTCCACGAGGTCTTCGGCCTGGCCGCCGACGTCGTTGACGACCCGCAGTCGGGCACGCCGATGGTCGTGCCGCACGTGCGCACCCGAGCCGCCGGGTGGAGGTGAACGCGCCGACGAATCAGCAGCGCGCATACCTCCACGCCTCAGGCAGAAGGCGGCTCGGCCTGCGGGTCGAGCATCACGAGCTGGAAGACCGCGTCGGTCACGCCCCGCACCTCGTGCGGGACACGGGCGTCGAGGTTGGCGACCGCGCCCCGGGTGAGGGTCACCGACTGCTCCCCCGTGACGAACTCGACCTCCCCCTCGAGGCACTGCACGAGGATCGGGAAGGCCGCGGTGTGCTCGGCGAGCACCTGCCCGGCCGCGAAGCGGAACATCACCACCCGGGCGCCGTGGCCCACGAGCGCCTTCTTGACACCCGGGCGACCCCCTTCGCCCACCGGAGCCAGCTCGAGCAGTCCGTCCACCGAGTGCAAGGTCGTGTCCATGCCCCCCGACCATAGTCGTTGACACGTGACCAAATGGTCACCTATTGTCGATGGCGTGAGCGATGACGACCTCGTGTTCAAGGCGCTGGCGGACCCGGTCCGCCGGGCGCTGCTGGACGCGCTCCACGAGCAGGACGGGCGCACCCAGTCCGAGCTCGAGGAGGTCGTGCGCGAGCACTGGGAGATGACGAGGTTCGGGGTGGCCAAGCACCTGCGGCTGCTCGAGGAAGCGGACCTCGTCGTCACCCACAAGCAGGGGCGGAGCAAGCTGCACTTCCTCAACGCCGTCCCGATCCGGGCGATCCACGACCGCTGGATCGACAAGTACACGGCGGCGCGGGCCTCCGCGCTGCTCGACCTCAAACGAGCACTGGAAGAGGACAGGCCATGAGCGACATCCAGATCCACCGCATCTTCATCAACGCCACGCCCGAGCGGGTGTGGGAGGCGATCACGACGCCGGAGTTCAGCCGGCTCTACGGGTACACCGGCGACGTCTCCTACGACCTCACCCCCGGCGGCCACTACGAGCACCGGGCGAGCGAGGAGATGACGTCGATGAACATGCCCGACGTCGTCGTCACCGGTGAGGTCCTCGAGGCCGACCCCCCGCACCGGCTCGTGCAGACCTGGGGCCCGGTGTGGATCCAGGACGAGGAGCCGGGCACCGTCACGTGGGAGATCGAGGCGACCGCTGACGGCGCCACCCGCCTGACCCTGACCCACGACCTGACCGGCCGCCCCGAGACCGCACGCCAGGTCGCCGGCAACCCCGACCCGATGGGCGCCGGTGGCGGCGGCTGGCCGTGGGTGCTCTCCGGCATCAAGTCGGTCCTCGAGACGGGCCGGCCGATGGAGTCCGGCGTGTGGGAGCGGCAGGCCGACGCCGTCTGAGCCCGAACGCGCATCCGCCCGGGGAAATGCAAAGTCTTGATGTCGAGAGATTGCATTTCCCCGGGGAAATGCGCGGTCCCGGGGGACATGCGCGGGTCAGAGCAGGGCGACGACGACCGGGACGAGGATGCTCGTCAGCAGCGCGGTCAGGCCCATCGCCAGGCCGGCGAAGGCGCCTTCGACGAGGCTGTCGTGCAACGAGCGCGAGGTGCCGACCCCGTGCGAGGAGGCGCCCATCGCGAGTCCGCGAATCCTCCTGTCCTGCACGCCCATCCGGTCGAGCAGCCAGGGCCCGAAGACGGCGCCGAGCATGCCCGCGAGCATCGTGAAGGCGGCGACGAGGGCGGGCACTCCCCCGATGCCCTCGGCCACGGCGATGGCCACGGGGGTCGTCGCGGACTTGGGCGCGATGGTGTGCTCGAGCGCCTCGCTCCCCCCGAGTGCCCGCACGGTGAGGATCGCCGACCCGATGGACACCAGGGCCCCGGCGGGCAGGGCGATCGCCAGCGGCACGGCCATCTCGCGCAGGTGGTGGGCCTGCCGGTGCAGGGGCACCGCGAGCGCCACCGTGGCCGGGCCGAGGACGAGGTGGATGAGCGCTCCGCCGGACATGTAGGTGTCGTAGTCGATGCCGAGCACGAGCAGCAGGACGATGACCAGGCCGGCCGCGACGAGCACCGGCTGCGAGAGCGGGTGGCCGCCGGATCGTTCACGAGCCCACACCCCGGCCCGGTAGGCGAGCAGGGTGACGAAGATCCACGTCAGCGGCGAGTCGCGCAGCCAGTCGAGCGCCTCAGTCATGGCCACCCGCCCGGACACCTCGGCGGCGTTGCAGCCATGCCCCGAGCGCGGCCACGGTGACGAGCCCAGCGGCCCAGGACAGCACCAGCCCGCCGGTCACCGGCAGCCACTGCTCACCGAGCTCACCGACGTGGACCATGATCCCGACGGTCACGGGCACGAAGAACAGCTGCAGGTGCCGCAGCAACCCGTCGGAGAAGCGCAACGTCCCCGACTCCGGTCCCGGCCGGCGCCGGGAGAGCACCCCGAAGAGGAGCACCATCCCGACGACCGGGCCGGGGATCGAGAGGCCGAGCCCGCGGACGAGGACCTCGCCGACGAGCTGGCAGCCGAGCACCCAGAGGATGCCGTTGATCATCGCCGCGTCACAGGCGCGTGACCTTGACCCGCACCCTCTCGCTGCCGGAGAGCTCGGTCTCGACGACACCGTCGCCGAGCGGCAGCGCCTCGAGGTTCGGCGCCGAGCCGAACTGCCCGGCGAGCGTCTCGTCGACGATGAGCCCCTGGTGGGCCACGGTCGCCTCCCACACCTGCTGGGAGCCGGTGATCGTCAGGCTGATCCGGTCGGAGACCTCGAGGCCGGACTGCTTGCGGGTCTCCTGCACAGCACGGATGACGTCGCGCGCCAGCCCCTCGGCGGCCAGCTCGTCGGTGACTTCGGTGTCGAGCACGATGAAGCCGCCCACCGACCCCGGGAGCATCGCGGTGGCGCGGTTGCTCCCTTCGTCATCGGCCGCGACGGTCTCGAGCGTGTACTCGCCCTCGACCAGCTCGATCCCGCCGGAGGTGACGGTGCCGTCGTCGGCGACCGACCAGTCGCCGGACTTGGAGCCCTTGATCGCGACCTGCACCTGCTTGCCCAGGCGCGGGCCGGCGGCGCGGGCGTTGACCGCGAGC
>NZ_BCSQ01000058.1 GCF_001570945.1 Janibacter anophelis NBRC 107843
GCGGGCCCCGTCGGCTCGGCGACGCTCGGGTCGCCGGAGGTGCTCACCTCGCCGAGGGCCTCGGTGACGCTCTCGTCGGTCACCGACTGGCGGATCTCGTCGAGGCGCTGGGCGCCCTCGCCGTCGGTCTCGGACTCGGACACCGGGAGGATCTCGATGTCGGTCTCCTCCGGCGCCTGGAGCAGGTCGGCGATCTCGGCCTCGCGCGCGGAGACGCGGGAGGCGATGTCGGCCTGACGGGAGCGGATTGCCTCCATGTCCTCGGCGGTGAAGAGCTGGGCGTCCTGCCCGCCGACGAGCTGTCGGGCGATCTGCAGGTAGTCCACGCCCTCGGACTCCTCGCCGACCCGCACGATCTGAGGGAGGGAGCCGGAGACCCCTTCCATCTTGTCCAGCATGTCCTGCTGGTAGCGGTAGTCGAGGATCTCGGGGGCCAGGGCCGCGCTCAGCGCGCGGATGTCGAGGGCCTGCGCCTCGAGGAGCGCCGCGTTGGCGTTGGCCTCGGACTCGGACTCGACGAAACGCTGGCGGGCGACGGCCTCGGCGCGGTTGGTCTCCCGCTCGAGGGCGGTGTCCATCTGCGCCTGGTAGCGGGCGATGTCGGCCTGGATGCCGGAGAGGTTCTCGTTGAGCGAGGCGAGGTCCTTGTTGAGGTCACCCTCGTTCTGCTCCTTCTTCAGCCCCAGCTCGTAGTCGTAGGTGTAGGCCTCCTTGGCCACGCGGATCATCTCCGGTGCCGCGAGGTCCATGCGGTACTCCTGCGCGGACGGCTCGGCGTGCGTGATGTTGGCCGTCGTCAGCTCGACCGCGGGGGCGAACTGCGCGTTGAGCTGCTCGAGCAGCCGCGCGGTGCTCTCACCGACGAGGTCGTAGATGCCAGAGGCCTCCTGCTCGTAGATCAGCGAGCGGGTCGTCTCGGAGATCGCGTTGTTCAGCTTGTCCTGGAAGCCCTGGACGGCACCGAGGACGAAGACGAACTCGCGCGCGCTGACGATGCGGAACTGGAGGAAGAGGTCGACGGAGGCCTGGACGCCGGACTTCGTCGGTGCCGAGCGGATCGGCGCGTTGAAGGGGTACTCGCGCGTGGTGTTGACGATGTAGGAGACCCGCTTCCACGGGTTCCACAGCGTCACCCGGCCCGGGCCGACCTCGGCCTCGACCTTGCCGAATCGGCTGATCAGGGCGGTGCAGCCCTCGGGCACCATGACCATGCCCTGGCGCCACCACATGAAGGCGGCGACGGCGAGGACGAGCACCCAGTAGTGCGGGCCGAAGACCTGCAGGCTCATGTCGAACGGCAGCAGGAAGATCGAGCCGACGAACCCGATGATCACCAGGAGGATGACCGGCAGCATCGCCTTGAGCCGGCGGCCCTTGGGCATGACCATCGGCGTGATGACGTGCACGGGACCGCTCGCGCCCATCTCGTACCGGCTGCGGCTGAGCGCCTCGGCCGCGTCGTCGAGCGAGACGTGCTCGGCGTTGATCCGGGTACCGGCGGACCCCCCTTCGCCCCGGGCCGCGGGGAAGTCCCGCGCGTTGAGGTCGAAGCCGGCGCCCTGCGCCCGCTCCATCAACTGGTCTGCCTGCTGCCCGTAGCCGGCCGCGTCCGCGACCTGCCGGGCAGCGTTCATGAACTGCTGTGCCCCTGTACTCAACCCAATCCCCTTCGTGGTGCTGGCGTGGGTCGATCCTTTCACGCCCGGCAGGGCCAGAGCGAAGGGGAGGACTCCCCTTCGCGACCGCACGTGGGTCGAGGTGTGAGGAGGGGCGCAACGGACGAACACGCTGGCTGAGGAGGTCGCGTAGCGACCGTCTCGAAGCCCCTCAGCGCCGCAACCGCACCAACGCGAGCGGCAGCGTCACCAGCGCGAAGGCCGCGGTGACGAGCAGCGCGGTCGGGAAGTCGTAGCCGACCGCGATGGCCCCGACGACGACCGAGCCGATGCCCGAGCCGAGGTCGAAGCCGACGTTCCAGATCGAGCTGGCCAGGCCGATGTGGCGCCGCGTGACCGAGGCGAAGGAGATGACGAGGGTGAGGTTCTGCAGCGCGCCGTAGGCACTGCCGAGCAGCAGCGCGCCGAGCAGCAGGACGGGCACGGACTGCTCGTCGACGGCCCAGGCGATCGCGCCGACACCCAGGACGGTGAGCAGGACGAAGGGGGCGAGGAACCGTTCCGCGCCGAACCGGTCCGCGACGCCGCCGATCCACCAGCGGAAGATCGCGGCCATGAGCTCCATGAGCGCCAAGGCGGGGATGACGACCGCGGGGTCGCGCACCATCTGCGGGCCGAAGGTGAGCACCGCGCCGCCCGCGATCGTCACGCCGAGCAGCAGGATCATGGGGCGCAGCAGGGTGAGGGACGCCCGTGCGGTGCTGGGTCCGCCGGCCACCCGGCTCGACTCGTGCTGGGGGAACTCGTCGAGCACCCGACCGAGGGCGAGGGCCGCGGGCACGCCGAGCAGGGGGAGCGCGCCGACGGCGAAGACGATGGGGAAGCTCACCGTCTCGGCGACCCACGAGCCGAGGGGGAGCAGCACGACCTGCGGCCCGGCGATGGCCAGGCCGTAGGCGCCGACCGCCTTGCCGCGGGTGCGTGGGTCGGACAGCTCGGCGACCGCGGCGCTGCCGGTCACCGTGAGGATGCCGAAGCCGACGCCGCGCACGGCGGACAGCGCGAGGACCGAAGGGAGGGAGTCGCTGGCGATGAAGCCGAGCGAGGGCGCCCCGAGCAGGACCAGCCCGACGGCCAGCGACGGCCCCCAACCGAAGCGCCGCAGCATCGCCGGCACGGTGAACTGCGTCAGGACCGTGACGAGCAGCAGGACACCGTTGACCAGGCCGGCGCCGCCTTCGTCCGCGCCGCCGTGCACCGCCCAGAGGGGAGCGACGGGCATGAGGACGGCGAAGCCGCTGAACCCCAGGAAGGTCGCCCACAGGAGCGCGGGCATGCCCCGCGCCGTCCACACACTGCTCACCGGGCGCAGTCTCTCACCTTCGTCCCCCACGCTCCCTGAGGAGGTCGCGCAGCGACCGTCTCGAAGGGGCCGCTCTCACCCGACGCTGGTCGAGGTGCGAAGGCGCCCGCGCCTGAGACGCTTCGAGACCCTCTTCGCCCCCTCGTCCTACGGTGGTCGAGGTGCGAAGGCGCCCGCGCCTGAGCCTCGAGACCCCCTCACCCACTACCTTTGCCCTATGGGGGCGACGAAGCGCAGGACCGTGTGCGGCATCGCGATCGTGCTGGCGCTCGCCTGTGTCGCGTTGTACCTCCGGGTGGGCCCCAGCGACGACGTGCCGGACCCGACCGCTGGCTCCACGCCCGAGGAAGTCGTCCAGACCTACGTCGACGCGATGCGCGCCCGGGACCGGAGCACGATGCACACCATCCTGCTGCGCGACGAGTACCTCATGCCGACTTGGACGGACTCGTTCATGGGCCACGACCGCGCGCTCGAGGACTTCACCATCACCCCGCACCGTGAGTGGTCGCGGCCCGGCACGCAGGCTCAGCACCACCGGCACGCCGTGTACGTCCCGGTCGAGATGACTTGGTCGCGTGAGACGGGTCGGTACGGGCACCCGTTGCCCACGACGTGGGGCTACGTCCTGGTGCGCGACAGCACGGACGAGCCGTGGGCGATCATCGACATGGGCGTCTGAGGCAGCTGTCGGGCGGGGCGCTGTGCACAAAGGGGACTCCTGGTGCACGACGTGGCCGAAACAGCCACCGATTGCCCCAGGAGTCCCCTTTGCCCACGCGACCTCGCGTCAGCTCATGCTCCCGGTCTCGACGAACCGCTGGTGCCAGCTGAGCGCCTCGCCCAGCAGGTGCGGGGTGTGTCTGGCCTGCGGCCGAGCCGCCTGGGCTCGCTCGAAGTAGTCGAGCAGTGCGGGCCGGAAGGTCGGGTCGGCGCAGTTGTTGATGATCCGCGGGGCCCGGGCGCGCGGTGACAGGCCACGCAGGTCGGCCAGTCCGTGCTCGCTGACGATGATCTGCACGTCATGCTCGGTGTGGTCGACGTGGCTGGCCATCGGGACGAAGGCGGAGACCTGCCCTCCCTTCGCCGTGGACGGGGTGAGGAAGAAGTTGAGGAAGGCATTGCGAGTGAAGTCGCCGCTGCCGCCGATGCCGTTCATGATCTGGCTGCCGGCGATGTGGGTGGAGTTGACGTTGCCGTAGATGTCGGCCTCGATCATCCCGTTCATCGCGATGACGCCGAGCCGGCGCACGAGCTCGGGGTGGTTAGAGATCTCCTCGCTGCGCAGCAGGATCCGCCCCTTGTAGCTGCTGATGTTGTCGAGGAACCGCCGGACGCCGACGTCCGAGAGGCCGAAGGAGGTCGCCGAGGCCGCGCGGATCGTCCCGCTGTCGAGCAGGTCGAGCAGCCCGTCCTGGAGGACCTCGGTGAAGGCGACGAGGTCGGTGAACTCGCTGCCGTCCAGACCCGCGAGGACGGCGTTGGCGACGTTGCCGACACCGGACTGCAGCGGCAGGAGCGAAGTGGGCATCCGCCCGGCCGTGACCTCGTGCCGCAGGAAGTCGAGGACGTGGCCGGCGATGGCCCGGGAGGTCTCGTCGGGTGGGCTGAAGGGGGAGTTGCGGTCCGGGCGATCGGTCTCGACGACGGCGACGACCTTCGCCGGGTCGACGCGCAGGTACGGGTCGCCGATGCGCTGCATCGGGTCGGTCAGCTGGATCGGGCGCCGGTGGGGCGGCAGCGCGGCGCCGTAGTAGACGTCGTGGAACCCCTCGAACTCGCGCGGCTGCCAGTGGTTGACCTCGAGGATGACTCGGTCGGCCTGGTCGAGCCATGTCTTGTTGTTGCCGACCGAGCTGCTCGGCACGAGCAGGCCGTTGGGCAGGATGGCCGCGACCTCCACGACGGCCACGTCGAGGTTGCCGTAGAAGCCGAACCACATGTGCTGCGCCGAGTGGCTCAGGTGCGCGTCGACGTAGTCGACCTCGCCGGAGTTGATGAGCTTGCGCATCGCCGGGTCGGAGTTGTACGGCAGTCGGCTGCTCACGCCACGGGCCTGCGCGAGGATCCCGTCCGCGTCCGGCGCGGTCGACGCACCCGTCCACAGTCCGATCCGGAAGTCCTCACCCCGCGCACGGGCGGCGACCATCCGATCGTGCAGGGCCTGGGGGAGCGCCTTGGGGTACCCGGCTCCGGTGAACCCGCTCATCCCGACGTTGTCACCGGGGTGGATCTGCTCGGCTGCGGCCTCCGCTGTCGTGACGCGGGAACTGAGGACCGGGCACGTGATGCGGCTCATGGCGCCATCCTGTCAGGGCGGCTCACGACCCCTTCGGCCAGTCGTCGTCGACGGTCTGGCCGCCCTCGACGACGGGCTCGTCGGCGGGCGCCTCGTCCGCCCACGAGTCCTGCGGCCGGTACCCGAGCTCGAGCATCGTGTTGGTCATCGACCACCGACGATTGGGGTTGTCGGAGATCGCGTAGTAGATGCCGAAGGGGGTCTCGGCTTCGATCGCGCATCGCACGACCTGTGCGGCGTCGGCCTCACTGAGCCACATCGCGTGGAGGACATCGGTGTCGACGATCGTGGGGTCGCCGGTGACCCAGCCGATCCGCAACGCGATGAAGGACAGTCCGTACTCGTCGAAGTAGTACCGCCCGAGCGTCTCGCCGAAGACCTTGGACACCCCGTAGAGCGAGTCGGCACGAGGCGGCGTGCCGGGGTAGACCGGCCACTCCTCGAGCCGGTCGTACATGCCCATCGCGTGGTTCGACGAGGCGAAGACGACCCGCCGCACCCCGGCGACGCGCGCGGCCTCCAGGACGTTGCGGGTGCCGATGATGTTGGCGTCGAGCACGGCGCCCCAAGAGGCTTCGGGCGAGGCGGCACCAGCGAGGTGGACGACGGTGTCGATGCCCTCCATGGCTGCCAGGACCGCGTCGTAGTCGACCAGGTCAGCCCCGCGGACCACCGGGTCGGCCTCCGGGTCCGCCTCGCGGCCGTGGCCGATGACCTCGTACCGATCGCCCAGTCGCTGTGTGAGGACGGTGCCCACTCCGCCTGTCGAACCGGTGATGAGGACGCGTCGCTTCGTCATCCCTCCACTCTCCTCCCTCCGCGGAAGTCGGGCACAGGGGGTCTCCTCGTCAAAGCTCGTCGGCGTTTTGCCTGAGGTGTTGGACCGTCTGCAGCGGATCCACGGGGGCGACGAAGGGAGGGGACCCGGTGGATCCGTACGCGTACGTCCCGGTTGAGATGAGCTGGTCGCCTGAGACGGGTCGGTCCGGGCACGCCTTGCCCACGACGTGGGACTCCTGGTGCACGGATGAGCGACGTCAGCTCGCCACGAGTGCGGTCACCTTGGCCAGCTCGGCCCCATGCTTGTCGTGCTCGATCTCCAGGTCGTAGTCGATCTGGATGTTGATCCAGAAGCGGTCGTCGACGCCGAGGGCCTTCGAGAGGCGCAGTGCGGTGTCGGTGGTGATTGCTCGCTTGCCGCGCACGATCTCGCTGATCCGGGTCTGGGGGAGCCCGGTCGCTTGGGCGAGGCGGTATTGCGTGATGCCCAGAGGCTCCAAGAACTCGGTCAGCAGGATCTCGCCGGGTGTGATCGGGGCGTGTGCCTTGCTCGTCTCAGCCATGACCGGTGCTCCTCTCAGTGGTAGTCGGTGATCTCGACATCGTCCGCGCCGTTATCGGTCCAGACGAAGCAGATGCGGTATTGGTCATTGATGCGGATGGAGTGTTGGCCGGCCCGGTCGCCGACCAGTTTCTCCAAGCGGTTGCCGGGCGGCACCCGCAGACTGTTCAGTTCGGAGGCCGCGTTGAGGAGGCGCAGCTTCTTCTGTGCGGCGCGTTGTAGTTCGGGTCCGAGTGCGCGAACGTGCTCGCGGTTCCACACCTTCTCTGTGATGGCCGTTCTTGAAGGACCGGATCACTCTCCAATAGTAACGTCGCGCGATAGTATCGACAAGCGTCAGGATGCGGGTCTCGCAAGGATCGATCGGCGGCCATGGCACGGCGTTACCCGCGGCCCAGATGTCACTGCGTTGCCTCTCGACATCTGACCTGTACGTCGCTGGCGCCCGGTTCGGCTCAAATGTCGAAATGCATCGCGGACGTGTGCCGGACCGACCGCCGACGCCAAGCCCGAGGACGTCATCATCACGTCACCGTGAGTGGTCGCGTCCCACACAGGCGCAGCACTACCGGCCGCCGTGTACGTGCCGGTGGAGATGAGCCGGTCGCGTGAAGCGTGTCGCTACGGCCACCCCCTTGCCCACGGCGTGGGGCTATGTCCTGGTGCGCGAGAGCACCGACGAGCCGTGGGCGATCATCGGCAAGGGCGTCTGAGGCGGCTGTCGGGGGCGAGGCGCCGTGCACAAAGGGGACTCCCGGTGCACGGTGTGGTCGAAACAGCCACCGATTGCACCTGGAGTCCCCCTCGCCCACGCGTCCATCAGGTGGTGGTGTGCAGGACTTGGCAGAGCCGCCTGGCTCACCGGGCAGCGCGGGCACTCAGGACGGGTCGGCGCAGCGGGGCGTCATTCTCCAGCCAGGTCCTGACGCATTGTCGGAGGACGGTCCTATCTTTGACTCTCGTGTGGGTGCACTCACGCGACGCTACCCGACGTTCGGGCGAGGAAATCAGGAGTAGGCCGTGGGGAGAGTTGTGCGAGGGAGTCGTGGCCGGCGTGGGGACTCTCCGACACGCGCTGACCGTGACAGGCACGGAGATCGTCCGCGCACGTTGAGGGCCGTGGGGTTCGTTCTGGTTGTTGCCGTCGTCCTCTCGCTCATGGGTGCGTACGCGTTCCGTGAGCACCTCTGGGGACCTCGCGCGGACGCGCGGGCAGCGGCGAGGGCACTACAGGGGGGCGACCTTGCAGCGGCCCACGAGCATCTGGTCGCCCATCGTGGCAGTGCAGAGTTCGCCTACTACTTCGCCACAGAGGTGACACCTCGCGACCTGGGGGATGGGCTCGCGTCCGTCGCGGGTGACAGCGAGGATCGGCCCTTCGCACCCGGTGTCGACCCCGCGAAGTTCGAGTTGGTGCTGACCGACGTGGCGGGGGCCCTGGCCCTGGCCACACACGGGACAGGACCCCGTGCCCTGCCGGAGCAGTGGACGTCGGACTTCATCACGGCCATGACGAGGCCGACGCAGCTGTACGGCGCCCACGATGGGTTCTTCGACTTCGAGGGCAAGAAGCGGGAGCGGCAGGACACAGCCAACCGCTCCAATCTCCTGCTGGTGCTCTCTCGCGGCTATTGGTCGGATGGGTTCCTGCAGGACGTCACCCGTGGCTTCCACGACTTCGATCGTGCCGAAGGGGAGGACGCGTGGCCGGACGCCGAGCCCGACGACGACATCGGCTATACACCGGCCCCCTCCGGTGCATACCTCACCGACGGGATCGTCGCCCTGATGGCTGCTCTCACGGCCAACTCGAGCGCGAGCGAGTGGGCGTTCACGCAGTTCCTGCCGGGAACGATGAAGGTCGAGGGGGCCAACTATTCGCTCGGGCGGTTTGCCCACTTTGTGCTCTTCGAGCACTCGTTCCCGCGAGGGGAGGGCGGTGAGAGCGTCGGGGTGACCACTGCCCTGACCGCCCTGTCGTCCGCGGTCGTGTCCGACCGAGGCAACATGTCCACCGACGACACGCCGCCTGATGCCAAGGTGCCCAGCCCTGCGCGTGACGCTGCCGTGGTCCACGCTCTGGCCGAATCAGTAGTCCAACGAGATCGCTGCACGAAGCATCCCGGCACCTACGTTCAGTGCCTCAAGGCAGCCGGTCAAGCGGTGTGGAGAGTCGTCCAGACGTGGGGTCACACAGCTCTGGACCTCTTGACGTTCGCAAGTTTCGTTCCCATGCCCTTCATGGCGATCGGTGCGACTGCTATCGCTGTCAACGCCACCTGGTACGCGATCGAGGGCGACTACGTCGAAGCCGGTGTCTCACTGCGGGCTGCCGTGCCGGGGAAGGGCGCCGTCAGGGCGGTCAAGCACGCCAAGCGCATGCTGGCGGGGGACAAGCAGGACGAGGTGCCTCTCCAGATGAATGGCGAGGACTGGGCCGCGGAAATGGATGCGGCGACGACCTGGCGTCCTCGGCCGCCGTGGAACGATTGTGACCTCGTCCCCGAGGACGGCCTTCGTCTGAGGTTCCGGTCCCTTTGGAGCGATGAACAGCGGTCGATCGCGCGCGCCGAAGTCAGACAGATCAACGAAGCAGCCACCCGAGGCGAGGTCACCGCGTCGTCCCCACGGCTCTTGGAGCTCGAAGTCCAGGACATCAGGGTGCAGGTGAGCCTGCAGGGGCAGATCGACAACCAGTTGGAGGGGGTCGACCCCGGGAGGACCGTCTCCTCCGCGGCGATCTGCTGACAACCCCTTCAAGCTCAGATGTGGTGTCGAGGCTCGGCCGTGCACGGCCTCGCACCTCTACCAGAGAGACTCGGCTCAGATGCGGAATCATGTCTGGTCGGATGCCTGTGGGATTTTCGACAGTCCATTCTCCTGCGCCACGGCCGGATGCCGTCCGCCGTTGGTACGAACTATGTCGAGTCGCCCGTGACGGATCTCTTGCTGCATCTCCGCGGTAATGGGAGAACGCCACCCTTACGTCGGGTAGCCGCCAAATCACTTACCTCTTCTGATGGCCACCGTGCCGATCGCCATCACACCGACTGCTGCGATAGGCGCCGCGTCCTTCGTCTTCTGGATCGTCTTCGACCCGAAGTCGGCAACTGGGGGCAGTTTGCGGGGCTCCCACGTTTGCCGGGGCGCCTCGATGCCGAGCAGTTCTTGGAACTCGTGGACTCGGGCAGCAACGCGGTTCCCGGAGTCGATGATGGACAGTGACTTGTCGCGCGTCAGCGGCAAGCGCTTGTTTGCCCGGGCAACTGCTGAGTCCATCCGGACTAGCAATTCTTCGATGTGCCCAGTAAGGAGTTCGAGGCGGTGGACCCGATCTGCTTGGAGGCCTTGGCGCCGAGCATCCAGGACCTCCGACGACTCATCCATCGCCTTGTCCAGTGCCAAGACATCGAAAGCTTCCTGCAACTGGAAGGTTTCGGCCAGGACGGCGAGCCACTGTTGAACCTCCGGCTTGGCCTCCTCGGCTTCTGTGGCGAGCCCATGCACACTTTTGGCGTTCTCCAGCTTCTTGGCGCTGGCCTCAAGCTGCAAGAGGGCATAGCCCTGAACATCCGCGAGTTTTCCGGAGACGTTCTGGACCTCGGACCAAGCGTCACCGGTGACTCGGCCCTCCTGGTCCCTCATTGTCATAGCGCGCCGGATCTGGAACCGGGCGCCGCGCAAATCTTTGAGGACAGTGCCGTCCACCTTTTGGAGGACCTCGTCGACCTTGGTATCGATCTGGTCGAGATACGAAACGATGTCCGCCATCGCTTGCTGGCCGGCGACCTGGGCCATCAGGCCAGCGATACCTGACAGTGCCGCAGGATTTGTCAGGAGCGATCCGGCTCCTTGTTCAGTCTGCAGCCAGCTTGTGACCTTCCCGGGGATGCCCACCATGAGGTGGCTGACGTTGGTTGCTTTCGTCGGTATGAGCCCGTGCTGCTTCACGAGCTTGGCCGACTCCTCCGTCAGCTTGATCCAGCGGCCGGAGTTGGCTGAGTACTCGGAGGCTGCCTGCGCGAGATCAGACCCGACGGCGAGGAGTGACTTCAATCGCCGCAGGTCGAAACTTCTGGAGTGACCCCACAGGCCGTTCGACTTCAAGAATGCGTCCACAGCCTTGGGCTCCCCGATGACCGCTAATCCATCACCGTCGCTGATGAGTGCGACCTCATGGTCCTCTGATTCCATCGGACTCACTGACCTACTTCTCCTGCTCTGCTTCCTCTTCGCTCGCAATCTTCTCCAGAAGACCTGCCGCGCTACTCCCAAGACGGACAACGGTTTGGCATCAACGGCCAAGAGCAACTTGCGGCCACACAACGATTCGTGCGGCATATGGGCGGGTGGGCTAAGCGAAAGGGCCTCTGACACTGCAAACATGCAGGTCAGAGGCCCCTTCGGCGCCGTGCGTGATCAGATGTCGAAGTACATCTCGAACTCGTGCGGGTGGGGGCGCACCTGGAGGGGGAGCACCTCGTTCTCGTACTTCCACTGGATCCAGGTGTCGATGAGGTCCTGGGTGAAGACGTCGCCCTCGAGGAGGAACTCGTGGTCGGCCTCGAGTGCCTTGAGCACCTCGGGGAGCGAGGTCGGGACCTGCTCGATGGCCTCGTGCTCCTCCGGGGGCAGCTCGTAGAGGTCCTTGTCGACCGGCTCCGGGGGCTCGATGCGGTTCTTGATGCCGTCGATGCCGGCCATGAGCTGGGCGGCGAAGCACAGGTACGGGTTGCTCGACGGGTCCGGGATGCGGAACTCGACGCGCTTGGCCTTGGGGGAGTTGCCCGCGATCGGGATGCGGATGCACGCCGAGCGGTTGCGCGCGGAGTACACGAGGTTGATCGGGGCCTCGAAGCCCGGCACCAGGCGGTGGTAGCTGTTGGCCGTCGGGTTGGTGAAGGCGAGCAGCGCGGGGGCGTGCTTGAGCAGGCCACCGATGTACCAGCGGGCGATGTCGGACAGGCCGCCGTAGCCCTGCTCGTCGTAGAAGAGCGGCTCGCCGTCCTTCCACAGAGACTGGTGGGTGTGCATGCCCGAGCCGTTGTCGCCGAAGATCGGCTTCGGCATGAAGGTGGCCGTGCGGCCCTCCTGCCAGGCCGTGTTCTTGACGACGTACTTGAACTTCATGATGTCGTCGCCGGACTGCAGCAGGGTGTTGAACTTGTAGTTGATCTCCTGCTGGCCCGCGGAGCCGACCTCGTGGTGGGCGCGCTCGACCTCGAGGCCGACGGTCTTCATGTTCAGGCAGATCTTGTCGCGCAGGTCGGCGAAGTGGTCCACCGGCGGCACGGGGAAGTAGCCGCCCTTCATGGCCGTCTTGTAGCCCTGGTTGCCGCCCTCCTCCTTGCGACCGGAGTTCCACTTGGCCTCGATCGAGTCAACAAAGTAGTAGGAGCCCTGCGGCTGGGTGTCGAAGCGCACGTCGTCGAAGACGTAGAACTCGGCCTCGGCGCCGAAGTAGGCGGTGTCGGCGATGCCGGTCGACTTGAGGTAGGCCTCGGCCTTGGCCGCGACGTTGCGCGGGTCGCGGCTGTACTGCTCACCGGTGAAGGGGTCGACGATCGAGAAGTTGACGATGAGCGTCTTCTCCTCGCGGAAGGGGTCCAGGTAGGCGGTCTTGATGTCCGGGACGAGCTTCATGTCGGACTCGTGGATGGCCTGGAAGCCGCGGATCGAGGACCCGTCGAACATCTGGCCCTCAATGAAGAAGTCCTCGTCGATCGAGTCGGCCGGCACGTTGAAGTGCTGCATGATGCCGGGCAGGTCGCAGAACCTGATGTCGACGAACTTGACGTCCTCGGCCTTGATGAACTCAAGAACCTCGTCAGGGGAGCTGAACAAACCATCCTCCTGGGGTGGGGGCGGCCGGCCGCTCTGACCCGCCGCTTCAACTGTTGGTGAAACCGTAGGCACGCTCGGTTTCCCGACCATGACCCGAATGTTTCACCCGTGTTACATGGGACCGCGGTCCCATTTCGTGGGCCCGATCCTATCGACCGGGAGTCCCGGGCGGTGGGAGCGACCGCCACGCGGCCGCATAGGCTGCCCCGGTGAGCAGCGCGAGCACCCGACCCACCCCGGCCCAGGACGAAGGGGGGAGCGCCCCCTTCGGTCGTCGCCTCATTGCCCTGGTCATCGACTGGGTCTCGTGCCTGCTCATTGTCCACGGACTCATCGGTCGGGTCGTCGAGCTGAGCCCGGAGGCCTTTTCCTTCGCCCCGCTCGGCCTCCTCTTCCTGCTCAACTGGATCGGCGTGACGCTCGGCGGCGCGACCTTCGGTCACCGGCTCATGGGGCTGCGCGTGGTGCCGATGCACGGGGAGTGGGTCACCCCCCTTCGCTCCGGGATCCGTGCGGTCCTGCTCTGCCTCTTCATCCCTGCCCTGATCGTCCTCGGCGACGACGGCCGCGGGCTGCACGACAGACTCGCCGGGACCCGGATCACCCGGTAGGACACGCCGCGGAGCCCCATGAGGGTTTCCTCATCTCCACTTCACGTTCACCTCACAGCCGACCCCCACTGTGGGGTGCGTGAACACGACACCCCGCCGCCGAGTCGCCTTCTACTCCCACGACACCCAGGGACTCGGTCACATCCGTCGCAACATCGCCCTGGCCGGGGCGATGGTCGCCGCGGAGCCGCGCACGGACGTGCTCATCCTCACCGGCGCCCCGCAGGCGACCGCCCTGCCGCTCCCGCCCAACACCGAGATCATCACGGTCCCGACGGTGGCCAAGGACGCCGACGGTGGATACGCCGCGGCGACCTTCGCCATGGATCTCGACGCGCTGCTCGCGCTGCGCTCGGGTGTCATCACGACCGCGCTGCAGGCCTTCCGCCCCGACACCGTCGTCGTCGACAAGGTCGCCCGCGGCCTCGACGGTGAGCTCGAGCAGGCGCTCGTGGCGCTCAGGGAGATCCGCGGCCACACCACGGGGCGACGCCCGCGCGTCGTGCTCGGCCTGCGGGACATCCTCGACGACCCGCTGACCGCGGCTCGCGAGTGGCGCGCCGCTGACACGACGCAGGCGATCCAGGACCACTACGACGAGGTCTGGGTCTACGGCGACCGGGCCGTCGTCGACGTCGCCCTGGACTACGACCTGCCGCGCGCGGTCGCCGAGCGCATCCGCTACACCGGCTACCTCGCCGAGGGTCGCTCCGAGGGACTGATCGCTCCCCGCGACGAGCCGCGGCGCGGCCCGGTCCCGCGCCCCTACGTGCTGTGCATGGTCGGCGGCGGGCAGGACGGCTACGACACCGCACTGGCGTTCGCCCGGGCCGAGTACCCGGCCGGCCACACGGGTGTCATCGTCACCGGCCCGTACATGCAGCCTTCCCTGCGCTTCCGGCTCAAGGAGATCGCCGCGGAGCGCACCGACCTCGTCGTCCGCGAGTTCGTCACCAACACCGTCGAGCTCATCGGCGGCGCGGAGGCGGTCGTGTCCATGGGTGGCTACAACACGGTCTGCGAGGTCCTCACCGAGGACGTGCCGGCCCTCATCGTCCCGCGCGTGCGCCCCCGCCAGGAGCAGCTCGTGCGCGCCGAGCGCCTGAACGAGCTCGGTCTCGTCGACGCCATTCACCCGGACGAGGTCACGCCGGCCGCGCTCTGCGCCTGGCTGGCCGAGGCCGTGACGACGACCCGCCACCGCGACCGCGAGGTCATCGCCCTCGACGGCCTGCGCCGCGTCCCCCGACTGCTCGCCGAGCTGCAGCCCGCCTCGGCACCCCACCTCGACGAGATCCAGGAGATGGCCAGCTGATGACCGCCACCACGCCCCGTGTCGGGTACGTCCTGAAGATGTACCCCCGCTTCTCCGAGACGTTCATCGTCCACGAGATCCTCCAGCAGGAAGCCGCCGGCACCCACGTCGAGATCTTCTCCCTGCGCCTGCCCATCGACGGTCGATTCCACGAGGCGCTCGCCCGGGTCCAGGCGCCGGTGACCTACCTGTCGCGCGAGCACAAGGCGAGCTCCTTCTGGAGCGCCCTGCGCGGCGCGACCACTGACGTGCCGACGGTCACCGACCACCTCGCCGCCCTCCTCGCCGCGCCCGAGGACGTCGCGCTGGCCGCTGTCGAGCTCGCGGGCGCGATCCGCCGGTCCGGACTGGAGCACCTGCACGCCCACTTCGGCTCGATCGCCGCCGACGTCGCCCGGCTGGCCGCGCGCCTGACCGGCATCACGTACTCCTTCACCGCCCACGCCAAGGACATCTTCCACGAGGAGGTCGTCCCCGCCGAGCTCGCGACCAAGCTGCGCGAGGCGCACACGACCGTCACGGTCAGCGACTTCAACCTGCACCACCTGCGGACCGAGTTCGGCGCCGACGCCGAGCGTGTGGTGCGGCTGTACAACAGCGTCGACCTGGAGGCATTCCCCTTCGGGACGAAGGGGGAGACCCGCGGCCCCGCCCGCGTCGCCGCGGTCGGTCGGCTGGTGGAGAAGAAGGGGTTCGGTGACCTCCTCGACGCCTTCGCCGCCCTGCGGCGGGACGGCCGCGACGTGCGGCTGGACCTCGTCGGGACCGGTCCGCTCGAGCAGGTCCTGCGCGCACAGGTCGGCGCCCTCGGCCTGACCGACGTCGTGACGATGCACGGCGCGATGCCGCAGTCGCAGGTGCGCGAGATCGTCGCTGCCGCAGACGTCTTCGCGGCACCGTGCGTCGTCGGCGCGGACGGCAACCGCGACGGTCTGCCGACGGTGCTGCTCGAGTCCATGGCCCTGGGCACGCCCGTGGTGGCCACCCCCGTCACCGGGATCCCCGAGATCGTCCGTCACGAGCAGACCGGGCTCATCGTCCCCGAGGCCGACCCCGCTGCCCTGGCCGCGGCCCTCGCCCGCACCCTCGACGAGCCGACCGCCGCCGCACGCTGGGCGCGCGCGGGCCGGGCCCTGCTCGAGGCCGACTTCGACTTCCGCGACCACGCCGTGGTGCTGCAGGGCATCTTCCGCACGGCCATCGCCTCGCGCTCCGTCGACCACCGGGAGCGTGAGGTCGCATGAACCGCGTCGCCTACGTCTCCACCGACCCCGGCGTCCCGGTCTTCGGCCGCAAGGGTGCCTCCGTCCACGTCCATGCGGTCGTGCGCGACCTGCTGCGCCGCGGCAGCGAGGTCCACATCGTCACGGCGCGGGTCGGTGGCGACGTGCCGCGCGGCCTGGACGGCGTGGTCGTCCACGAGCTGCCGCGCATCACCGGGACGGGGCCCGAGCGCGAGGACTCGGCCAAGGCGTCGGCCGCTGCCGCCTCCGCCGTCCTCGCCGCCCTGCACCACGACGCGCCCCTCGACCTCGTGTACGAGCGCTACTCCCTGTGGTCCGACGCCGCGATGGCCTGGGCGCGTGCGCAGTCCGTCGCCTCCGTCCTCGAGGTCAACGCGCCCCTGATCGACGAGCAGGCCGAGCACCGCGTGCTCGTCGACCGGTCCGGGGCCGAGGCGATCGCCCGCCGCGCCTTCGACGCCGCCGGGTCGGTCGTCACCGTCTCCGAGCCCGTCGCCCGCTGGGTCGCCGAGCGGACCACCAACGAGCAGGTCCATGTCGTGCCCAACGGGGTCGACACTCAGTACATCCGGCCGGGTCTGGAGGCCCAGCCGCAGGCGAAGGGGGAGCAGACCCCCTTCACGATCGGATTCGTCGGCACGCTCAAGCCCTGGCACGGCATCGAGGTGCTGCTCGACGCCTTCGCCCGGGTGGCCCGGACGGACGACGCGACCCGGCTGCGCCTCGTCGGTGACGGTCCCCAGCGTGCGGCGGTCCTGGAGCAGGCGGCCGCTCTCGGGGTGGCCGACCGGGTCGACCTCGTGGGTGCCGTGGCGGCAGAGGACATCCCGGCCGAGCTCGCCGCGATGGACGTGGCGGTCGCCCCCTACCCGCAGCTGGACGACTTCTACTTCTCCCCGCTCAAGCTCTACGAGTACCTGGCAGCCGGACTGCCCGTGGTCGCCAGCGACATCGGGCCCTGCTCGCAGGTCCTCGACGCCGGTCGGCTCGGCGTGCTGGTGTCCCCGGGCGACGTGACCGAGCTCGCCGCCGCCATCGTCGGTCTGCGCACCGATGCGCGGCTGCGTGCCGAGCTCGGCGATGCCGCGCGGGAGGCCGCCGTCTCCCGTCACGACTGGAGCCTGGTCGTCGACCGGATCCTGGCCACCGTCCCCACGCGGACGAGGTCGCTGAGCGACGAGCTCCTCGGGAGCGTGGGATGAGCGAGTCCCCCCTGCGCAAGCGACGCAAGCCCTCGGGGCTGCGTCAGGCCCTGCCCGGGCTGAAGCGCCTCCTGCCGCACGTGCGCCCGCACCTGCGCACCCAGCGCACGCTCATCGCCGGTGGTGGCGCCGCGATGGCCCTCGAGGTCGTCATGCGGCTGCTCGAGCCCTGGCCGATGAAGTTCGTCATCGACGGCGTCATCGGCCAGCTGGGCGCCGACCTGCCGCAGGGGCAGCCGACGGACCTCCAGCAGGTCCTCGTCCTGGCCTGCCTCGGGCTGCTCGGCGTCGTGCTCGTGCGGGCCGCGGCGAACTACGCGATGACCGTGTGCTTCGCCCTGGCCGGCAACCGGCTGCTCACCTCGGTGCGCGCTGACGCCTTCGCCCACCTGCAGCGGCTCTCCCTCTCCTTCCACGACAAGGCGCGCACCGGTGACCTCGTGCAGCGCATCACCGGCGACGTGGGACGGCTCAAGGAGGTGGCGGTGACCGCCGCCCTTCCCCTCATGGGCAACGTGCTGACGCTCGCGGCGATGCTCGTCGTCGTCGTGCTGCTCGACTGGCAGCTGGCCCTGTGCATGCTCGTCGTCTTCCCGATCTTCTTCCTCACCGGACGTCGCGCCACCAGCCGCATCCACACGGTCTCGCGCAAGCAGCGCAAGGCGGAGGGGGCCCTCGCGACCCTGGCCACCGAGACGCTGGGGTCGATGAAGGTCGTGCAGGCCTACACGCTCGAGAGCGAGATGCAGTCCCGCTTCGCCTCCGACAACGTCAAGACCCTCAAGGACGGCGTCAAGGCCAAGAAGCTGTCCGCCGGACTCGAGCGCTCCACCGACGTGCTCGTCGGGCTGGCGACCGCCATCGTCCTCTACGTCGGGGCGCAGCGCGTGCTCGCCGGCGCGCTGACGCCGGGTGAGCTCGTCGTCTTCGTCACCTACCTCAAGGCGGCCTTCAAGCCGATGCGCGACCTGGCGAAGTACACCGGCCGCATCGCCCAGGCCGCGGCCTCCGCCGAGCGGGTCGTCGACCTCCTCGAGACCGAACCGGCGGTCCGCGACGCCTCGTGGGCCCGCGCCGGTCGCCGGGTGCAGGGCCACGTCGAGCTGAGCGACGTGTGGCTCTCCTACGTGCCCGGTCACGCGGTGCTGCGCGGGGTCGACCTGCGCATCGCCGCAGGGGAGCGGGTCGCGGTGGTCGGCCCGTCCGGCGCCGGCAAGTCCTCGATCGCCGGGCTGCTCCTGCGCATGCACGACCCCGACTCCGGCGCGGTGCGCCTCGACGGCTGGGACGTGCAGGACCTCACCGTCCACGACGTGCGCAGCCAGGTCGCCATGGTGCTGCAGGAGAGCCTGCTCTTCGCGACGAGCATCCGCGACAACATCGCGATGGGCGCTCCCGAGGGTGCCGGCACGGTGACCATGGAGCAGGTCGTCGAGGCGGCCCGGATCGCCGGCGCGCACGAGTTCATCACGGCCCTGCCGCAGGGCTACGACACGGTCGTCTCGGAGCGGGGCACGACGCTCTCCGGCGGTCAGCGCCAGCGCATCGCCATCGCCCGCGCCGTGGTCCGCGACGCCCCGGTCATCGTGCTCGACGAGGCGACCACCGGTCTTGACGGGGAGACCGAGGACGAGGTGACCGCCGCGCTCGACCGGCTGACCCGGGGCCGCACGACGATCATCATCACCCACGACCTCGAGGCTGCCCGGTCCGCGGACCGGCTCGTGTGGATCGAGGCCGGCCGGGTGGTCGACCAGGGCAAGCCCGACGACGTGCTCGCCCGGCACGAGGACCAGGTCGGGGTCGCAGGAGGTGCGCTCCATGCAGTCGGCTGAGGCCCATGCACTGCTCGCCGACCGGGACCCGCAGCTCCCCGGTCTGCGCGCCCTGCTCGACGACGAGGTCCTCTCCGAGCAGCTCGGTCTGCCCACGCGACGCAGCTACGTGCGCTACAAGCCCGGGACGAGTGCGGTCGCGCTCGTGGACGTCGACGGTCGCGCGGCCATCGCCCACGCGTGGGGCCCGGCTGCGCCGGAGAAGAGTGCGAAGGCACTGCGCGACACCGAGCCCGACGACGTGCTGCTCGACCGCACGGACGACGGGTTGCTCGTCGTCGACGCGATGGTGGACCGTCGGGTCCCGGCCCTGCGGACGCTGGTGCGCAGCGGCCGGGTCCACGACTGGCTCGCCGACCGCGGGCACCCGCCCGCACGGGACGCCCGCCCGCAGACCCTGGCCCACAAGCCCTCCCGTCGGTGGGTGGGTCGCCTGTCCCTCGTCGAGCCCGGCCAGCACGTGGTCCTGCGGGCCTACGAGCGAAGGGGGTTCGAGTCCGCCCTCGCCGCGCACGGGGTGGTCGACCCCTCGGCGGTCGAGTCGATGCGGCTGCCCCGCGTCATCGGTACCCACCGCCGCGGGCTCATCGCCCTGGAGCACCTGAGCGGGACACCGCTGGCGGCGAGCACTTCCACCGCGACACTGCGTCGTCTGGGCGCGGCCCTCGGTGCGCTGCACGCGTCCGGGCCGGCCGGAACCCTCGACCCGGAGCCGGTGGGGGTCGACGCCCTCGGGGCGCTCGAGCCGGTGCTCGGGGCCCTGGGTGCCCACATCGCGCGCATCGCCGGGGAGGCGCGCGCCGCCCTTCGTCCCGGGCCCGGAGCCGTGCTCCACGGTGACTTCTCGCTCGACCAGGTCGTGCTCGACGGGTCCTCGCTCGGCCTCATCGACCTCGACCGGGTGCGCCGTGGCCAGCCGCTCGACGACGTCGCGAGCCTGCTCGCCCAGGCGGCGCTCACCGAGCTGCCCGCGACGGGCAGCGCCGGGGCACGCCGACTCCTGGACCGCATGCGCGACCCCGTCCTCTCCGGGCACGCGACGACGTGGACCGCCGGGACCGGCGACGACCTCGGCCCCCGGACCGCCCTCGCGCTGCTGTCGCGTGCGGGGGAGCCCTTCCGCGCCGGCGCGCCGGACTGGCCGGCCACCACGACCGCCCTCGTCGAGCTGGCCGGGGAGCTCGCACGCGATCGGGCCGCGGCATGACCCCCTTCGCCACCGTCGTCGAGGACCTCGAGGAGATGGGCCTGACGCTCGTGCGGGCCCACCCACGCGCCGACCGGCTGCACCTCCACATGCTGGCCGGAGCCCAGCGCGTCATCGGTCAGTGGATCACCGACCCGGCCGAGGCCGAGCGGGTCGCTCGGGCCACCGCCCGGGTCGCCCCCGACCTCGTCGAGCGCCGTGGCGCGCACCTGGTGGTGCACCACGGGGGAGCGGACCGGCGCTTGGTGCCCCTCGCGCGGCTCATCGACGCGGGCGCCGAGCTCGTCGTGCACCGACCCGAACGTCGCGCCGTGGTGCGCACCGACCCCGCCCCGTGCGGTTCGGTGTGGACCAAGGTCGTGCGCCCCGGACGCACCGCCGACCTGGTCCGGCGCACCCGAGCGGCCGCCGCGGTGCCCGGCCTGAGCGCTCCCGACGTCACGTCGTGGGACGAGGAGAGCGGCACGATCCGGCTCACCACGCTGCCCGGCACGCCCCTGCACGACCTGCTGCCCGAGATGATCGCTGCGCACACGGCGCCGGGCGTCGGTCGGGCGATCCGCACCCTCCACGACGCGGCGGCCGCCGCGCCGGAGGGCACGGCGACCCACGACCTCGCGTCCGAGGTCGACGTGACCCGTGGGCTGCTCGCTCTGGCGCGGACCCACGCCGCCCTCGGTGCCCGCGAGGCCGCGGTGGTCGAGCGCGAGATCGCGGCGGCTGCCGCGCGCGTCGTCGACGCGGGACGGCCGGAGGCGCCGTCGCTGCTGCACCGGGACCTGCACGACAAGCAGCTCCTCGTCGACGGGGACTCGGTCGGCATGCTCGACGTCGACACCCTGGCGCTCGGGGACCCGGCGCTGGACCTGGGCAACCTGCTGGCGCACCTCGACCTGCGCGTGCTCCAGGGCTGGGCGAGCGCGTCCACCGCGACCTCGGTCGAGGAAGGGGTCCTGGCCGGCTACGGCCCCGACGCCCGCACGCTCGCGGCGGCCCACGGCTACCGGGCGCTCACCACGGCGAGGCTGCGTGCGCTGTACGCCTTCCGACCGGGGGACCTGCCCCCTTCGTCGTGATCCGTCGGCCGGCCTGGCCGGGACGTGGCTTCGAGGCTCCTCGCTGGGG
>NZ_BCSQ01000059.1 GCF_001570945.1 Janibacter anophelis NBRC 107843
CCGCCGATCCCGGACGAGCCGCGAGACCTCGACCTCGTAGCGGCTCGCCGATCCCCCCGGCGAGCGGAAGAAGCGGCGACGCAGGCTCCCTTCGACCCGGACCCTGGCGCCGTCCTCCAGACGTGACGCCGCGCGGCGGGAGCCGGCACTCCAGCACGCGCAGTCGATGGTGTCGACGGGCTGTCCCTCTCCCCTGCGCACGACGACCCGCAGGGTCACCAGCTCGTCCCCGCTCGGCAGCTCCCGGGTCTCCGGCTCCCCGCTGACCCGGCCGGTGAGCTCCACGCCGTTGACATCGTCGATGTCCTCGCGGCTCTCGTGGACGCCCGATTTCTTCGCCATGCCACTCCCCCTTCGTCCGTCTACTCGCTCCAGCCTCCTGCGCTCGGGAGGCGCCTGACGGTCGCACGGCGTTGCTGTGGACTGCCGACGCCGTCCGCGTCCGGCTGGGGACAACCCCTCGGCCTGTCAGGCGTGCCCCGATGCGCACACACGGGCATGCTGGACCCACACACGGTCCTGCCACCGCGACGAAGGAGCCCTGGTGCCCCAGCCCACCACCACACCATCGGCCGGCGAGCCGACCGCCAGCACCCTCCCCGAGCACCGCTGGCCGGCAGGCGCGGTGGTCACCGGTGCGGGCAGGGGCCTGGGGCGTCAGATCGCCCGACTCCTCGTCGAGCGCGGACACCAGGTGCTGCTCACGGACGTCGACGAGGCAGCGGTGACGATCGCGGCGGCCGAGCTCGGTGAGCGGGCGAGGGCCATGGTCGTCGACGTGCGCGACGACTCCGCGGTGCGAGCAGCCCGTGACCAGGTGGTCTCGTGGGCCGGGCGGCTCGACGTCTGGGTCAACAATGCCGGCGTCCTGCGCACCGGACCGGCGTGGGAGCACGACGAGCAGGAGCGTCGGCTCATCCTCGAGGTCAACACCCTCGGCACGATCAACGGGACGCTCGCCGCCATCGAGACCATGCGGGAGCGCGGCGGCGGCCATGTCGTCAACATCGCCTCGCTCGCCGGCATCACGGCCGTCCCGGGCGAAGGGGTCTACGCGGCCTCCAAGCACGCCGTCATGGGATTCAGCCTGAGCACCCTGGCGGACCTGCGCGCGGCCAAGGTCAAGCACGTGCACATCTCGTGCATCTGCCCCGACGGGATCTGGACGCCGATGCTGCACGACAAGCTCGACGACCCCGGGGCCGCGCTGTCGTTCTCCGGCAAGGTGCTCCAGCCCGAGGACGTGGTCAAGGCGGTCGACAAGGTGCTCGACGAGCCGAAGGTCGTCACCACGTTGCCCGGGTGGCGTGGGGCACTGTGCCGGGTGGGTGACGTCTTCCCGAGCTTTGGGCTGGCCACCCTGCCCCTGATCACCCGTCAGGGGCGACGGACGCAGCGCCGGATGCTCAAGAAGCGCGGCTGACCGCGACCGGCACCGCCTGGAGGGTGCCGGTGTCGGTCAGCTCGACGCACCCCCGACGTACTCCCGCAGGTGCTGGGCGGTGAGGGTCTCCCCCTTCGCCACGAGGTCGCTCGGGGTGCCCTCGAAGACGACCTGACCACCCTCGTGGCCGGCGCCGGGGCCGAGGTCGATGATCCAGTCGGCGTGGGCCATCACGGCCTGGTGGTGCTCGATGACGATGACCGACTTGCCCGAGTCGACGAGGCGGTCGAGCAGGGCGAGCAGGTTGTCGACATCAGCCAGGTGCAAGCCGGTCGTGGGCTCGTCGAGGACGTAGACCTCCCCCTTCTCCCCCATGTGCACGGCGAGCTTGAGGCGCTGGCGCTCACCGCCGGACAGGGCGGTGAGGGGTTGGCCCAGGGTCAGGTAGCCCAGACCGACGTCGACGAGCCGCGTGAGGATCTTGTGCGCGGCCGGCAGGCTCGCCGGGCCGTCCTTGGCGAAGAAGGCCTCGGCCTCGCTCATCGACATCTCGAGGACGTCGGCGATGTTCTTGCCTGCGAGCTCGTACTCGAGCACCGCGTCCTGGAAGCGGCGGCCCTCGCAGTCCTCGCACGGCGACTCCACGGTCGCCATGACACCGAGCTCGGTGAAGATCACGCCGGCGCCGTTGCACGTGGGGCAGGCCCCCTCGGAGTTGGAGCTGAAGAGGGCCGGCTTGACGCCGTTCTCCTTCGCAAAGGCCTTGCGCACCGGCTCGAGCAGCCCGGTGTAGGTCGCGGGGTTGCTGCGCCGCGAGCCCTTGATCGCGGCCTGGTCGATGACGACGACGTCGTCACGGTGGTCGAGCGCGCCGTGCACCAGCGAGCTCTTGCCCGATCCGGCGACACCGGTGACGACGGTCAGCACCCCGAGTGGGATGTCGACGTCGACGTCCTTGAGGTTGTGCGTGTCGGCGCCGCGGATCTCGAGCGCGCCGGTCGTGTTGCGCACCTCGTCCTTCAGCTGCGCGCGGTGGTCGAGGTGACGACCGGTGAGGGTGTCGCTCGCCCGCAGTTCGTCGACGGTTCCCTCGAAGACGATCTGACCTCCCTTCGTCCCCGCGAGGGGGCCGAGGTCGACCGCATGGTCGGCGATGGCGATCGTCTCCGGCTTGTGCTCGACGACGAGGACGGTGTTGCCCTTGTCGCGCAGGCGCAGCAGCAGGTCGTTCATCCGCGCGATGTCGTGCGGGTGCAGACCGATGGTCGGCTCGTCGAAGACGTAGGTGACGTCGGTGAGCGAGGAGCCCAGGTGGCGGATCATCTTGGCGCGCTGCGCCTCTCCACCGGACAGGGTGCCGGCCGGTCGGTCGAGCGACAGGTAGCCCAGGCCGATCTCGGTGAACGAGTCGAGCAGGTGGCGCAGTCCCTTGAGCAGCGGCTCGAAGCCGGGCTCGTCGAGGTCGCGGACCCACTCGGCGAGGTCGTTGATCTGCATCTGGCACAGGTCGGCGATGCTCTTGCCGTTGATCTTCGACGCGCGAGCCTCGGGGGTCAGGCGCGTGCCCTCGCACTCGGGGCAGGTCTGGAAGGTCACGGCGCGCTCGACGAAGCGCCGCACGTGCGCCTGCATCGCCTCGGGGTCCTTGGAGAGCATCGACTTCTGGATCTTGGGGATGATCCCCTCGAAGGTGAGATTGACCCCTTCGACCTTGATCTTCGTCGGCTCGCTGTGGAGCATCGTCTCGAGCTGCTTCTTGGTGAAGCTCTTGATCGGCTTGTCCATCGGCAGGCCCATGCCCTCGAAGAGCCGGCCGTACCAGCCGTCCATCGAGTAGCCCGGGACGGTGAGGGCGCCGTCACGCAGCGACTTGGTCTCGTCGTAGAGAGCGGTGAGGTCGATGTCGCTCACCTGGCCCATGCCCTCGCACCGCGGACACATGCCACCGAGGTAGACGGCGTCCTTGACCGCCTTCTTCTCCGTGCGGCCGCCGGCCTTTTCGGTCGACATCATCCCGCTGGCCCTGCGGGTGGGGACGTTGAAGGAGTAGGCCGTCGGCGGGCCGACGTGCGGCTGCCCGAGTCGTGAGTAGAGGATGCGCAGCATCGCGTTGGCGTCGGTCGCGGTGCCGACGGTCGAGCGCGGGTTGGCGCCCATCCGCTCCTGGTCGACGATGATCGCCGTCGTCAGGCCCTCGAGGTGGTCGACCTCGGGACGGGACAGCGAAGGCATGAAGCCCTGCAGGAAGGCGCTGTACGTCTCGTCGATGAGCCGCCGCGACTCGGCCGCGATCGTCCCGAAGACGAGCGAGCTCTTGCCCGAGCCCGAGACCCCCGTGAAGACCGTGAGGCGGCGCTTGGGCAGGTCGACGCTGATGTCCTTGAGGTTGTTCTCCCTCGCGCCCTGGACGCGGATGAGGTCGTGGCTGTCGGCGGCGTGGGGCATCAGCTCTCCTGGGGGTGGTCGGGAGGGACCCGACGATCCAACCAGATCCGTGCGCCCACGTCGTGAAAATCCGGTGGCGTCCGCGATCGGTGCGCTGCTGTGCTGGTGACATGACGAGCAGCGACGTGTGGACGGCCGAGCAGGCACAGCGCTACGACGGCGTGGGCGGGGTCTTCGCGGCCGAGGTCGTCGAGGAGACCGTCGACGTCCTGGCCGCCCTCGCAGCTGGAGGGGCGAGCTTGGAACTGGCCATCGGGACGGGCCGCATCGGCGTCCCGCTCCGGGCGAAGGGGGTCCACGTCACCGGGATCGAGTTGTCCCGACCCATGGTCGAGGTCCTGCGGACGAAGGTGACCGACGAGGAACTGCCGGTGGTCATCGGTGACATGGCCACCACCCGCGTCGAGGGCGAGTTCGCCCTGGTCTTCCTCGTCTTCAACACGATCGGCAACCTGCGGACGCAGGACGAACAGGTCGAGTGCTTCCGGAACGCCGCGCGCCACCTCTCCCCCGGAGGCAGATTCGTCGTCGAGGTCGGTGTCCCTCCCCTGCGTCGGCTGGTCCCCGGTCAAGTCGCCGTCCCCTTCGATGTCTCCGACAAGCACCTCGGGTTCGACACCTTCGACCTCGTGACCCAGCAGGCGACCTCGCACCACCTCAACCTCCAGGCTGACGGCTCCTACCGTCGCGGCACGCACAACTACCGCTTCGTGTGGCCCAGCGAGCTGGACCTCATGGCGCGACTGGCAGGGCTGGAGCTCGAGCGCCGGACGCAGGACTGGGCCGGTACTCCCTTCGGTCCGCAGAGCGAGTCCCACGTCAGCGTGTGGCGACGTCCTTGAGGGTGAGCACATGGCCCCCTCCGCACCCGAGCTCCTCGTCCCGCACACCCTGCGCGTCCTCGGGCACGCGACCACGGGCCAGGTCGCGGCCCTGCGGTCCCTCCCTTCGTCCGTCGTGACCGACCGGCTGACGGGACCCGCGGCGCCTCGTCAGTCGAGGGGCAGGAACATCACGTGCAATCCCACGGGGCCGTGCTGCGGATGCATGAAGGCTCCGGGCACCGTCCCGATGATCTCGAAGCCCAGCGAGCGCCACAGACCCACGGCGCGTTGGTTGGTCTCGACGACAGCGTTGAACTGGATGCCTGCGTATCCCCGGGCGCGCGCCCAGGCGACCATCTCCTCCCCCAGCGCAAGGCCCACACCACGCAGACCGCAGTCGGGATCGACCATGAAGCTCGCCGTGGCGATGTGAGCGCCGCGCCCAGGCCGGTTGGGGCCCATCTTCGCCGTCCCGACCACCCGGCTGCCGTCGACCGCGACCACCGTGCGACCCGGGGCCTGCTCCATCCACAGCGCCCGCGCCCCGTCGCTGTCGAGGTCGGTCGGATAGGCATAGGACTGACCCGAGGCGACGATCCGCGACCAGAAGGGGAAGATGTGGCTCCAGTCGTCGACGGTTGCGGGACGGATGGTGAGCTCGGGGGTCACGTGCCCAGCATCGCAGCCCACCCCGTGGCATCGTGGACACGTTCGCACCGTCGCGACCCGGAGGTCTCCCCACGATGTCCCAGCTGGCTCTCCCTTCGTACACGTCGGGCACGTCGGACGTGGCCCTCATCGGCCAGACGATCGGCGACAACCTCGCCCGGACCGTCGCCGAGCACGGTGCCCGTGAGGCCCTCGTCGACGTGCCGAGCGGCCGGAGGTGGACCTACGCCGAGCTGCTCGCTGACGTGGACGCGCTCGCCAAGGGCCTGATGGCGAAGGGGGTGGCCGCCGGGGACCGCATCGGGATCTGGGCGCCGAACTGCCCGGAGTGGACGATCCTGCAGTACGCGACCGCGCGCATGGGCGCGATCCTCGTCAACGTCAATCCCGCCTACCGCACCCACGAGCTGACCTACGTCGTGCAGCAGTCGGGCATGCGCATGCTCGTCAGCGCAGTCACGCACAAGAGCTCCGATTACCGGGCGATGGTCGAGGAGGCGAGCCCGGAGACCCCCGACCTGACCAAGGTCGTGTACGTCGGGGAGGCGTCCTGGGACGAGCTGGTGGCCGCGGGGGCCGCGGTCACCGACGAGCAGCTCGCCGAGCGCGGTGCATCGCTCACGCCGGATGACCCGATCAACATCCAATACACCTCGGGGACAACGGGATTCCCCAAGGGTGCGACCCTGAGCCACCACAACATCCTCAACAACGGGTACTTCGTCGGCGAGATGATCCGCTACACCGAGGCCGACCGGATCTGCATCCCCGTGCCCTTCTACCACTGCTTCGGCATGGTCATGGGCAACCTCGCAGCGACCTCGCACGGCGCCTGCATGGTCATCCCGGCGCCCTCCTTCGAGCCGGCCGCGACGCTACGTGCCGTCGTCGAGGAGCGGTGCACCTCCCTCTACGGCGTCCCGACGATGTTCATCGCCGAGCTCGGCCTCGCGGACTTCGCCGACTACGACCTGTCCTCGCTGCGCACAGGGATCATGGCCGGGTCGACCTGCCCGGTCGAGGTGATGAAGCGGGTCGTGGCGGAGATGAACATGGCCGAGGTCGCCATCAGCTACGGCATGACCGAGACCTCACCGGTGTCCACGATGACCCGCACAGACGACGACCTCGCCCGACGCACCGAGACCGTGGGCCGCTCGATGCCGCACATCGAGTCCAAGGTCGTCGACCCCCTGACGGGCGTGCCGGTCCCCCGTGGCGAGACCGGTGAGCTGTGCACCCGCGGGTACAGCGTGATGCTCGGGTACTGGGACCAGCCGGACAAGACCGCGGAGGCGATCGACGCCGCCCGGTGGATGCACACCGGCGACCTGGCGACGATGGACGACGCCGGCTACGTCAACATCGTCGGCCGGATCAAGGACCTCGTGATCCGGGGCGGGGAGAACATCTACCCCCGCGAGGTCGAGGAGTTCCTCTACACGCACCCGGCCATCGCCGACGTCCAGGTCATCGGGGTCCCCGACGACACGTACGGCGAGGAGCTCATGGCCTGGGTGGTGCTGCAGGACGGCGCCGGCGGTCTCACCGCTGACGAGGTGCGCGAGTTCGCGAGCGGCAAACTGGCCCACTACAAGATCCCGCGCTACGTGCACGTGACGGACGCCTTCCCCATGACCGTCACGGGCAAGGTGCGCAAGGTCGAGATGCGCGAGCAGGCCGTGCAGATCCTCGAGCGGGGCTGACGCCGGAGAGTGGCAGCAATTGCCCATGTCCTCGCACGTCCGGACTCCGTAACGTCCAGAGGGTCGGGCGCGACCGCGCCGGACCGACAGTGGAGAGTTGCGATGTACCAACCCTCAGGCGCTCCAGAGCGCCCACGCCACACCTACTTGGCGCTCCTGACCGCACTTGTCCTGGCTCTGGCCGGGCTCGTGTGGTCGCCACAGGATGACGCCGCACCGGTCCCCGGCGCTCCCCCGCCGGTGCTCGGCGGTGGGCAGCCGACGATCCAACGCTGACCGACCCGACACACGACGAAGGGTGGTACCCCGGTCACCGGGGTGCCACCCTTCGCCCTGTGGTCGTGCAGGTCAGAGCGGCTGGTCGCCCGAGCGGGGGACCTGCGACTCCTGTGCCTCGGCCTTGGCCGAGAGACGGTCGAGCTGGCGGGCGGCCGCGTCGCGGCCACCGAGGCCGAAGGCCAGCGCCGCAGCCGCGGCACCACCGACGACGAGGGCACCGAAGCCGAGCTCGATGATCGAGTCCGCGATGCCCATGTACTTCAGGCCCATCGCCACGAAGAGCACGATCGTCGCGTACTTGACGATCGTCGCCCCGACACCGGAGAGCATCCGGGCCAGGAGGTTGGCGACGAAGAAGCCCGCCGCGATGATCGCCGCACCGAAGATCACCTTGCCGCCGAGCTCGAGCACCTCGCTGAGGAAGGTCGTGATCTGCGGGAAGTTCAGCAGCTGGGCGGCCATGACCGCGAAGAAGAGCACGATCGCGATCTGCGCCACCTTGGCGACGACCGGGACGACCCGGGTGTCGGCCGGGAGCACGTCGAGCTGCGCGAGCTGACGGTCGACACCGACGCCGTCGAGGATCTGCTCGATGATGTCACCGGCGAAGCGGGCGATGAAGATGCCCAGGGCGAGCATGAGGCCGGCGGCCACGATGAGCGGGACCGCGTCGAAGATCGACTGGAGCATCTGCTCGGCGGGGCGCGAGATCGACTCGATGCCCAGGATCTGCAGGGCCGCGATCGTCACGACGATCATGATGAGGGCGTAGACGATGGTCGCGAGCGTCTTGGGGATGGACGACCCGGCCGACTGTCCACCGGGGACTGCACCGTAGCCGGCGGGCGGCTGCGGCTGGCCATGACCCTGCGGGGCGCCGGGCTGGCCGTGCGCCTGCGGCGCGGCGGGCTGGCCGGGAGGCGGGGGCGGCGGACCAGCGGATGCCGTGGCGGGCGCACCCGGGAGCGAGCTGGCTTTGGACCCGGCGGTCTTGAGCCACTTGTCGAAGGGCAGCGCGGTGAGCGCGGTCTGGACGAGCTGGCGCACGACCTTGGCGAGCATCGCACCGACGAAGAAGACGATGCCTGCACCGATGAGGTTGGGCAGGAACCCGAGGACCCCGTCGACCATGCCCTGGATGGGCGTGAGGACCTGGCTGAGTCCGAGGACCTGCAGGATCGCGACCAGACCGAGCATCCAGACGATGAGCGAGCCGACGGAGCCGATCGTCGAGCCGATGCTCGTCCCGTCGGCGCCGGCGCGCTGGAGCGCGGGGATCTTGTTGGAGAGCTTGGTGAACAACGACTTGACGACCATCGCCACGATCCACGTGACGACGAGGATCGCGAGGGCGGCCGCGGCCTTGCCCAACAATCCGGCCCAGTCGATGTCTTCGAGGAAGTTCTGCGCTTGCATGGTGTCCTCCCGATGACGTGCAGGCACTGCTTCTGACCCATCGACCGTAGCGAGATCTGATGCTCCATGACGAGTGAGCGGCTGATGACCTGAGCCCGGATACGCTGGCGCGCATGGGACAGCAGCATCCGGGCGGCACGCCGTGACGCCACCACCGGGGTTCTGACGAGTGCGCTGTCCCCACTTCGACCGCGGCGAGTGCGCGTCCTGCACCCTGATGGGGGTCCCCCACCCCCGCCAGGTCGCCGACCTGCAGTCCGACGTCGCCGACCTGCTCCGTGACCACGTCCCGAGTGACGAGTGGCAGGAGCCGTTCACCGGTCCGGAGTCGGCCTTCCGCAACAAGGCCAAACTCGCCGTCGGCGGGACGAAGGGGGATCCCACCTTCGGCATCCTCGACACCACCTCCCGTGGAGTCGCGCTACCCGAGTGCCGGCTCTACGAGCCGCCGTTGACCGACGCCCTGGACGCGCTGCTGCCGGCCGTCGCCGGGCTGGGGCTGACCCCCTTCGACGTCCCGACCCGCCAGGGCGAGCTCAAGCACCTCATCGTCACCGGCTCACCCGACGCCCAGCTGATGGTCCGCTTCGTGCTCCGCTCCCCCGGCCAACTGCCTCGCGTCCAGGAGGGCATCGACGTCATGCGGTCGGTCGTCCCCGGGGTCCGGGTGGTGTCGGTCAACATCCAGCCTGAGCACAAGGCGGTCCTCGAGGGCGACGAGGAGATCGTCCTCACGGACGACGAGACCCTGCCGATGCGGCTGGACGACGTCACCTTCCACCTGCGCCCGCGCAGCTTCTTCCAGACCAACTCCACCGTCGCGGCCGCCCTGTACCGCCAGGCGCGTGAGTGGGTCGCCGCGGCCGATCCGGCGAGCGTCCTCGACCTCTACTGCGGCGTGGGCGGATTCGCGCTCAACGCGGCTCTGGCGAAGGGGGGTCCGCGCCGGATCGACGGCGTCGAGATCGCTCCGGACGCGGTCCGCAGCGCCCGGCGCTCGGCGTCAGAACTCGGCCTCGACGCCGGCTTCGAGATCGGTGACGCCCGCGTACTCAGTCGACTCGACCACGAGCTCGTCGTCGTCAACCCGCCGCGACGTGGGATCGGGCCCGACCTGTGCGCCGCGGTGGAGTCCGCCGCCCCGGCACACGTCATCTACTCCAGCTGCAACCCGACGAGCCTTGCGCGCGATCTGGCGCAGCTGCCCGGCTACCGCGTGACGCGGGCGCGCGTGTTCGACATGTTCCCGCAGACCCGCCACGCCGAGGTCATGGTGCTGCTGGAGCGTCGCTGACCCAGCCGTCGGTCTGGACGATCGCCGGACGCTCCGGCTCACGCGGGACATCGGTGCCGGGGACCGGCGTGGTGTCCTCGTCCGGTGCCGGCTGCGTCGGGGCGGGCGCAGTCGGCTTGGGGCCCGGGGTGGTGGGTGCCGGGTCGCTGGGCTCGGGAGTCGGACTGGGTACCGAAGGTGTCGGCTCGGGGTCCGTGGGCTCCGCATCCGTCGGCTCGGGGTCCGTGGGCTCGTCGGATGCGCACTCCTGTCGCGGTGCGGTCCCACCGGGAGTCGGGCGCTCGGTACGCAGCTCGTCGAAGACCTCCTCGAGGACCGAAGGGCGCGACGGCATGAGCGCGTCGACGCAGGTGCCGATGACCTGCTCGTAGGTGGCGGCGTCGTCGGGTGCGCTCCCGCTGAACCACGCGTGCACCGCGTAGCCGTCGCGGTGCGCCCGGTCGACGAAGGCGCGGTTGACGACCGTGATGCCGGAGTACGTGATCGGCACCTGCAGGGCCACCACGCCCTCGGGCAGAGGGGTGCCGGAGAGGTAGTAGCCGATCATGGCGTCCTGCCCGGCGGACATGTCGATCTGCGGGGCGAGCTCGTGGAAGAGCTCCAGGGCCTCGTCCTCGAAGGAGCCGACGATCAGGTCCTCGCGCTGGGTGCGCTCGAGCTGGCCGGCGAGGACCTCGGCGGTGTCCAGGTACGACTGGGTGCTCCCACTGCCCTTGATCTCGATGTTGACCGGCGTGTCCGGGAAACGCTCGAGGACGTCCGAGAGTGAGGGGACGCCGAAGTCCGTCGGCTCGTGGCCCGCGACCTCCGCGTCGCCGGACCGCGCTCCGCGCAACGGGTACTGGGCCGACGGGTCGTCGTGGACGGTGCTGCGGCCGGGCACGAACCAGTGCGCCGCGTCCATCGCCCTCAGCTGCTCCATCGTGAAGGAGTCCACGCGCCCCGTGTGGTCGGTCGAGTCGTCGACCGTCGCGTCATGGATGACGGCCAGGTCGCCGTCCGCGGTGAGTTGCACGTCGATCTCGAGCATGTCCGCGCCCAAGGTGTCGGCCCGCTCGAAGGCGTACATCGTGTTCATCGGCGCCTCGTCCTCACCACCCGAGTGCGCCATGTTCATCACCCGCTGGCCGAGCCACGGGTTGTCCGCGGTGGGTGCTGCGGCGGTCGTCGAGTACCCGAGCGCGATCAGGAGGCAGGAGAGAGAGGCGACGGCTGCGGTGCGCACGCTCGTGACCCTAGCGGCATCCCGCGCGGCTGGACAGTGTCAACCGGCAGCGGCCGTGGCGCCGAGCGCGATGATGACGAAGCCGAAGTAGCAGACGAAGAACAGGATGATCAGGGCGAAGTACACCGTGCCGACGATGCCGAGGATCTTGCCCACCTTGGCGTGGTCCCGGTTGCTCCACCCGGCGTACGGGTTGGCGTCCATCTCCTCGAGCGCCTTGCTGCCGAGGACCCAGGCGACGATCCCCAGGCCGGGCACCATCGTCAGGCCGAGGATGCCGAGCACCAGCGCCGCCGTGGCATTGCCGTGGCTCTGCTGCACGGGGAACGGCGACGGGGGCGGGAGCTGCGGCGGGTTCGTCATGGTGCTGCACACGCTAGACGGAACCCGGCCCGGCGCACCACGGGGAGCACTCCCCCTTCGCTACTGTCGTGACCGCGGTCACCCCCGCACCCCACCGACAGGAGAACCGATGCGCGCACTCGTCAAACCCCGGACGGGCCCCGGCCTCGAGCTCACCGACGTCCCCGAGCCCCATGCCGGCGACGGCGAGGTGCGCGTGCGGGTGCTGCGGGCCGGCCTGTGCGGGACCGACCTGCACCTGCACGGATGGGACGACTGGGCCGCGGGAGCGGTGCCGAGCACGCCGCAGGTCATCGGCCACGAGTTCTACGGCGAGGTCGACGAGGTCGGAGCCGGGGTCACCGCCGTGCGGGTGGGCGATCGTGTCTCCGGCGAGGGCCACCTCGTCTGCGGCACCTGTCGCAACTGCCGGGCGGGAAGACGGCACCTGTGCATCAACACGGTCGGCGTCGGCGTCAACCGCGACGGTGCCTTCGCCGACTTCGTCGTCATCCCCGCGGACAACGCCTGGGTGCACCACGACGACATCGACCCCGACCTCGGCGCCGTCTTCGACCCACTCGGCAACGCGGTGCACACGACGCTGTCCTTCCCCCTGGCGGGTGAGGACGTCGTCATCACCGGCGCGGGGCCCATCGGCGTCATGGCGGCGGCCGTCGCCCGTCACGTCGGCGCCCGGTACATCGCGGTGACCGACCTGTCCGACACCCGCCTGGAGCTGGCGAAGGGCGCCGGGGCCGACCTGCTCGTCAACGCCGCCCGCTCCGACCTCGGTGCGGCCATGCGCGAGCTGGGGATGAAGGAGGGCTTCGACGTCGGCCTCGAGATGTCCGGGGCTCCGCCGGCGGTCGCCGACATGCTCGACCACCTCAACCACGGCGGTCGCATCGCGATGCTCGGGTTGCCCAAGGACCCGTACCCGATCGACTGGGGCAAGGTCATCACGCACATGATCACGATCAAGGGGATCTACGGCCGGGAGATGTACGACACCTGGTACACGATGAGCGCGATGCTCTCGACCTCCTCCGCACTTCGCGAGGCGGTCTCCTCGGTCATCACCCATCGCTTCCCCGCGGAGCAGTGGGAGGACGCCTTCGCCACGGCCGCCTCGGGAGAGTGCGGCAAGGTCATCATGGACTGGAGCTGAGCATGTACACGATCAAGGACGACCTGACCGCCACGCTGCAGGAGATCCGCGACGCCGGACTCTGGAAGGACGAGCGCGAGCTCACCAGTCCGCAGCAGGCGCACATCACGACCACCAAGGCGCAGGCGATCAACTTCTGCGCCAACAACTACCTCGGCCTTGCCGACCACCCCGAGGTGCTCGCCGCTGCATCGGCAGCGTTGCAGGAGTGGGGCTTCGGCATGGCGAGCGTCCGCTTCATCTGTGGCACCCAGGAGCTGCACACCCGGCTCGAGGCGACGATCTCCGACTTCCTCGGCACGGAGGAGACGATCCTGTACTCGAGCTGCTTCGACGCCAACGGCGGCGTCTTCGAGGTGCTCTTCGGCGAGGGGGACGCGATCATCTCCGACGCGCTCAACCATGCCTCGCTCATCGACGGCATCCGGCTGAGCAAGGCCGCGCGCTACCGCTACGCCAATGCCGACATGGACGACCTGCGCGCCCGGCTCGAGGAGGCGAAGGGGGCCCGCCGCACCGTGATCGTCACCGACGGCGTCTTTTCCATGGACGGCTACCTCGCTCCGCTGGAGCAGATCTGCGACCTGGCCGACGAGTACGGCGCGATGGTGCTCGTCGACGACTCCCACGCGGTCGGCTTCGTCGGGGACGGCGGGCGTGGCACGCCGGAGGCCTGCGGCGTGATGGACCGGGTCGACCTGCTCACCGGCACCCTCGGCAAGGCCCTGGGCGGTGCGAGCGGTGGCTACGTCAGCGGGCCGGCCGAGGTCATCGCGCTGCTGCGCCAGCGCTCGCGTCCGTACCTCTTCTCCAATGCCGTGGCGCCCGTCGTGGCGGCGGGTTCGCTCAAGGCCATCGAGATCGCCCGCAGCTCCGACGAGGAGCGAGCGGTCCTGCGGCGCAACACGTTGATGTTCCGCGAGCTGATGACGGACGCGGGCTTCGACCTGCTGCCGGGTGACCACCCGATCACGCCCGTGATGTTTCCCGGCGACGACGGCGCGCGTCTGGCCGCGCAGATCGCCGACGCGATGCTCGACCACGGCGTCTACGTCATCGCCTTCTCCTACCCCGTCGTCCCCCAGGGCCAGGCACGCATCCGGGTCCAGCTCTCCGCCGCGCACAGCGAGGACGACGTGCGCACCTGCGTGCGAGCCTTCGTCGCCGCTCGGGACGAGGTCGTCGGCGCACCCGACCCGACCGCCTGACCGCCGGGACCGCGCATTTCCCCGGGGAGATGCGCGGTCTTGACGTCGAGACTGTGCATTCCCCCGGGGAGATGCGCAGTCTTGATGTCGAGGGGCAGTCGTGGCGGGCTGCCCGGGGACCTCACTCGAAGGGGGTCGGGTCCCCCGCACCGCGCCGCGCAATGACCGCTTCGCCCGAGGAGAGGTCGACGACGGTGGTCGGCTCGGTGCTCACCTCACCGGCGTCGATGACGATGTCGACCTGGTGGTCGAGGGCTTCCTTGACGTCCCAGCCGAAGGTCGGCGTCTGCTCCTCCCCCGGCAGCAGGAGGGTCGAGATGAGCATCGGGTCGCCCAGGCCGTCGAGCAGCGCCCGTGACAGGGGGTGGCTCGGGATGCGCACGCCGACGGTCTTCTTCTTCGTGTGCAGCAACCGCTTGGGCACCTCCTTGGTGGCCGGAAGGATGAAGGTGTACGGCCCCGGGGTCGCCGCCTTGATCGCGCGGAAGACGCTGTTGTCGACGTGCACCAGCTGACCGAGCTGGGCGAAGTCGGCGCACAGCAGCGTGTAGTGGTGCTTGTCGTCGAGCCGGCGGATGTCGCGGATGCGGTCCTTGATCCCCTGGTCGTCCAGGCGACCGCCCAGGGCGTAGCCGGAGTCGGTCGGGAAAGCGACGAGCGCGCCCTCCCGGATGCGGTCCACGACCTGCCCCACGGTGCGCGGTTGCGGATTGTCGGGGTGTACTTCCACGAAACTGGCCATGTACCCAGCCTAGGATCGGTCATGGCACGATGGGATATTGCGAGAACTTTCATCCATCTGGCCAGCCACGCCACTCACCTACTGCGGGGGAACACATGACGGACACCGAGCTCGACCTCAACGGCGCCTGGGACATCGACCCGGGCCACTCGCGCTTCGGGTTCTCCGCCAAGCACGCGATGATCACCACCGTGCGGGGCTCGTTCAACGACGTCGCGGGTGAGTTCGTCGTCGACCTCGACGACCTGTCCGCCACCCGCGTGCAGGTCACCCTGCAGACGGCGAGCGTCGACACGCGCAATGCCCAGCGCGACGAGCACCTGCGCAGTGGGGACTTCTTCGAGGTCGAGCGCTTCCCGACGATCACCTTCGTCGGCACCAATGTCGAGGAGATCCACGAGGGCGCCTACATCGTCACCGGCGACCTGACGATCCGCGACGTCACCCAGACCATCACCGTGCCGCTGGAGATGACCGGTGTCATGGTCGATGCCTTCGGCATCACGCGCGCCGGCTTCGAGGGGTCGCGTCGGGTCAAGCGGCGCGACTTCGGGCTGGAGTGGAACATGCCGATGGACAAGGGCGGGGTCCTGGTCAGCGAGAAGATCGACCTCGAGTTCGAGATCTCGGCAGTGAAGCGGGACGCTCAGCAGGGCTGACACAGGTCCTCAGCGATCGACGCCGCGAGCGCCTTGGCCGTGCGACCGACGCCGATGAGCGTCGCCGAGGCCGGCCCGGTCCAGTCACCGTAGCCGACGAAGCACACCCGCGGGTCCTTCACCGCACGGTTGGCCACGACCTGCGGATGTCCGTCGGAAGTCCGCAGCCGCAGCGAGCGCAGATGACGCAGCGCCGGGCGGTAGCCGGTGCACCAGATCACCGCGTCGAGCTGGAGCACATCGCGTCCGATGACGGCTCCCTCCGGCACCATCCGGTCGAACATCGCGCGCAGGCGCAGCGCCCCCTTCGCCCGTGCCTCACGCACTCGGGGCAGGGCCACGATCTCCCCGACGAACGCAGCCTCCTGGTCCACGGGGTCCGCCTGCCGCAACCGGGCGGTCGCCCGGTCGAAGAGGTGCCGCCCGTCGACGTCGTCGGGCAGGAAGCGCAGCCGGCGCGTCGAGACGAGGGAGACGCGCTCGACCACCCTGACGAGGTCGGCGGTGATCTGCACCCCCGAGTTGCCTCCGCCGACGACGGCCACCCGCTGCCCGGCGAAGTCCTGCGGACCCCGGTAGTGGGCACTGTGCAGCTGCCGTCCGGCAAAGCTGGGCGCACCGTCGACGAGCGGGACGAAGGGGGCCGACCAGGTCCCCGTCGCGTTGACGACGAAGCGTGCGCGCACCGCACCGCGGTCGGTCTCGACGGTCAGGCCCTCGGCGTCCGCGCGGACGTCCAGCACGGTCACCGGTCGCTCGACCGCGAGGTCGTACCGCTCCTCGTACCGCCGCAGGTAGTCGATGACGTGGTCGACGGGCGGGAAGACATCCGGGTGGGGAGGCATCGGCCACCCGGGCAGGGACGAGTACGCCGATGGTGAGAACAGCCGCAGCGACGGCCAGGTGGACTGCCACGCACCGCCGGGCGCCTCCTCTCGTCGAGGACGAGGTGGTCGATGCCCAGCCGTCGCAGGTGGTAGGCCATGGCCAGACCGGCCTGTCCCCCACCGACGATCGCGACATCGACCTGCTCGCGCACGCCTCAGGCGTCCTCGGCGGTCATCTCGACGGGGGTGCCGATCTGCACGGTGCGCGAGACGGTGCACAGGCGGTCACGCGACTGGGCGACCGAGCGCGGGAAGGCCGTGCGGGCGGAGTCGCCCGCGTCGCCCTCGGGGAAGCCGATGCGGAAGGTGACCTCGAGGTCGCGCATGTGGTTGCCGTCCTCCGGGGTCGAGGTCTTCTCCCCTTCGGCGACGACGACGAAGGACTCCGGCTCGGCCCGCCGTGAGGTGATGTGGTCGACGTCCACGGAGCTGCACCCGGCGAGCGCCGCGAGCAGCAGCTCGACGGGGGTGAAGTCGTCGCTCGACCCGTCACCGATCGTGATGGTGCCACCGCGCGCATTGGTGATCTCGTAGCGCCCCAGACCCAGCCGGGTCAGCTCCACGCGGCGGTGGCCCGGGCCGGTTCCACCGGTGGTCTCGTCGTCCGTCATCCCTGGTCCTCCACGTCGTCGATCCTCGGGCCCGGTCCGGCCACGGCACGATCCTCGCAGACCTCCGGCCGCTAGTCTCACCCCATGTCGACACCCCCGCCGGGCCGCCTCATCCTGCTGCGTCACGGCGAGACCGAGTGGAGTCGCGACGGGCGGCACACGGGGCTGACCGACCTGCCGCTCACCGACCACGGCCGCGTCCAGGCCATGGAGGTCGGGCAACGTCTCGCCGGGCTCGACGTCACTCCGGTGGCGGTCATCTCCTCGCACCTGCAGCGGGCCCTGTACACCGCCGAGCTGGCCGGCCTGGACCCGCAGGTCGACGAGGACCTGCGGGAGTGGGACTACGGCGGGTACGAAGGGCGGTCCACCGCCGACATCCGCAAGGAGACCGGCCACGCCTGGGACGTCTTCCGTGACGGCGTGATCCCGGGAGACACCCCCGGCGAGACCGTGGAGGAGGTCGCGGCTCGGGCCTCCCGGGTGCTCGTCAGGGTGCGGCCGCACCTCGAGCGCGGCGACGTCGTGCTCGTCGGCCACGGACACACCTCGCGGATCCTCGCCACGGTGTGGTTGCGGACCTCACCGCGCCTGGCGGCCCAGCTCACCTTCGACGCCGGGCACCTGTCCCTGCTCGGTCACCACCGCGAGGACCCCTGCATCCTGACCTGGAACACCTGAGGCTCACGGCAGCGGCCAGGTGTGCACCGGGTCGTTGCGGTGCATGTGCTCGGCGTACAGGTCGGTCATCTCCGCCAGTGCGGCGGCGCGGTCCAGTCCCTGCTCCTCGAGGCGGGCGACGCAGTCGGTCTGCCACACGGCGCCGTTGACACCGCTCGTGCAGCGTCCCTCGATGACGTCGAGGTAGCGGTCGATGACGCTCTCGGACACGCCCCAGTCGCGCAGCCCCGCCCGGGCCAGGGGCAGCAGGTGCCGCAGGACGAGCTCGTCGGCGCCCAGCTCCCCGTGTCCGGGCCAGTACAGCCGCGCACCGATGCCGTCACGGGCAGCCGTCTCGAAGTTGGCCTGGGCCGCCGGGAAGGACATGCGGGTCCAGATGGGTCGGTCCTCGCTCGCGAGCGTGCGCACCGCCCCGTAGTAGAAGGCGGCATTGGCCAGCGTGTCGATGATCGTCGGCCCGGCGGGCAGCACCCGGTTCTCGACCCGCACGTGCGGCCGTCCACCACCGGGTTCGTAGATCGGTCGGTTCCACCGGTAGACGGTGCCGTTGTGCAGGTTGAGCTCACCCAGCTGCGGTGTCTGCCCGGCGTCGAGCACCGCGACCGGGTCCTCCTCCGTCGCCTCCGCGAGCAGCGCCGGGAAGTAGCGCACGTTCTCCTCGAAGAGGTCGAAGATCGAGGTGATCCACCGCTCGCCGAAGAAGACCCGCGGCCGCACGCCCTGATTCTTCAGCTCGATGGGTCGGGTGTCGGTTGCCTGCGCGAAGAGCGGGATACGCGTCTCGGCGTGCAACCGTCGCCCGAAGAAGAAGGGTGAGTTCGCCGCGAGCGCCAGCTGCGGCGCCGAGATGACCTGCGCGGCGTTCCAGTGGTCGGCGAACTGGCCCGGGCCGACCTGCAGGTGCAGCTGGACGGAGGTGCACGCCGACTCCGGAGCGATCGACCCGGCGAAGGTGTGCAGCCGCTCCCCCGTCGGCCCCTCGATGTCGATGACGATGTCCTCGCCACGGGCGACGAAGATCGAGTCGTTGAGCGCCGTGTAGCGGTTGTTGGCGCTGATCCACTCCCCCTCGAAGTGCTCGGGCCGGATCGTCGGCAGGATGCCGATCGCGATGATGCGGGCTCCGGCCTCGCGCGCCTTGGACTCGGCACGGTTGAGGGAGGCCCGCAGGTCCTCCTCGAGCTGGAGCGCCGAGTCCCCGGGCAACGGCCGCGGCGCGACGTTGAGCTCGATGTTGAACTGCGCCAGCTCGGTCTGGTACTCCGGATCGGCGATCGCCTCGAGCACCTCGTCGTTGACGAAGGCGGGCTGCTGGTCGTCGTCGATGAGGTTGAGCTCGATCTCCAGCCCGGTGAGCGGCACCTCCTCGTCGAAGGCCCTTTCGGCGAGCATCCGCTCGAACACGTCGAGGTTCTGGCGCACCTTTTCGCGGTACCGCTGACGCTCCTCGCGGGAGTAGCTCTGCGCGGCGACTTCCTTGCCCATGACTCCACCTCTCACCGTGGGTCGGCTGCTGGTGCCGAATCTACCCATGGACCCGGGCCACAACACGCATCAGGCCGTGGTCTGATGCGCCGCGGTGCAGCCGGTGCCTACCCTCGGTCGGTGACCTTCGAACCCGTCCCCGACGTGACCGGCCCCCTGGTCCGCGTCCGGCGCTGGCTGGACGACCGTCGGGGACCGGTCGACCTCCTCATCGCGGCCGGGCTCTGGCTGTTCACCTCGGCGGCCTACCTCGTGTCCTACGCGGGTCTCGACGTCGGCGGTGGCGAGCTGATCGCCTACGGCCTCGCCGGGGTCCGGGCGCTCTTCGGCGCACACATGGCGGTCGCTCCAACACTGCCGTGGGGACAGTTGGCGGCAGTCGCCCTCGTCGCGGTCGTGGCGGGCCTGGTCGCGTCCGTGCTCCCGGCACGACGCGCCGCGCGGGTCTCCCCCGCGCAGGCGCTCGCGGCCGAGTAGGCGGCCGGGTCGGGTGGGGCGGCGCAGGGGGCCGCCCCACCCGACTGCGGGCGAAGGGGG
>NZ_BCSQ01000060.1 GCF_001570945.1 Janibacter anophelis NBRC 107843
GGGTGTTGCCGGCGTTGTCGGTCGCGGTGATCGCGGTCGGCTGGCGGCCTCGCACCTCGATCAACGTGCCCCGGTGGCTGAGGTGCGACGGAGGAGCCTCGAAGCCAGGTGCCGTGATCTCGAGGCTTCGGCCGCGGGCGGCCTTTGCACCTCGATCAGCGGAGGTCACGCGGGCGTGAAGATCCCGCCGGCGGCGTGGCACACGCCACATCGGCGGCGAATACTGGAGCATGCTGGGGTTCAACATCGATCAGGAGTGTGAGCATGTCCAGCACAGAGGCCACAGAGGTCAAGCCCCGGGAGGGCTTCTCCTCACGCAAGGTCTTCATCTTCGCGGCCATCGGGTCCGCGGTCGGCCTCGGCAACATCTGGCGCTTCCCGTACGTCGCGTACGAAGGGGGTGGTGGCGCCTTCGTCATCCCGTACCTCATCGCGCTGCTCTTCGCGGGCATCCCGCTGCTCTACCTCGACTACTCGATCGGGCACCGCTTCCGCGGGTCGGCTCCGCTCTCCCTTCGCCGGCTGGGCCGTGGTGCCGAGTGGCTCGGCTGGTGGCAGGTGCTCATCTGCATCGTCATCGCCGTGTACTACGCGGCGATCCTGGCGTGGGCCGGCAAGTACACGCTGCTGTCCTTCACCAAGGGCTGGGGTGACGACCCGGAGGGCTACCTGTTCGGCAACTACCTGCAGGCGGCCGAGACGCCCGGCACGACCTTCGACTTCGTGCCCGAGATCTCGCTCACGATGCTCCTCTTCTGGGCGATCACCATCGGAGTCCTCGCCATGGGTGTCCAGGCCGGCATCGGCCGCACCGCGGTCATCTTCATCCCGGTGCTCGTCGCCGCCTTCATCGTCCTGGTCATCATCGCCCTGACCCTCGACGGCGCCGGGGAGGGGCTCAACACCTTCTTCACCCCGAACTGGGCGGCGCTCAAGGACACCGGCGTGTGGACCTCGGCCGTGGGGCAGATCTTCTTCAGCCTGTCCGTCGGATTCGGCATCATGATCACCTACTCCAGCTATGTCTCCCGCAAGACCGACATGACCGGCTCCGGTGCCGTCGTCGCCTTCTCCAACTCCGGCTTCGAGCTGCTCGCCGGCATCGGTGTCTTCGCCGCCCTCGGTTTCATGGCCCAGGCGTCGGGGACCGAGGTCAGCGAGGTCGTGGCCAGCGGGATCGGCCTGGCCTTCGTCGCCTTCCCCGCGATCATCAACGAGGCGCCCTTCGGTGCCGTGCTGGGCGTGCTCTTCTTCGGCTCGCTCGTCCTCGCCGGTCTCACCTCGCTCATCTCGATCATCGAGGTCGTCATCGGTGCCATCCGTGACAAGGTCGGGATCTCCCGCCGGGCCGCGACCTTCATCGTCGGCATCCCGATGGCGATCGCCAGCATCCTCATGTTCTCCACGACCGGTGGCCTCTACCTGCTCGACACGGTGGACGCGTTCGTCAACAGCTTCGGCATCCTCGCGGTGGCGACGGTGATGATGCTCGCCGTCTCCGGCGTCATGGCCAAGCTGCCCACGCTCGAGCGGCACATGGACCGGGTCAGCTCGATCAAGCTCGCGGTGTGGTGGCGGTGGCTCATCGGCGTGATCCTGCCGATCGTCCTCATCATCATGCTCGTCCAGGAGCTCGACACGAAGGTGGCCGAGCCCTACGGGGGCTACCCCGAGGACCTGCTCAATGTCTTCGGATGGGGCATGGCGGCAGCCCTGCCCATCATCGCCATCGGCCTCTCGCTCATCCCGTGGCGTCGTGGGACCGTCCTCAGCGACGACCCCGACGAGATCGCGGCTGCCGAGGAAGCCGAGGATGCACTGCTCGTCGACGGAGGTGACACAGCATGACCACCACGGCCATCATCATGATGATCGTCGCGATGCTCACCATCTGGGGCGGGCTCGTCCTCGCGATCATCAACCTCAGCAAGCGCGGTGACGTCGCCGACTCCGCCCGCGACGCGGAGCTGCGCCGGGACCTGTAGGGCACCGCCGCAGGAGTCTCCGGATTTCCGGGTGACCCGATGAACCCCGGCTTCGCAAGAGTTTCGGACCCTTGCGAAGCCGGGGTTTGTCGTGCTCAGCCCGACCCGGGGCGAAGGGAGGACGCCGCGCCGGTCGGCGGGTGGTGCGGGGCGGCTCGCGGGGATGTGGGGGCTGGCGACGACTCCGGTGGTGACTCGCCTGACTCAGGTGCCGGTGTCGGCTCGGCACCCACGCCCGAGATCCCGCGGGTCGTGCACACGGGCTGAGGCGACCCCCTTCGTCCTCGCCCGGCAGCGTTGATGTCGCTTGGTTGCGTTGGTGTCACCTGGTTGTCCCTCTCCGGGCAGCCAGGTGGCGGCAACGACGACGGGCCCGAAGGGGGGCGCGCTTGGTCTCGAGGCTCGTCGCAGAGCTCCTCGCACCGCCCACGCGTACGTGGGACCCAGACCAGCGTGTGGCTCTCGCACCTCGACCGGCGTTGGGGGAGACGACGAAGGGCCGCCAGCGGGTGCTGGCGGCCCCTCGAAATTTTGCGCCCCCGGCAGGATTCGAACCTGCGGCCCCTGGTACCGGAAACCAGTGCTCTATCCCCTGAGCTACGGAGGCGGGATTGTGCCCGGTGAGATTAGCACCGGCGGCGCCCGTCCCGAGAATCGGCCGCCGCCACGGCCACCCCTGACTCACACCTAGACTGGGCGACCGTGACCCCCGAAGAGCTTGCTGCAGCGATCCGTGCCGCCCTGACCGCCGCCGTCGAGGCCGGCGAACTGGCCGTCGAGGTGCCCACCGAGATCCGCGTGGAGCGACCGAAGCAGAAGGGCCACGGCGACTGGACGAGCAACATCGCCATGCAGCTGGCCAAGCCGGCCGGCATGAAGCCGCGTGACGTCGCCGCCGTCGTCGCCGAGCGCCTCGGCGCCACCGACGGCGTGGCCGACATCGAGATCGCCGGACCCGGATTCCTCAACATCACCCTCGACGCCGCGTCTGCGGGCGCGCTCGCCCGCAGCATCGTCGAGGCGGGCGCCGACTACGGGCGCAACGAGGTCATGGCCGGCCACACGATCAACCTCGAGTTCATCTCCGCCAACCCGACCGGCCCCCTTCACATCGGCCACACCCGCTGGGCCGCGCTGGGCGACTCGATGCGCCGCCTGCTCGACGCCTCCGGCGCCGACGTCACCGCCGAGTACTACATCAACGACGCGGGCGCCCAGATGGACAACTTCGGCGCCTCCGTCCTCGCCAGTGCGAAGGGGGAGCCCACCCCCGAGGGCGGCTACCCGGGTGCGTACGTCGACGACCTCGCACGGACCGCGCTCGAGGCCCGCCCCGACCTGCTCGAGCTGCCCGAGGATGAGGCGCTCGCCGTCGCCCGCCAGCTCGGCTACGAGGCCCAGCTCGCCGACATCCGCTCGACCCTCGACGACTTCGGCGTGCACTTCGACGTCTGGTTCTCGGAGAAGACGCTGCACGACGGCGGTGCCGTCGAGTCCGCGATCGCCCGGCTGCGCGAGCAGGGGCACGTCGACGACCGGGACGGCGCGGTGTGGCTGCGCACCACCGACTTCGGCGACGACAAGGACCGCGTGATGATCCGCGCGGACGGCGTGCCGACCTACTTCGCCGCCGACGCCGCGTACTACCTGAGCAAGAAGGACCGCGGCTTCCCCGAGAAGATCTACCTCCTCGGCGCCGACCACCACGGCTACATCGGCCGGCTCAAGGCGATCGCGGCCTGCGCGGGCGACGACCCGGCGACCAACATCGAGATCCGCATCGGCCAGCTGGTCAACCTCGACGGCGCCAAGCTGTCCAAGCGCGCCGGCAACATCATCGAGCTGCGCGACCTCGTCTCGTGGATCGGCTCCGACGCCGTGCGTTACTCCCTGGCGCGGTACCCCGCGGACAGCCCGCTGAGCCTCGACGGCGAGGAGCTGCGCAAGCAGACCAACGACAACCCCGTCTTCTACGTGCAGTACGCCCATGCCCGCACGGCCAATGTCGCGCGTCTGGCGGCCGAGGACGGCGTGCTGCGCGAGGACGGCTTCGACCCCAGCCTGCTCTCGGACCCGACCGAGGCCAGCCTGCTCGCGGCCCTCGGCGACTTCCCCCGCGTCGTCGCCCACGCCGCCGAGCTGCGCGAGCCGCACCGCGTCGCGCGCTACCTCGAGGGCCTGGCCGGGCACTTCCACAAGTGGTACGACACCTGCCGCGTGCGCCCTCGCTCCGACGAGGAGACGACCGACGTGCACCGCACCCGCCTGTGGCTCAACGACGCCACCCGCCAGGTGCTCGCCAACGGTCTCGACCTGCTCGGCGTCTCCGCGCCCGAACGGATGTGAGGTAGACGATGGCGACCAACATGAGGGCCCACGAGGCCGGCATCCTCCACGCCGACGGCTACGGCGCCGCCCCCCAGTGGCTGCCGTACCCGCAGGACGTCATGGAGCTGCTGCCGCAGCTGTGGCCGGCCAACGTCCAGCGCGACGCGGGCGGCGTGCTCACCGTCGCCGGCGTGCCGGTGACCGACATCGCCCGCGACTTCGGCACCGCCGCCTATGTCGTCGACGAGGACGACTTCCGGGCGCGGGCGCGCGCCTTCCGCGATGACTTCACCGCTCCCTTCGCCGCCGTGGCCGGAGCCGACGTCTACTACGCCGGCAAGGCCTTCCTGTGCTCCGCGGTCGCCCGCTGGGTCATGGAGGAGGGGCTGGGCCTCGACACGTGCAGCGGCGGCGAGCTCGCCGTGGCGCAGCGCGTCGGCTTCCCGGGCGAGCGGATCGCGTTGCACGGCAACAACAAGTCCGTGCCCGAGCTGCGCCAGGCGCTCGAGTACGGCGTCGGTCGGATCGTCGTCGACTCCTTCGCCGAGATCGACCGCGTCGCCCAGGTGGCGAGCGAGCTCGGCGTCACCGCACCGGTCATGGTCCGCGTGACCGTCGGCGTCGAGGCGCACACCCACGAGTTCATCGCGACCGCGCACGAGGACCAGAAGTTCGGCTTCTCCCTCGCCGGCGGGCAGGCCCGGGAGGCGATCGACGCGATCGTGGCGAAGGGGGAGTCCCTGCGCCTGCTCGGCCTGCACAGCCACATCGGCAGCCAGATCTTCGACGTGTCCGGATTCGAGATCGCCGCGCGGCGGCTCGTCGCGCTGCACACCGAGGTCGCCGACGAGCACGGGATCGCGATGCCGGAGATGGACCTCGGCGGTGGCTACGGCATCGCCTACACCTCCGAGCACGCGCCCCTGACCCCGCGCGAGCTCGGCACGCAGATGGCCGAGCTCGTCGACCGAGAGCTCAAGGAGTTCCGCGACGGGCACCCCGGCGCGGTGCTGCCGCGCATCTCGATCGAGCCGGGCCGCGCGATCGCCGGGCCGAGTGCCTTCACCCTCTACGAGATCGGCACGGTCAAGGACGTCGAGATCAGCCACGGCGTGCTGCGCTCCTACGTCAGTGTCGACGGCGGCATGAGCGACAACGTGCGCACCGCCCTCTACGGCGCCGACTACTCGTGCACGCTCGCCGGCCGTCGCTCCGACGCCGAGCCGCGCCTCGTGCGCGTCGTCGGCCGGCACTGCGAGAGCGGTGACATCGTCGTCATGGACGAGTACCTGCCCGGCGACATCGTCCCCGGCGACCTCATCGCGGTGCCGGGCACGGGCGCGTACTGTCGCAGCCTGTCCAACCAGTACAACCACACCCCGCGCCCGCCGGTCCTCGCGGTGCGGGACGGTGCCGCCCGCGTCATCGTCCGGCGCGAGACGATCGAGGACCTGCTCGCCCTCGACGTCGACGAACCCAGCCCGTCACAGGAGGTCCGATGACCGCTCCAGCGCAGACCCCCCTTCGCGTCGCCCTGCTCGGCGGCGGAGTCGTCGGCGGCAGCGTCGCCCGGCTGCTGACCGCGCAGGCCGACGACCTGGCCCAGCGCATCGGCCGGCCGCTCGAGATCGTCGGCATCGCGGTGCGGCGCGCCGGCCGCGACCGCTCGGACCTGGGTCTCGACCCGTCGATCTTCACCACCGACGCCGAGGAGCTGGTGACCCGCGCCGACATCGTCGTCGAGGTCATCGGCGGCATCGAGCCGGCCCGCGGCCTGATCCTGCGGGCGATGGAGCACGGCGCCTCGGTCGTCACGGCCAACAAGGCGCTGCTCGCCGAGGACGGCCCGACCCTCTACGCCGCCGCGGCCGAGCACGGCGTCGACCTGTACTTCGAGGCCGCGGTCGCGGGCGCGATCCCGATCCTGCGCCCGATCCGCGACTCGCTCGCCGGCGACTCGATCCGGCGGGTCATCGGCATCGTCAACGGCACGACCAACTTCGTGCTCGACGCGATGGACACGACCGGTGCGGGCTTCGCCGAGACCGTCGAGCGGGCGCAGGCCCTGGGCTACGCCGAAGCCGACCCGACGGCCGACGTCGAGGGCTTCGACGCCGCGGCCAAGGCCGCGATCCTGTCCTCCCTCGCCTTCCACTCCCGGGTCGCCAGCGCCGACGTCCACCGCGAGGGCATCACCGAGGTGAGCGCCCGCGACATCGCCGCCGCGCACGAGATGGGTTGCACCGTCAAGCTGCTCGCGATCTGCGAGCGGGTCGTCGGGCCCGATGGGCAGGAGGGCATCTCCGCCCGCGTGCATCCCGCGCTCATCCCGCTGACGCACCCGCTGGCCTCGGTCCGCGAGGCCTACAACGCGGTCTTCGTCGAGGCCGAGGGCGCCGGCGAGCTGATGTTCTACGGGCAGGGCGCCGGTGGCGACCCGACCGCCAGCGCCGTCCTCGGCGACCTCGTCGCCGTGGCCCGCGCTCGGGTCACCGGTGGCCGCGGCCCGGGGGAGAGCGCCTACGCCGACCTGCCGGTGCTGCCGATCGGTGAGGCGATCACCCGCTACCACGTCAGCCTCGAGGTTGCCGACAAGCCGGGCGTGCTGGCCTCTGTCGCAACGGTCTTCGCCACCCACGGCGTCTCGATCGAGACCGTCCGGCAGCAGGTCGTCACCGACGACGACGGGGCGGCCCGGGCGATGCTCATCATCGTCACCCACGCGGCGACCGATGCCGCGCTCTCCGCGACCGTCACCGAGCTCGACGGGCTCGACGCGGTCAACGAGGTCACCTCCGTCATGCGTGTTGAAGGGAACTGACATGGCCCACCAGTGGCGCGGCGTCATCACCGAGTACGCCGACCGGCTGCCGATGCTGGCCGGTGCCCCCACCGTCACCCTGCGCGAAGGGGGCACCCCCCTCATCCCCGCCGAGCACCTCAGCGAGCTCGTCGGCGCGCAGGTGCACGTCAAGTACGAGGGCCTGAACCCCACCGGCTCCTTCAAGGACCGGGGCATGACCGCGGCCATGTCGATGGCGGCGGCGAAGGGGGCCAAGGCCGTCATCTGCGCGTCCACCGGCAACACCTCGGCCTCGGCCGCGGCGTACGCCACCAAGGCCGGGATGACCTGCGCCGTCCTCGTGCCCGAGGGCAAGATCGCGATGGGCAAGCTCTCCCAGGCGATCGCGCACGGCGCGACGCTGCTGCAGGTCGACGGCAACTTCGACCACTGCCTGGACGTGGCCCGCAAGCTCGCCGAGGCCTACCCGGTCGAGCTGGTCAACTCGGTCAACCCGGCGCGCATCGAGGGGCAGAAGACCGCCTCCTTCGAGATCGTCGACGCGCTCGGCGACGCTCCCGACATCCACTGCCTGCCGGTCGGCAACGCCGGCAACATCACCGCGTACTGGCGCGGCTACCAGGAGTACGCGTCCTCGACCGAGGGTGTCTCCGGCACGCTCGCGCCGGTCGCGACCCGCACCCCGCAGATGTGGGGCTTCCAGGCCGCCGGGTCCGCGCCCATCGTGCTCGGGCACCCCGTCGACGAGCCGGACACCATCGCGACCGCCATCCGCATCGGCAACCCCGCGTCGTGGCAGCAGGCCGAGCAGGCCCGCGACGACTCCGGCGGTCGGATCGAGGCGGTCACCGACGAGGAGATCCTCGACGCCCACCGGATCCTGTCCTCGCGCGAGGGCATCTTCGTCGAGCCGGCGTCGGCGGCCTCGGTCGCCGGTCTGCTCAAGGCCTCGGCCGCGGGACTCGTGCCGCAGGACGCGACGATCGTCTGCACGGTCACCGGCCACGGCCTCAAGGACCCGCAGTGGGCGCTGAAGAACGCTGACGGCAGCGACATCGCGCCCGTGCGCGTGCCGGCCGAGGCCTACGCGATCGCCGGCGAGCTCGGCCTGCAGGACTGAGCGTGACGATCCCCGTCGGGACGACGGTCACCGTCAGGGTGCCCGCGTCCAGCGCCAACCTGGGCCCCGGGTTCGACTGCGTTGGGCTGGCGCTCGGTGTCTGGGACGAGTGCACGGTCACCGTGGCCGAGTCCGGGCTGCTCGTCGAGGTGGAGGGCTCGGGTGCCGACGCGGTCCCGCGCGACGAGAGCCACCTCGTCGTGCGCACGATGGTCACGGCCTGGCAGCACCTCGGTGTGCCCACGCCCGCCGGCCTGCACCTGAGCGCGACCAACTCCGTGCCGCACGGCCGGGGGATGGGCTCGTCCGCCACGGCGATCGTCAGCGGCGTCGCGGCCGCGCACGCGCTCGCGGTGCGCGGGGGAGTGCTCGCCGCCGAGGAGCTCGACCTCACGGCGATCAACGCGATCGCCAGCGCGCTCGAAGGGCACCCCGACAATGCCTCGGCGAGCGTCTTCGGCGGGGCGACGCTCTCGGTGACCGACGCGGGCGAGCCGTTGCCGCGGACCCGGACCGTCCCCCTTCGCCTGCATGCCGACGTCGAGGCGGTCGTCCTCGTGCCGGAGACGACGCTCAGCACGCACACGGCCCGCTCGGTGCTGCCCGAGGTCGTGCCGCTGGCCACCGCCGCGGCGAACTCGGCCCGCACCGGCCTGCTCGTCCACGCCCTGACGAGCGCGCCCGACCTGCTGCTCGCCGGGACCGCAGACCTGTTGCACCAGGAGGCCCGCCGGCCGAGCTACCCGCACAGCATGGCGCTCGTCGACGCGCTGCGTGCCGAGGGGCTGGCCGCGACGATCTCCGGCGCAGGGCCCTCGGTCCTCGTGCTCACGCAGGGAGATCGGGTCGCCGACGTGCGACGCATCGCCGAGCAGGCGGCCGGCTGGCAGGTGCTCACCCCCGGCGTCCCCGAGCGCGGCGTCCAGCTCGTCTGAGTCCCCACCGCGCGCAGCTGCCCGGGCGGATGCGCGCACGGGACGGACGCAGGGGGACACGCGCCGCGACGTGTGGTGTGCGGCGGGTGCAGTGATACATTGGGCGTGCTCCAACGAGCTCGGTGCATCGACGATCCAGTCGAGTTGTACATCAGGGCGGGGAGCTTCCCCCCACGTGAGCGTTCGCTCCCACGGGTGCGACGCACGGTCGTGGGGTCATCACCAGAATTCCCGCTCTTGACGGGACTCATCAGGCCTGCCCTGTGCGACAGGCCCTACGAGGGAAAGGGTCCTTCGTGACCGACACCACCACTGGCGACACGACCGCTCCCGCGACCGCGGAGCAGCCTCGCCGATCCGGCGCCCTGAGCGCCATGCGCCTCGCCCAGCTCCAGCAGCTCGCCTCGAGCATGGGGATCACCGGCACGGCCAAGATGCGCAAGAGCGACCTGATCACCGCCATCCGGGCACAGCAGTCCGGCTCCTCCGCCCCGGCCGACAAGCCGGCGAAGGCCGCCAAGTCCGCCCCCAAGGCCGCGGCCGACCAGGGCGCCGCGGAGCAAGGCGCGCCGAGCGTCGCCGCCTCCGAGCCGGCTGCCGGTGCCTCCGGCCGTGACCCGCGTGGTGACTCGGCCGCGAGCAGCGACGCCCCCGAGGCCGGTCGCGAGCAGTCCCGCCGTGAGCGCGGCGAGCAGGGCGAGCGCACCGACGAGCGTGGCCAGGACCGCAGTGGCGACCGGGGCAGTGACCGCGGTGGCGACCGGGGCAACGACCGCAACCGCAACGACGGTGGGCAGGGCCGCGGCAACGACCAGTCCGGCAACCGGGGCCAGGGCGGTCGTAACGACAACCAGGGTCGCACCAACGACCGCAACCAGGGTGGCAACGACTCCCAGGGGGGTCGCAACCAGGGCGGTCGCAACAACGACAACCAGGGCGGCAACGACCGCAACCAGGGCGGCAACGACCGCAACCAGGGTGGTCGCAACAACGACAACCAGGGCGGCCGCAACCAGGGTGGTCGCAACGACAACCAGGGCGGCAACGACGACGAGCGGGGTGGCCGTCGCAGCCGCAACCGCAATCGCAACCGCAACCGGGACAAGCGCCGCGGGGGCCAGCAGTTCGACGACACCGAGCCGCAGATCACCGAGGACGACGTGCTCGTCCCGGTCGCGGGCATCCTCGACGTCCTCGACAACTACGCCTTCGTGCGCACTTCCGGCTACCTGCCCGGGCCCAACGACGTCTACGTCCCGCTCGGCATGGTCAAGCGCAACGGCCTGCGCAAGGGTGACGCGGTCACCGGCCAGATCAAGGCCGCCCGCGAGGGCGAGGAGCCGCAGCAGCAGACGATCAACGCCAAGGGCGCGCGCGGCAAGTACAGCCCGCTCGCCAAGCTCGACACGATCAACGGCATGTCGGCCGAGGACGCCAAGCGTCGCGCGGACTTCGGCAAGCTGACGCCGCTGTACCCGCAGGACCGCCTCCGCCTGGAGACCGAGTCCAACATCCTCACGACGCGGATCATCGACCTCGTGGCCCCGATCGGCAAGGGCCAGCGTGGCCTCATCGTCGCCCCGGCCAAGGCCGGCAAGACGATGGTCATGCAGTCGATCGCCAACGCGATCACGACCAACAACCCCGAGTGCCACCTCATGGTCGTGCTCGTCGACGAGCGTCCCGAGGAGGTCACGGACATGCAGCGCGCGGTCAAGGGCGAGGTCATCTCCTCGACCTTCGACCGCCCGGCCGACGACCACACCACGGTCGCCGAGCTGGCCATCGAGCGCGCCAAGCGCCTCGTCGAGATGGGCCACGACGTCGTCGTGCTCCTCGACTCGATCACCAAGCTCGGTCGCGCCTACAACCTCGCCGCCCCGGCGAGCGGGCGCATCCTCTCCGGTGGTGTCGACTCCGCGGCGCTGTACCCGCCGAAGAAGTTCTTCGGTGCGGCCCGCAACATCGAGAACGGCGGCTCGCTGACGATCCTGGCGACCGCGCTCGTCGAGACCGGCTCGCGCATGGACGAGGTGATCTTCGAGGAGTTCAAGGGCACGGGCAACATGGAGCTCAAGCTCGACCGTGGCCTGGCCAACCGCCGCATCTTCCCGGCCGTCGACGTCAACGGCTCCGGCACCCGCCGCGAGGAGATCCTCCTCGCGCCCGAGGAGCTGAAGATCATGTGGAAGCTGCGTCGCGTCCTCGCGGCCCTCGACACCCAGCAGGGCGTCGAGCTGCTCCTCGACCGGCTGCGCAAGACCAAGACGAACTACGAGTTCCTCATGCAGGTCCAGCAGACCAGCTCGATCAAGCTCGGCGACGAGGACGAGACCGCCTGATCGCACCTCGCCACGAGCGAAGGGGGGTCGACGCGCACGCCGCGCGTCGGCCCCCCTTCGTGACGCTTGCAGAGCAAACTCCTCAGGGCGACGCCTTCGTGACGCGTGCAGAGCAAGCTCCTCAGTGCGAGGCCCTCGTGACGCTTGTAGAGCAAGCTCCTCAGGGCGACGCCTTCGTGACGCGTGCAGAGCACGCTCCTCAGTGCGAGGCCTTCGTCGTCGCCACTCCTCGTCCGCACCCCCCGTCCTGCAGGAGCGCGACATCCCTCATAAGGCTGGGAGACAACGCTTCCCGACGAGAGGGTGACATGGGTGACAGGACGGTCGTCGTGGCCGACGACGACGCCGACATCCGCGACCTCGTGACGTTCAAGCTCGACAACGCGGGCTTCACCGTGGTGCCGGCCGCCGACGGGGACGAGGCGCTCGACCTGGTGCTCGAGCACCGACCCGACCTGGCGCTGCTCGACGTGATGATGCCGGGGCGCTCCGGGCTCGACGTGCTGCGCAGCATCCGTGCCGACGACTCGCTCGCCGGCACGCGGGTCATCCTGCTCACCGCGCGGGCCCGTGACGTCGACGTCGACGCAGGCTTCAGCACGGGTGCCGACGACTACCTCACCAAGCCCTTCAGCCCCCGCGAGCTGGTCCACCGGGTCACCGCCCTCATCGGCCGCGACTGACCGTGGACGAGATCGTCGTCCAGCCCTGGCTGCTGCGGCTCAGCCTGTGGGTCATGCTCGCGACCGCGGTCGCGCTCACCGCGGCGATCGTCCTCGCGCGCCTCACCCGCGCCCGACGACGGCGGGCCATGACCCGCCGTGTCGGACCCCTGCGGCAGGACGTCCTGGCGCTGGTCTCGGGGGAGGACGACGGGGACTCCGAGCAGCGGTTGAGCGCCCTGCGCGGCCCGTCCGTCGAGCTCGTCGCCCCCGTGCTCATCGGCTACCTCAGCAAGATCCGCGGCACGCCGGCGCAACGCATCGTCGACGTCCTCGTCGCACACGGCATCGTCCGTCGCGCCCGAGCAGGACTGGCCCCCTGGCCCGGCACCCGGCGGGCGCGGTCGGCCTGGGTGCTCGGGGTCATGCGTATCCGCGACGCCGTCGCCGAGGTCCTCCCGCGGCTGCAGGACCGTGACCGCGGGGTCGCGGTGACCGCGGCCCGCTCGCTCGGGATGCTCGGCGACGCCGAGGCGGCCGACGAGCTGCTGCGGTCCGTCGCCCCCGCCCGCCGCGGGCGCGGCGACCTGCCGGTGTGGGTGGTCGTCGAGGCGCTCGTGGGTCTCGACGCCGGTGCGGCCGGCGCGGTCGGACGAGCCCTCGACGCCGACGACCCCTCCACCCGCACGGCGGCCGCCATGACCGCCGGCCGGGCACAGCATCTGTCGCTGCGCCCCCTCCTGCGCGAGCGACTCGAGCACGAGCGCCAGCCCGTCGTGCTCGCCGCTCTGGCCGAGGCCCTCGGTGCCCTCGGTGACCCGGCCGACGTCGGGCCGCTCGCCGGGCTCGTCGCCGACGACCACCCGCGCTCCGTGCGGCTGGCTGCGGCCCGGGCCCTCGGTGAGCTCGGTGACGACCGGGCTCGCACGGCCCTGGGTGCCCTGCTCGCCGACACCGACCCGCGCGTCGGGGAGCTCGCGGCCGACGTGCTCGTCGGCCTCGGGCCGGCCGGCGTCGCCGAGGTCGAGCGTCGCGCACTCGAGCCCGAGTGCGCCGCCGCGGCCGACCTCGGGCTGGCCATGCACTCCCTTCGCCGGACCGCCGGGAGGCGCTGATGGACGACGTGCTCGAGCCCGCGACCCCGGTCGTCGAGGCGATCTTCGGGGCCATCGCGCTCCCCGTGGTCACTGAGACATCTCATCCTGCGATCGCCACGGCTCGTAGCTGAGGTTTGGCCAACGCTCGCCATATTGACTGACCTTGGCTTCGTACACGTGCTGAGGGGCCAACCGTCGGTTGGGGCGCATGTGCATAGCGAAGACGTCCTCGAGACCGAAGGGGGCGTACACGCGCAGGCCAGCACGGTCTCGTGTGACCGCGACACAGCAGGTGGTCGAGGCAAAGGCGTCGACGGCATCAGTGGCACTCACGAAGGGTGGGATGGACACTCCAAACTTCGCTTCGTACCAAACGTGGACGCGCGCCTCGTTCCGTACCTCGATCATCGCCGGAAGGTCTGCGAAAAGCTCCCGTGCTCTGCGGATGACGATGTCCTCGGCCTGCCAGCTCATGTCAGAGTCGTCGAAGTAGAAGATGTCGTAGTCCCGGATGCCGTACCCCGCCGGGCGGCCCTCCACGGCGTTCCACACGTTCTGGAAGACGGCCCCTGCTGTCAGCCACCACTCCTCAAGACGCAGCGCCGGAAGCCGCTCCAGCAGTACTCGGCAAATGGGGTCGGCAAGCACGGCGTCCAACAGCGCAGTTTCGAGCTGCTCGACTTGGGTGCTCACTGAGACACCTCGATGCCTCCCTGGGACTCGGCACTGGATTCCTCGAGCACCAAAGTCATGAACACACTGTTCGGATCGTCCTCGTACGTCCCAAACGGTTCGCAATCACTGAAGCCGGCTTTGCGATAGAAGGCTCGGGCTGGAGCGAAGAAGGCCATACTCCCAGTCTCCAGCAACACCCTCTTCACACCCCGCAATCGCGCATCGTGCAGTGCGTGGTCGAGCAACAGGGACGCGACGCCTGCTCCGCGCCGAGCCGGCGCAGTCCTCATGCTCTTCAGCTCCTCACGACCCTCGGTCATCGCCGCCAGGGCGACGGTTCCGACAACGTCTCCATCCTCAACTGCAACCCACATTTGAACGCTGGGGTCGCGCAGGGCGTCCACATCCAAAGCGTGCCGGCTCTCATCGGGTGCTGTCGGAGCAATGTCGTCTAGGTGCTCCCGCAGGAACGCCACCAACGCATGATCCTCGAAGTCAGCCTCAACGACTGCAAACGTCGGCGTGGTCATTGAGCCCCTTCCTTCTGCGCCTTGGCGCGCTTAAGCGTGCGGTACACGGTGGTCACTGCGACGCCTCGGGCCCCAGCGTGAAGCTGCTTTCTCGTGTCCAGTGTCCAGACGACTGCTCAACCAGCAGTGACACGTGGGTTGTTGTCGCGCGGATGGGAAGTCGGGGCCGGAGGGAGGCCTCTGCAGCGCGCATGGCATCGATCGGTGCGTGGTCGGCGACGGTCAGGTGCGGTATCACTTCGGCGTGCACGCCGCCGTATGGCGAGTAATCAGGAAACTGGGTTGTCACGAGCCCGGTGAGACTCCGCAGGTGCTCGTCCCCATCGGAGGCCAGCCACAGGACTTCGTCACCGAACCACCTGACGTCGAGGAACGACTGCTCGAAGGACGGCGCCCGACGAAAGAGCGCCTCGAGACGTGTCACAAGGTCAGCATCGACTTGGTCCGCGGTGACGAAGGGAAATAGCACGGTGACATGGGGTGGCACTCCCTTGCCAGCCATCGGGTCCAGGTCACGACGGATGTTGGCAACGGCGTCATCGACCTCCGGCACCTCGACCACGAGGGCCGTGCGTCGCACGCTCAGGCGTCCCCTCTTCGTCGTGGTCACTGCGACCCCTCCCGCATCTTCTTCGCTCGGTCGATCGTGCGGTAGATCGTCGCTCGATCCACTCCGTAGTCCTGGGCAAGTTCCCCTGGCGTGGTCGTCCCTGACTCGTACTCAGTGAGCACCTTCATGTGCTGGCGCTGCGAGAGCTTGGGCGGCTTGCCGTTGAGCCGACCCTTGGCCCGAGCGACGGCCAATCCTTCCTTCGTCCGCATCGAGATCATGTCGGCCTCAAACTCGGCGACGGCCGCGAGTGTGGTCAGGAAGAACTTGCCGAAGGGGTCGGTGGGGTCGTAGATCGCACCCGCCATCTGGAGAGCAACCCCACGCGCATGCAGGTCGTGCGTGATGTCCCTCAGGTCGGGCACCGACCTACCGAGCCGGTCGAGCTTCGTGACCACGAACGTGTCCCCCTCGCGCGTAGCCGCGATCGCCGACTGGAGACCGGGCCGGGCGGCCGTGCGGCCGGTCAACTTGTCTGTGTAGATCCGCTCGGCATCGACGCCAAGCCGCTCCAGACCCTCGACCTGGGCCGCCAGGTCCTGCTTATCGCGACTCACACGCGCGTACCCGATCAGCACCACTCCCCCTTCCCTCACGACGAACCATGGCCACAGCCTTCCGTCGCGGTTGACGTTGATTACTGCGATTCTATCGCGCACACGTCAAACGCGACAGGCTGTGTGCGCTCGAATCGGTGAGCGATCGCACTTGTCGAGAAGCGCTCTAAATTGGAGCAACGCGATTTCTATCTAAGATACGAAGATTCTGGTTGGGCGCACTCCGCCGATGAGGCCGTGCGGCATGGTGTCGCGTCCAGTCAAGGTGGTCGGCGCTACTGGGTGTCAAAGGCCGATGGCTCGTTGATATTCAGCCCTGGCGGGTATCTGGCGCGGTCAGGAGTCCTGTGACTGGGCGGTGGCGTTGTGGCGGTAGAACGTGGCGCGGGACCACCCCACGAGTCGGGCCGCGTCTGTGGCGGTGCGTCCTTTGGCGCGTGCATCGTTGACGATCGCGAGCTTCTCGGCGATCACGGCTGGCTCCACGCGGGGTCGCCCGAACTGGGTGCCGGAGGCTTTGGCTGCGGCGATGCCGGCATTGACCCGTTCTGTGATCAGCTCCCGCTCGTATTCAGCCAAGGTGGCGAGCATGTTCAGCATCAGCCGTCCACTGGTGGTGGCTGGGTCGATGCCGTCTTGGATGGAGCGGATGCCGATGCCGGACTCGCGCAGCAGGGTCACCGTGTTCAGCACGTCGATCAGTGAGCGCCCCAGCCGGTCCACTCGCCAGACCACGACCGTGTCTCCAGCGGTGGCGTACTCCAGGAGTCGGCGCATCCCTGGACGTTGCGCTGCGTTCTTGCTGCCCGAGGTCACATCCGAGAAAACGTCCCGAGCCTCGACCCCGGCCGTGGCCAGCGCGTCCAACTGCAACTGCGCGTCCTGACTAGCCGTGCTGATTCTCGTGTACCCCAGAAGTCTCACCCACCCATCCTGCCTCAAAAACCCTTCCGGTGACGTCAGCTGAGACGTTTCTCGTCGAGACACTTTTCCGAGACACTTCTGCAGCCGCAGAACCGCGAGAGCTCGGTCCTCGGCAGCGACGTCACGTCGTGTCTCATCAACCTGTAGTTTTTCGAGACGGACCCGCCGGTGCGGACAATGACGGCCTTACGGCAGGGGCTGCGGGATGACGTTGCAGATGCTCCGCTCCGAACACATTGCTGGATCCAGGGTCGAGCTGGTCGTGAGCATGCCGACGATTTCCTTTTCCAGGCGCACGAGTTCTCGTTGACGGGCTCTGACTTCATCAAGTTTGCCGGTGAGCAGCGAGTGCACATGCGAGCATGGTGCCTGCCCATCCTCCCGGAGGGCGAGAACCCCGGCGATGTCGGACAGCGTTAACCCCGCGGTTTGAGCGGCGCGAATGAACCCGATTCGGGAAGCGACACCGTCGTCATAGACCCGGTAACCGTTGCTTTGTCGGTTCGGGGCCGGAATGAGGCCCTCGCGTTCGTAGAAGCGGAGGGTCTGAGTACTGACTCCCGTGGTGGCGGCGAGGTCTCCAATGTGCATGCCCTCATCTCACCACTTGACCTTGTACCGGGCTGCAACGTTTACGGTCGGTGCATGGAGATCACGTTGCAGTACTTCGATGGGTGCCCGAACTGGGAGACAGCCGCGGATCGCCTCGCGGTGATCGCCGCGGAACGATCCGACGTCACAGTGAGTCGGCAGCTCATCGAGACGCAGGAGGAAGCGGAAGCGGTCAACTTCCGCGGATCGCCCACTTTTCTGGCCGACGGCGTGCCACTGTTCCCCGCGCCGGAGGCTCCGCCTGGCCTGTCATGCCGGGTGTATTTGACACCTTCAGGTCTTACCGGGTCGCCCACGACAGAGCAGATCCGTGACGCCATCATGAACATCGAAGCGGGCACCCGATGAGTGACGCGTTCGATCTGCTGGTCATCGGTGCCGGCATGGCGGGTACATCCGCCGCGAACAAGTGCGCCTCACAGGGCTGGCGGGTCGGGATCGTGGACTCGCTGCCCTACGGCGGGACCTGCGCGCTGCGGGGATGCGACCCGAAAAAGATCCTCCGGCGCGGCGCCGAAATCGTCGATGCCGCCCGCCTGATGAACGACACCGGCATCACAGAAGGCGGCCTCCGCGTCGACTGGCCGGCCCTGATGCAGCGCAAGCGTGGCTTCACCGACGGTGTTCCCAAAGGCATGGAAGACGAACTCACCGGCAACGGCGCCACCACCTTCCACGGCCACGCCGAGTTCACCGGCCCGAACACCCTCAGCATCGACGGCACCACCCACGAGGCCGACCGGTTCCTCATCGCAACCGGCGCCACCCCGGGGCCCCTGACATTCCCCGGTGCGGAACACCTCATCGACAGCACCCAGTTCCTCGACCTCGACGCCTTGCCGCCACGGATCGTGTTCCTCGGCGGCGGGTTCATCTCGTTCGAGTTCGCACACATCGCAGCCCGCGCCGGCGCGCGGTGCACAATCATCGACCACGGCCCGCGGCCCCTGCGCGAGTTCGACGCCGACCTGGTGGAGCTGCTGACCGCCCGCACCGAACAGGCCGGCATCCGCGTTCACCGAAACACCGACGTCACCGCTGTCGAGGTCACCCCTGACGGGTTCCAGATCAGCCTCGACGGCCAAGGCACGACCACCCGTCTTGACGCGGACCTGGTTGTTCATGGAGCCGGTCGCGTCCCTAACCTCGAAGGCCTCGACCTGGACGCTGCCGGTATCGCCAGCAGCCCACGCGGGATCAGCGTCGCTAGGCACCTGCAAAGCACCACCAACCCCGCCGTCTATGCCGCAGGAGATGCCGCCGACACCGCAGGACGACCCCTGACCCCCGTGGCCGTGTTCGAGGGAAAAGTCGCCGCGTCGAACATGCTCAAGGGCACTAGGTCAGCGCCGGACTACACCGGGGTCCCCACGACCGTGTTCACCATCCCGGAACTCAACCGCGTCGGCCTCCTCGAAGAGGAAGCCGCCACAAGCCACAACACCGCCATCCGTTACACGGACACGAGCAACTGGTACTCCACCTATCGGGTGGCCGAGACGACCTCCGCTGCCAAGATCATCATCGATACTGACACCGACCAGATCCTCGGCGCACACCTCCTCGGCCCCGGCTACTCCGAACTGATCAACACCTTCGGCATCGCCATTAAACTCGGCCTCACCACCCGGCAACTCAAATCCACCACCGCTACCTATCCGTCCCTCGGCTCCGACCTCGGCTCGCTGCTGTAGCTGAGCATGTCAAAAGGAGCGCTGTCAGCACATGACCACGGATAAAGACTTCGTCTGCTCCTGCTGTGGACGCGCGTACGAAAGGCGGAGGCTTCATGCTCTCGGGGAGAATGCCTTCATCTGCCGCCGCTGCGGCCTCTACGTCGCTCTGCGACTACGGCACGATCCGGTCGACGACTAGCGCTCACGCGCTTGCCAAGAGTCCGGCGAGGGAGTCGAGGGCGCCCGGCACCAGCGCGTAATAACGTGCAAGCCGGAGACTAGTCACCGTGTCGGCCCCGTGCGTCAACGAGCGATCACAAAACACCGCCAGAGACCGCAAAAGTCCACAGACAGGCCTTCGGAGGTCAGCGCGGTGAGCGGTCACTATGCCCGAGGTGTCGCGTTTGACGATCGTCACCGCACACCCGCGTTTGGTCGCCAGCCGGTCGCCTTGCCCACCTCTCCTCGACTCGATGGCTTCCGAGCCGGACCACTACTGAGCCGAGGTATCTGGGGACCTCCTGCGCGGCTGGCCGACAGTGGCGGCTTGGTGACTCAGAACCTGACGTCACCGAGCC
>NZ_BCSQ01000061.1 GCF_001570945.1 Janibacter anophelis NBRC 107843
GCCTGCGGCCGTCTTGCCCATCCGCTCCCTGAGGAGGCCGCCTGCGGCGTCCCCCTTCGCTCCCTGAGGAGGCCGCCTGCGGCCGTCTTGCCCATCCGCTCCCTGAGGAGGCCGCCTGCGGCCGTCTCGAAGGGAGGTCAGGCGTCGGGGTGGGCGGCGAAGGCGTCGGCGAGCATCGGGGCGACGATCTCGCGCTGCCAGGGGCGCACGCCGTGCTCGGCGAGCGCCGCGGCGAAGGCCTCGGGGGTGCGCTCGGCGGGCGGGGACCACACGGCCCGGCGCAGGGGGTCGGGGGAGCAGACGTTTTCGATGGGGATGGTGTGCTCGGCGGCGAAGTCGCCGAGGGCCTCCCGGGTCTGCGTCAGCCGCTCGGCCGCGAGGGGGTCACGGTTGGCCCAGGACCGTTGGGGCGGGGGACCGTCCGAGCGGACCGACGCAGGTGGCAGCTCCGCGTCGGGGAGCTTGCGGGCGCGGGCGACCGCGTCGAGCCAGGCGCGCTGGTTGCGCTGGATCGCCCGGTGGCCGCGGGGCAGGTCACCCGGTCCGCTCGGGTTGGCCTGGGCGATCTCGACGAGTGCGGTGTCGGGGATGACCCGGCCGGGCGAGGTGTCGCGGTCGCGAGCGATGCGGTCCCGCTCGTACCAGAGCTCACGCACCGTCGCGAGGACGCGCGGCTGGCGGATCTTGTGCAGGCCGGAGGTGCGCCGCCACGGGTCCTCCTTGACCGCGGGGCGCCAGTCGAGCAGGGCCTCGAACTCCTGGCGGGCCCACTCGCTCTTGCCCTGGGTGGCCAGGTCGATGCCCATGAGGTTGCGCACCTCGGTGAGCACCTCGACGTCGAGGGCGGCGTAGCGCAGCCACGGCTCCGGCAGCGGGCGGGTCGACCAGTCGACGGCCGAGTGCTCCTTGGCCAGGCTGATGCCCAGGTAGTGCTCGATGACCGCGGCCAGACCGACCCGGGGCAGCCCGAGCAGCCGGGCGGCGAGCTCGGTGTCGAAGATCTGTCGGGGGCGCAGCCCGACGTCGGCGAGGCAGGCGAGGTCCTGGGTCGCGGCGTGCAGGATCCACTCGCCGGTACCGATGGCCCGATCGAGAGGGGTCAGGTCCGGCAGCGTGACCGGGTCGATGAGCCAGGTGCCCGCTCCCTCGCGGCGCACCTGCACCAGGTAGGCGTCTTGCCCGTAGCGGTACCCCGACGCGCGCTCGGCGTCCAGGGCCACGGGGCCGAAGCCCTCCGTGACCGCCGCGGCACACTCGTCGAGCTCGGACTCGCGCGTGATGACGTCAGGCACGCCCTCCGCGGGTTCGGTGAGGACCGGCAGCGGCGGTGCCTGCTGGCCGGCCTCGGGCTCCTCCACGACGTCGCTCACCGGCGCCGCCCCGGGAGGGCGATCACTCCTGAGGGGAGCGGCGGGAGGCCGCCGACCGTGCCGAGCATGTCGACCCAGGCCTCCAGATGTGCGCCGACGGACGCGTCGAGCGGGCTCCAGGACGCGCGGATCTCCATCTCGACGTCGGGCTCGCGGTCGTCGAGGTCGCCGAAGGACTCGGACACCACGTGGGTGACGGTCCCGGCGAGGTTGACCGGCTCGATGGAGTGCGACTCGAGCGCGTCGGTCAGCCACGACCAGCCGACCGCCCCGAGCATCGGGTCGCCGGCGACCTCGGCCTCCAGTTCGGCCCGGGCGAAGGTCACGACGCGCCATGCGCCGCCCCACGGGTCGGGCTCGCCGGGGTCGTGCAGCAGGACGAATCGGCCGGTCGCCAGGTCCTCGTCGTCCGACGGGTCGACGATGTCGGCGGTCATCGCCACGGCGTGGGGCGCCAGCCGCGTCGGGGCAGGGACCTCGGTCAGCCGCACCTCGGGACGCAGCCGCGCCTCGTGCAGGCTGCGCAGGGCACGCGCGAAGTCCGGCGACTGCGCCTCGGAGAACTCTCGGGTGGCCACCCAGCGAGAGTAGGACTCCAGAGGTGATATGCCGGGGAGGGCACGCCGAGGCGAGCGTCACGACACCCTGGGCCCACCCCCTTCGTCGCATGGGAGGATGCGCCCGTGACGACCACAGCCGACCCCGCCGACAGCCCCCTCGTCCGCGCCGCCCGGGGTGAAGCCGTCCCGCACACCCCCGTGTGGTTCATGCGCCAGGCCGGCCGCTCCCTGCCCGAGTACCGCGAGATCCGTCGCGGCACCGACATGCTCGAGGCCTGCCGCACGCCCGACCTCGTCACCGAGATCACCCTGCAGCCGGTGCGCCGCCACCGCGTCGACGCCGCGATCTTCTTCTCCGACATCGTCGTGCCCCTCGAGGCGACCGGGGTCGACATCGACATCGAGCCGGGGGTCGGCCCGGTGCTCGACGTGCCCTTCACCTCCCGCGAGGACCTCGAGCGCCTGCCCGAGCTGACGCCCGACATGATCCCGGACATCGCCGAGTCCGTGCGGCGGATCGTCCTCGAGCTCGGGCCCACCCCGCTCATCGGGTTCGCCGGCGCCCCCTTCACCCTCGCCTCGTACCTCATCGAGGGTGGGCCCAGCAAGAACCACGAGCTGACCAAGTCGCTCATGCACGGCGACCCGCAGCTGTGGCACGACCTGTGCGCCCGCCTCACCCAGATCTCCGCAGCCTTCCTCAAGGTGCAGGTCGAGGCCGGCGCGAGCGCGATCCAGCTCTTCGACAGCTGGGCCGGGTTCCTCTCCCGCGCCGACTACCGCGAGTACGTCCTGCCGCACAGCCGCGCCACCCTCGCGGCGCTCGCCGACTCCGGCGTGCCGCGCATCCACTTCGGCGTCGGTACCGGTGAGCTGCTCACCGACATGGCCGGCGCCGGCACCGAGGTCATCGGCGTCGACTACCGCGTCAATCTCGGTGACGCCATCGCCCGCGTCGGGGGCGGCATGCCGGTCCAGGGCAACCTCGACCCCGCGCTGCTCTTCGCCCCGTGGGAGGTCGTCGAGCGCGAGGTGCGGCGGATCCTCGACGAGGGTCGCGCCGCACCCGGCCACATCTTCAACCTCGGTCACGGGGTCCTGCCCGACACCGACCCGGTCGTGCTCACCCGGGTCGTCGAGCTGGTCCACGAGGTCAGCTCGCGCTGACCCGCCTGCGACGGCGGGTCCACCACACGACCGGCGCCAGCAGGACCAGCCCGGTGACGGCGAAGGGAGTGATCGCGCCCAGCACCGTCAACCCGACGGTCAGCGCGCCCGTGAAGGCATCCCATCCGCCGCTCAGCCCCGCGAGGAAGCCCGTAGCGTCCTCCTCGGTCCCCTCCACCTCGGTCGCCTCCGTCGTGAGGCTCACCGTGATGGGCGCGGTGGCGGTGCGCTTCTCGAGGGACTTCTGCTGACTGACCATGGACTCCAGGTCGGCCTCACGCGTGGCGAGCTCGTCCTCGAGCGTGACGATCTGGTCGAGGTCGTCGGTCGAGTCGATGAGCGTGCGCAGCCGCTCGACCGCCTTGGTCTTGGTCTTCACCCGCGCGGTCGTGTCGGTGTACTGGGAGGTGAGGTCCTCGGCGCTGCTGGCGCGCTTGGTCACCTCACCGATCTCGGCGAGGTCGTTGGTCGTGCGGTCCAGCTCGTCGACGGGCACGGTGACGGTGATCTCCGCCCAGGAGCGCCCCCCTTCGTAGGTCGCGGCGCGCGAGTCCTCCTGCGAGACGTACCCGCCGGCCGAGCGTGCCTCGGAGCGCACCTTGGCCGCACCCTGCTCGATGTCCTCGACGGTGATCGACAGGCTGGCCGTCCGCGCGATGTGGGTGTCCGTCGGTGCCTTGTAGCCGGAGCTCTTGCCCGAGGAGTCCTTGGCCGCGGCGCTCTGGTCCGCGCCCGCACGCGAATCGTCGCCGCCGCCCTCTCGCGCGGACCCGGCCTCCGACTCGGACTGCGCGCTCTGGGTCGCCTGGCTCTGCTCCGGGTGGACATCGCTTCCGCTGCTGTCGGAGGCGCCACCGGCGCCGCACCCGGCGAGCACCAGGCCGCCGGCCGCGAGCAGAGCGGCCCATCGCATGTTCGGCTTCGTCATCGTCATACCCCCTGCGTCGGTGGCCGGGTCCGTCCCGACCTTCTGATGCTGCTGTGACGGGGACAGGTGGTGGATCGGTTCCATCGGCGTGGTGGGAGAGTGGGGTCATGGGTCAACGCGTGGTCGTCGTCGGTGGTGGACTCGCCGGGCTGGCGACCGCGCACCACTTGGTGCGGACCCGCCCCGACCTCGAGGTCACCGTCGTCGACGGCGGTGACATGCCCGGTGGCAAGGTGCGCCGTGAGCAGGTGGGCGGGGTGCTCGTCGACGTCGGCGCGGAGTCGGTCGTGGCGAGCAGCACCGCCGCCCGAGAGCTCTTCGACCAGCTCGGTCTGACCGAGCGCATCGTCCACCCCGAGCCGGTCCCCGCCGCGATCTGGTCGCGCGGGGCGCGCCACGGTGTGCCGGCCGGGACCTTCATGGGCGTGCCCGGTCCGCGGACCGACCTCACCGGCCTGCTCGAGGAAGGGGAGGTCGCGCGCGCCGCGCAGCCGGCCCCCTTCGTCCTCGAGGGTGATGACGTGAGCGTCGCCGACGCGGTGGGCGGGGTCTACGGTCGGGCGGTCGTCGACCGGGTCGTCGAGCCGTTGCTCGGCGGGGTCTACGCAGGGCGCGTGGACCGCCTGTCGCTGCGTGCCACGATGCCCGCGCTCTGGGCCGCGCTCGAGGGGCGTGGGATGCCCGAGGCGGTCGCGAGCCTGCTGCCACCGCCGGGGACGCCGCCCCGGCCTCGGGTCATGGGGCTCGTCGGCGGCATCGGCGGGCTCGTGGACGCGCTCGTCGCCGGGGTGCGCGACGCCGGCGGTCGCGTCGAGAGCGCCACGCTCGTGCGCCGGCTCGAGCGGACCACACAGGGCTGGCGGGTGATCACCGGCGCGACCAACGCCGAAGTGGCGATCGACGCCGATCTCGTCGTCCTCGCCACGCCCGCCGCACCGACCTCACGACTGCTCACCGACCACGCGCCCGTCGCCGCCTCCGCGCTCGCCGCGATCGAGTACGCGTCGATGGCGGTCGTCACGGTCGCGCTGCCCGCTACAGGTGTGCCGGCCCTGCCCGGCAGCGGATTCCTCGTGCCGGCCGTCGACGGGCGACCGATCAAGGCGAGCACCTTTTCGGCGGCGAAATGGGCCTGGGTCCGCGACGCGTCGCGGGAGGTCGTCCTGCTGCGCGGCTCCGCCGGACGCGCGGGAGAGGTCGCAACGCTCCAGCGCGACGACGCCGACCTAGTCGCCGACACCCTCCTCGAGATCGGTGCCGCGCTCGGGGCGTCGCTGCCGGCCCCCGTCGACGCCCGCGTGCGCCGGTGGGGCGGCGGTCTGCCGCAGTACGACCTCGGGCACACTGGACGGGTCGCCGCGGTGCGCTCCGCGGTCGCCGCACTCCCCGGGATCGAGGTCACGGGCGCCGCCTACGACGGAGTGGGCATCGGCGCGGTCCTCACCGGCGCGGCCGCCACGGCCACGACGATCCTCGACGCACTTCCCCCTTCGTCCACCTCTCGACAGGAGCACCGATGACCACGCGGCCCGCACCCGCCAAGCCCACCCGCGAGCAGCTCGAGGCGATCAACTCGAGCGTGCACTACGCGATGTTCTCCGCCTTCGCCCTCGTGACGCCGGTCGGTGACGACGACCGCGCGGCCATCACGCAGGAGGTCGAGGCGCTCTTCGCCGAGCTCACCGAGGGCGGCGTCCGCATCCGCGGCGTCTACGACGTCGCCGGCCTGCGCGCCGACGCCGACGTGCTCATCTGGTGGCACGCCGACGACATCGAGCTGCTCCAGGACGCCTACAAGCGGCTGCTGCGCACCGAGCTCGGCTCCCACCTGGACCCGGTGTGGTCCAACGCCGCGGTGCACCGCCAGGCCGAGTTCAACCGCAGCCACGTGCCGGCCTTCCTCGCCGGCGAGGAGCCGCGTGACTACGTGTGCGTCTACCCCTTCGTGCGGTCGTACGACTGGTACGTCATCGACGACAAGGACCGTCGCGCGATGCTCGCCGAGCACGGCGCGATGGCCCGCGACTACCCGGACGTGCGCGCCAACACCATCCCCGCCTTCGCCCTCGGCGACTACGAGTGGATCCTCGCCTTCGAGGCCGACGAGCTGCACCGCATCGTCGACCTCATGCGTGAGCTGCGCGCCTCCAAGGCCCGCCTGCACGTGCGCGAGGAGATCCCCTTCTTCACCGGCCCGCGCGTGAGTGTCGAGGCGCTGGTGGAGGGGCTGCGCTGAGGCGAGTCTCCCTGGCCTCCGGATTATCGGGTCGCCCGATAATCCCCGGCTGAGCATGAGTTTGGAACTCTTGCTCAGCCGGGAGAAGTCTTGCTGAGCTCCCGGCGCCGAGCGGTATCCACAACTGCCTGACCGCTGAGGCGGTCATCCTCAGGGTCGGCTGCCGCCGGCACTCCGTTCATCGGGTCCCCCAAGGTCGAGGGGTGATCGATGTGACGGCTCATCTGTTCTCCGGACTTCTCAGCCTCCCCGACGGGATCTTCACCCGACAGGAGGCACTGACGCGTGGTGTCACCGACGAGGTGCTGACCGCAGCAGTGCGTCGTGGTGTCCTCGTGCGCCTGTGTCGTGGTGCGTACACATCTCCCGGTCCGTGGACGAAGGGAGAGCAGCGTCGCCTTCTCGCCCGAGCGGCCGGGCGGCTCTATCCCGACGCGGTCCTCGCGGGAGCAGCAGCGGTCGCGGCGCATGGGGTGCCGCTCTTCGAGGTCCCGGTCGAACCCTTGGACGTGGCTCGGCCCATCAAGCGCGAGGCGACGACGGCACACCTGCGGATTCGCCCCCTTCGCCACTCGTCGACGCGGACCCCGTGGGGGCCGGCGCAGGAACTGCCGGTCGCCTTGATCCAAACGGCGATGGATCACGGGATCCCGGCCGGGGTGGCCTCGATCGACCATGCGCTCCACGCCCACCTCGTGACGAGGTCCGAGCTGGACGCGGTCTTCGACGCCCTCGAGGGTTGGCCGCACTCCTCGCGTGCCAGGTGTGCACTGCAATGGAGCGATGGCGAGGCCGAGTCGCTGGGCGAGAGCGTGACCCGGGTGATCCTGCGCGGCGCAGGCTGGCACATCGTGTCCCAGGTGCCCATCGCTGATGCGGACGGGGTGGTCTTCGCTCGGGCGGATCTTGGGATCGCCAAGACCAAGGTTCTCGTCGAGTTCGACGGCAAGGTGAAGTACACGGACGGGGGTCCGGAAGCACTCTTCCGTGAGAAGAAGCGTGAGGATCGCATCCGCGCCCTCGGGTACATCATCATCCGCGTGACGTGGGCCGACCTCTTCGCGCCCCACCGGATCGTCGCCGCGGTGGCAGCCGCCGTGGCGCAGGCCGCCTGAGCTCAGCAAGACTTTCCCCGGGTTAGCAAGAGTTTGAAACCCTTGCGAACCCGGGGAATATCGGGTCACCCGAGAAACGCGAGGCGGGTGGGAGTTCAGGCCCCCGCGGGCCGCAGCGTCATCGAGATCGAGTTGATGCAGTAGCGCTGGTCGGTGGGGGTGTCGTAGCCCTCGCCCTCGAAGACGTGGCCCATGTGGCTGCCGCAGTTGGCGCAGCGGACCTCGATGCGGGGACGCCCGGGGAGGGAGTCGTCCTGGACGTACTCGACCCGGTCCTCGGCGAGCGGGGTGTAGAAGCTCGGCCAGCCGCAGTGGCTCTCGAACTTCGTCTGTGAGGTGAACAGCTCGGTGCCGCAGGCGCGGCAGGCGTAGACACCCTCAGTCGTGGTGTCCGTGTACTCGCCGGTGAACGGACGCTCGGTGCCGGCGGCCCGCAGGACGGAGAACTCGTCGGGCGAGAGCTGCTCGCGCCACTGCTCGTCGGTCTTGTTCACCGCGTAGTCGCGGCCGGTGGGCTCCATCATGTCCTGCTCCTTGGGCTCGGTGACTCCATCATGCAACGACGTGGCTCCCGGAGATCTTCCGGGGGCCACGTCGCGCTCACGGCCGCGGGTGCGGCCGTCGGATCACTTCTTCAGGTCCAGGTGCACGACCTGCGGGTCGTGGTCGCTGTCCTGGTCGGCGAAGGGGGAGTTGGTGTGGACGATGTCGTACGTGAAGGCCGGGCGGTTGCCCTTGCCCTTCCCCGGACGCCACGGACCGTTGACCGTGCCGTCGAGCGTCGCGAGCGACGGCGAGACGAGGATGTGGTCGAGCACCTGGCTGTTGCCGTCGTAGACGTAGGTCCACTGCTCGTGCTCGGGCAGCGTGCGCGGCAGGTCGGTCATGGCCTGCGAGCCGGACCCCTCGAGGATGTCGGTGAGGATGTCGGTCGTCTCGCTGAACTCGAAGTCGTTGACGTCACCGGCCACGACGAACTTCGCCTCCGGGTCGGCGGCGAGCAGGTCGTCGGCGAAGGCCCGCACCTCGCGCGCCTGCTCGTGACGGGCGTCCTCGCTGAAACGGACCGGCTGCTGCCAGCGGCCGAAGAGCGGGTCGTCGCCGCCCTTCGAGCTGAAGTGCACGGCCGCGACGAAGACCCGCTCACCGCGGTAGCGGTACTCGCCGACGAGCGGCTTGCGGGAGTCCTCGAAGGCGGGGGAGGACGGCGCGATCCGCCCGGGCGACTCGGTGAGGTGCGCCCCCTTCTTGTCCGCGACGACCTCGGCCGCACTGTCGGCGGCACCGGAGCTGCGCTCCACGAACTCGATGTCGCGGTCGGTGCGGTGCAGCAGCACGTTGCGGATGTTGCCGCCGGGCTGGCCGCCGTCGGCCTTGTCCTGCGGGTTGACCCAGTGCGCCTCGTAGGTCGGGCCACCGGCCGCCTCGATAGCGGCGATCAGCTTGTCGGTGGTCGCCTTCGAGTCGACGGTGCCGTCGTCGGTGGAGCCGCTCGCGTCCTGGACCTCCTCCATCGCGATGATGTCGGGGCTGCGCAGGTTGGTCACGACCTGCGCGGCAAGCCGGTCGAACTTGGCCTGCGGGTTGTTGGGCGCGAGGTTCTCGACGTTGAACGCCGCGACCGACAGCTCGCGGTCGTGCTGCTCGGGCGCGACCTCACGCTCGAGGCCGCCGTCCTGCACGGTCGGCACCTCGGTCGCCAGCAGCTTGAAGTTGGCGAAGGAGTAGTCGAGCGGGCCGGCGACGATGCCGGGGAGGGTGTCGCGCACATCCGCGTCGGGGAGCGAGCCCGCGGGCAGCAGCACGTCGTCGACGAGGACACGCATCGCGTTGGGCCGGTCGTAGCCGGAGTAGAGGACGCCACCGGCCTCGGTGCGGGTGGCCTCGACCCCGGAGCCGGGCACGACAGGGATCTCGTAGCCGGTCGGGCCGACGACCTGGGCGTCGCGGACACCGACCTGCATGCCCTCCATCGACTCGTAGAAGTCGATGGCGTCCCGGTCGGGACGGAAGGCCGCGTCGTCGTACTCGACGTTCTTGGGGTCCTCGGCGTCGATGACCTGCTGCGGCGCGGTGCGGTCCTCACCGAGGACGACCGGCGCCGGGACCTCGGCGGTGCCGGTGACCGTGACGGTCGGGGAGACGATCTCGGTGGTCGTCAGGTTGTCCCAGCCGCCGGAGCCGCCGGGCCGGTACTCGTCGACGTAGCCGTCGACGCTCACCGTGTCGCCGACCTCGGCGGAGGGGCGCGAGCGGGTGTAGACGAACAGGCCCTCGGAGGTCGCGTCGTCGTCGTCCGGTGACGTGCTCTGGATCCACAGCCCGCTCGAGGAGACGGCCGTGACGACGCCCTCGACCTCGTTGACCGCGGTGCCGTCGAGCGGCGAGATGTGGTGCGTGCCCTGGATCTGCTGGATGGTCTCCGGCTCGTCGACGGGCGGCTCGCCCTCGTCGTCCGGCTCGCAGACGACGGTCGGGGTGCTGGAGTTCTGCGGGGTCGGCGCGCCCACGGTGAAGTCGACCGCGTTGTTGTCGGTGTCGGCGCAGATGTCGGTGCGCGCGACCGAGGTCGAGTTGCTCGTGGAGTCGGCCGCCACGCCCTCGGCGGGGGAGGCACCGCCCCAGGCGAGTCGGTCGACGACCTGCCCGTCGGGGTTCACGACCTCGACGCGGGCGCCGGAGGAGGACATGCTCACCGTGCCGTCCGCGTCGGGCTTGGGCAGCGGGGTGGCCGAGGTGTTGGCGCCATCGGCCTGCTGGACGAGGTACCGGCCGCCGGCCTTGACCTCGCCGGACAGCGCGGTGGTCTGGGGCGTGGTCCCGCTCTTGGAGTAGTAGCGCAGCGTCCACCTGGTCAGGTCGACACCCTCGAGCGACCGGTTGGCCAGCTCGACGAAGTCGCTGCGCAGCGTGGCGCCGGAGTTGCCTCCGCCGCCGTACGCCTCGGCGATCACGATGTCGGGCGAGGCGGCGGTCGCGCTCGGGGCGACGACGGCCGTGCCGGCGAGGGCGAAGGGGGCGAGGGTGAGGGCCGCGAGGGCGCGGCGGCGACGAGATGGCATCGCGAGGGGCTCCTGGAGGGGTGAGGGTGTGGCCCCCAGCAACCTAGGTCTCCTCGGGGGTGACCGCAGGGTGAACCGGTGAACGTCCGGTGACGTCTTCACCGCGACTCGGTGCCGCGGCGTCGCACGACTGCGAGCGCGGCGGCTCCGAGTGCGCCACCGACCAGGGCGGCGGCAAGTGGCCACACGGGGCGGTTCGACGGGTCGAGTGCTGCGCGGAGCACGTCGAGCGCACCGTCGACGAGCTCCGACTGGCCGGCCGGCGTGCTCGCCCATCCGCCGGCGGAGCTGCCGAGGTAGGACAGAGCGGTCAGCCCCGCGGGGATGACCCACGCACACGCGAGGGCGCCGAGCCAGCCCAGGAGTGTGCTGAGCGGCCGCCAGCCGGCGACGGCGAGGACGACCGCCAGCGCGAGGGCGAGCAGGTGCTGCTGGTGCCCGATCACCCAGGTCTGCCAGCCGTTGAGCGTGATCGGGTCGGTGACGACGAGGTCGGCGACCCACGACGTCAGCACCGTCGCCGCCGCACCCCACGCCGTCACCCTCAGCCAGCGCGGCTCCCGGCACGCGGCGGAGCCGACGAGCAGTCCCACGAGCACGCCGCCGCACCCGAGCGCGAGGTGGGTCGCCACGAGCAGGGAGGCGCCCGTGCTCCCGTCGGCCAGGCTGCTGATGACCCACCACTGGTCGGCCACGGCCACCGCGCCGGCGAGCAGCCCACCGGCCAGTCCCGGCAGCACCGACCGGGTGATCAGGTGACCGATGACGACGGCGACGAGGGCGAGCAGGCCGGTGGTGACGAGCAGGGCCGCCAGCCGGTGCTCGCCGGCAGGCAGGGGCACCCACGGGCCGGCGTCCGGCGCGACCGACGGCCACGCCGACGAGATGGGCAGGCGGCCCCCTTCGGCCACCCAGGGCAGGGCGGCGGCGAGCCAGCCGAGCAGTCCGGAGACGAGGACGACCGCTGCGGTGCGCAGGACGACGGACGGTGACGGCATGGCGGTCTCCCTGGTGGTGCCGAGGGGCGGGCAGGCGACCGCCGGACGGCGGCGGGGGACACGCTAGACGACGACGAAGGGGGTGGCGCGCGCCTCCCTTCGTCCTCGCCGTGGTCATACGCTGGCCGCATGGCCAAGACCCCCGCCGAGATGGTGCCCGCCGGCGACCGGGAGGTGCGCGTCTCGAGTCCCGACCGGGTCATCTACGAGGCGACCGAGCGCACCCCGGCCCTCACCAAGCTCGACGTGTGCCGCTACGTCGCCGACGTCGGCGAGGCGATGATGCGCACCATCGGCGACCGGCCCACGGCGATGGAGCGCTGGCCCGATGGCTGGCGCGAGGGCATGAAGCTGGCGGTCGGCCCCAAGGACAAGGAGGCCGACGGCTTCTACCAGAAGCGATTGCCGCGAGGCGCGCCCGACTGGGTCGAGACGGTCGAGATCGCCTTCCCGAGCGGCCGGACCGCCCACGAGCTGTGCCCGAGCGAGCCGGCGGCCCTCGTGTGGGCCGCGCAGATGGGGACGCTGACCTTCCACCCGTGGCCGGTGCGGCGACCGGACGTCGACCACCCCGACGAGCTGCGGATCGACCTCGACCCCCAGCCGGGCACCGGCTTCGCCGACGCGCAACGGGTCGCCGGCGTCGCCCGTGAGCTGCTCGAGGAGCTCGGCCTGCGCGGCTACCCCAAGACGAGCGGCAACCGCGGCGTGCACGTCTACGTGCGGATCGAGCCGCGCTGGTCCTTCGAGGAGCTGCGGCACGCCGCCATCGGCTTCGGTCGCGAGCTCGAGCGCCGCGACGACGGTGTGACGACGGCCTGGTGGAAGGAGGAGCGCGGGGAGCGGATCTTCGTCGACTTCAACCAGAACAACCGCGACCGCACCATCGCCGGTGCATGGAGCCTGCGCGCCCGGCCCGGTGCTCCGGTGAGCACGCCGATGACCTGGGAGCAGCTGGCCGAGGTCACCGACCCGGCCGAGCACAACCTCACGACCGTGCGCGACCACCTGGCGGCCGGTGACCCGTGGGCCGGCATGGACGAGCAGGCGTACTCGCTCGAGCCGCTCCTCGAGCTGTGGGAGACCCTGCCGGGTGGTGAGCTGAACTTCCCGCCCGATTACCCGAAGATGCCCGGCGAGCCCCCGCGGGTGCAGCCGAGCAAGAAGGTCGCTGAGCACTGGGACGAGGACGGCAACCGGATCGCGACGTGACCGCCCGCGGGTGGATGCCGACTCGCTGACGATTCGTCCGCGCGCATACCTCCACCGGGGTCAGGTGAGGACCTCACCCAGGTCGTAGGCCGCGGCCCGGTCGATCTGGTTGAGCGTGCACGACTCGGGATCGCGATCGGGCCGCCACCGCAGGAACTGCACCGTGTGCCGGAAGCGCCACCCCTCGAGCTGGTCGAAGGCGACCTCGACGACGCGCTCGGGCCGCAGCGGTACGAAGCTGACGTCCTTGCCCGAGGAGAAACGCGACCGGTCGGTCTCGGCGTGCTCGACGTTGCCGTCCTCGTCGCGTCGCACGAGCGGCTCGAGCTCCTCGACGAGCTCCAGCCGGCGCTTCGCGGTGAAGGCCGCGATCCCGCCGACGTTGAACAGCTGCCCCTCGTGGAAGAGCCCGAGCAGCAGCGACCCGACGCCCTGCCCGGACTTGTGCACCCGGTACCCGGTGACGACGGCCTCGGCCGTGCGCTTGTGCTTGATCTTGAGCATCGTGCGCTTGCCGGGGGAGTACGGCGAGGCGAGCGCCTTGGCGACCACGCCGTCCAGCCCCGCCCCCTCGAAGCGGGTGAACCAGTCGCCGGCCTCGTCGGCGTCCCGGGTCACCCTCGTCAGGTGCAGCGGTGCTCCCTTCGCCATGCCCGCGAAGAGCGTCTCGAGCCGCTCCCGACGCTCGGCGAAGGGGGAGTCCGTCACGTCCTCGTCGCCGACGGCGAGCAGGTCGAAGGCGATGAACTCGGCCGGCGTCTCCTGAGACAGCTTGGTGATGCGCGACTCCGCCGGGTGGATCCGCTGGCCGAGCGCCTCCCAGTCCAGGCGCTGCGCACCCGGCTCGCCGCTGCGCACAACGACCTCCCCGTCGACGACCGCGCTGCCGGGCAGGTGCTCGCGGATGGCCTCGACGAGCTCGGGGAAGTAGCGGGTCAGGGGCTTCTTGCCGCGGCTGACCAGCTCGACGTCGTCGCCGTCCTTGCGCACGATGCAGCGGAACCCGTCCCACTTCGGCTCGTACGAGTAGCCGCCCTCCACGGAGTCTGCGGCCGGCACGTCCTTGACGGCCTTGGCGAGCATCGGGTCGAGGGTCAGGTCGGCGGGCAGCGGTGTCACGCGTCACATTGTGCCCGCAGCGCAGGAGGTTTGAGACGATGACGACGTGAAGCAGCGGACGATGGCCGAGCGTGCCCTCACCTACGGCGGTGTCGCGGCGGGATCCGCGCTCGCCGGGGCCGGGTCGGTCTGGGTGGCCGGGGCCACCTACTTCGCCCGGCGGGTGCTCACTCCCGACCTCGTGCGCCCTGACGACACCGAGATCCACGTCATCCACGACGACAGCATCACCCTCTCCGGCACCGCCGACCTGCTCGTGCCCGGCCGCTACGGCCTGTGGCTCGACGGGGGCCGCGGGCACGCCCGCTTCGGCAGCGTCCTCGAGGTCGACCACCGGCGCCAGCGCGTGCGCCGTGAGCTCCTCGGCGTCGACGAGGGCGTGCTGCAACCGGGACCGGCGCGATTCAACGGCTACTACTACGGACGCGACCCGCAGTCCGACCTCGGGCTGCACACCGAGCACGTCCCCGTGCCCACCGACCTCGGCCCCATGCCGGCCTGGGTCGTGCCGCCCGAGCACGGCGACGGCTCCCGCTGGGCCGTGCTCGTGCACGGCCGGGGCGCCCGTCGGCACGAGACGCTGCGGGCCATCCCGACCCTGCACGCGGCCGGCCTGACCTGCCTCGTCCCGAGCTACCGCAACGACGGCGACGCGCCCAAGGGCCCCGACGGCCGGTACAACCTCGGCCTGTCCGAGTGGCGTGACATCGAGTCCGCGGTGGAGCTCGCGCTCGCGCGCGGCGCCCGCGAGATCGTCCTCGTCGGCTGGTCCATGGGCGGCGCGATCGTGCTGCAGTTCCTCGACCGCTCCCCGCTGTCGTCGGTCGTCTCCCGGGCGGTGCTCGACGGCCCGGTCGTCGACTGGGGCGACGTGCTGCGCCACCACGCGGCGCTGCACCGGGTGCCGGCTCCCGTGGGCCACCTCGGCAGCGCCCTCATGGGACAGCACTGGGCCAAGCGGCTCGTCGGTGTCTCCGAGAGCGTCGACGTCGCACGGACCAACTGGGTCGAGCGGGCCGACGAGCTCTCGCACCGGATGCTGCTCATCCACTCCCGGGATGACGAGTTCGTCCCCGTCGGCCCGAGCGAGCAGCTCGCCTCGGCGCGGCCGGACCTCATCACCTTCGAGCCGTGGTCGCTCGCGCGCCACTGCAAGGAGTGGAATGTCGACCCGCGTCGGTGGGAGTCGGTGGTCAGCGAGTTCGTGCGCTGACCCGCCAGAGGCCGAGCAGCGTGCCGTCCTCCTCGAGCAGGTGACGACAGGTCAGGTCCACGTCAACGTCGGCGCCGTCGAGGATCCGCGGGTGCGCCTGCCGGCCACCACCGACCAGGTGGGGCGTCCACGACAGACCCAGCTCGTCGACGAGGCCCGTGGTGACCAGCTCGGCAGCGAGCGTGGGACCCCCTTCGCACAGCACGTGGGGACCGAAGGCCGCGCGAGCGCGCTCGACGACCGCGCCCAGGTCCACCTCGTCCTCGCCGCACAGCCACGTCGCCTCGTCCTCCACCGCGCCCGAGGCGCGGGTCGTCGCGAGCACCACGCCGTCCTTGCCCCGGACCGACTCCGGCCGATGCCCTCGCCGCGAGACGACGACCATCGGCGTGCGCGCCGGACCGTACTCCTCGGCCCGCACCGTGCCGGCCCCGACCAGGAGCACGTCCGCGGCGCGGCGCATCGCGGCGAAGCCCCGGTGGTCGGCCTCGGAGTTGATCGACCCGGACACCCCGTCGGCGCCGGTGGCGGCGCCGTCGAGCGTCGCGACGAAGTTCAGCCGCAGCACCGGGTCACTGCTCGCGTACAGCGCGTCGATCTGCTCGTCGCCGATCGTGGCGCCCGGCTCGGGGGCGAAGGGGGCGTCGTCCGCCATGAGAAGCCGCATGGTCGGGAGTCTGCCGCACGGACCTCGGGGCTGACATGATGCCGGGCATGGCCAAGGACAAGAAGGACGGCAAGAAGTCGAAGAAGTCCGACACCCCCTTCGCCGACGCCCTGCGCGCCGGCCCGGGCACGGACATCTCCGCGATCGACCCGCGCAGCACGCCCAGCTTCGACGGCGACAAGGCCGCGGGGCAGGAGGCGCTGGCCGACCTCACCGAGCCGGTCTCCGAGCTGCAGGAGCGGCTCTTCGCCGAGTCCCGCTCGGGCGGTGAGCGCAGCGTGCTGCTCGTCGTGCAGGGCATGGACACCTCCGGCAAGGGCGGGATCATGCGCCACGTCGTCGGTGCCGTGGACCCGCAGGGCGTCGAGATCACGAGCTTCAAGGCCCCGACGGCGGAGGAGAAGAAGCACCCCTTCCTCTGGCGCATCCGCAACGCGCTGCCGAGCCCGGGGATGATCGGCGTCTTCGACCGCAGCCACTACGAAGACGTGCTCATCGTGCGCGTCCATGACCTCGTGCCGCGGGCGCAGTGGTCTCGTCGGTACGGGCAGATCAACACCTTCGAGGAGGGCGTCGTCGACAAGGGGACGACGATCATCAAGGTGATGCTGCACGTCAGCAAGGACGAGCAGAAGGAGCGGCTCACCGAGCGGCTCGAGCGCCCCGACAAGCACTGGAAGTTCAACCCCGGCGACATCGACGAGCGCGAGCACTGGGACGCCTACCAGGAGGCCTACCAAGCCGTGATCGACAAGTGCTCGACCGACGACGCGCCGTGGTACGTCGTGCCCGCGGACCGCAAGTGGTACGCGCGCCTGGCGGTGATGAACCTGCTCAAGGAGCACCTCGAGCAGCTCGACCCGCAGTGGCCGAAGGCGGACTTCGACGTCAAGGAGCAGCAGGCGCGCCTCGCCGAGAGCTGAGGAGACCGCATTGCCCTGTGGCAATGACGTCTCTCGACGACAAGACCGCGCATGTCCCCGGGGAAATGCGCGGTCTTGGGCCTGTGTCCGGGCACGTACGCGGGAACTCGCGCATCTGCCCGGGGAAATGCGCGCGAGTGGCGTCAGCGGACGAAGGGGGCGGCCCGGCCGATCGCAGTGCGCCCGGCGAGCGTGACCAAGCCGGGGTCGAGGGTGCCGAAGCTCTCTCCCTTCGACCCACCCAGCCGTGACGCGACGAAGGCCTCGGCCAGGTCGGTGGGGGAGTGCAGCACCATCAGGCTCGCCTGCAGCGTCAGGGCCAGCCGCTCCACGAGCCGCCGAGCGCCGGCCGCGACCTCGGCGCCGTCGAGCGCCCCCAGGCCTGCGCAGTCGCGCTCCAGGTCGTCCAGCGCCGTGTCGAGGACCGGCAGCCGTCCGCGCGCGACGGAGGCCTCCTTGAGCAGCGCCATGAGCGAGGCCGGCTCCCGGGAGATCGCCCGCAGGACGTCGAGCGCGTTGACATTGCCCGAGCCCTCCCAGATCGAGTTCAGCGGCGCCTGGCGGTAGAGGCGGGCCATCCCGTGCTCCTCGACGTAGCCGTTGCCGCCGAGGCACTCCAGCGCCTCCGCGACGAAGGGGGAGGTGCGCTTGCACACCCAGTACTTGCCGACGGCGACGCCCAGCCGGGTCAGCTCCGTGTCGCCCTCGTCGAGCGCGTGCGCCAGCCGCAGCCCGAGCAGGGTGGCCGCCTCGGACTCCAGCGCCAGGTCGGTGAGGACATTGCGCATGAGCGGCTGGTCGACGAGCACGACACCGAAGGCACGCCGGTGGCTCGTGTGGTGCACCGCCCGGGTCAGCGCCGCGCGCATCGTGGCGGCGGAGCCGAGGACGCAGTCCAGCCGGGTCGCCGAGACCATGTCGATGATCGTGCGGACCCCCCTTCCCTCCTCGCCGACGAGCGCGCCCCACGTGCCGTCCAGCTCGATCTCGGAGGAGGCGTTGGAGCGGTCCCCGAGCTTGTCCTTCAGACGCTGCAGGGCGAAGGGGTTGCGCGTCCCGTCCTCGAGGACGCGCGGGACGAGGAAGCAGCTCGGCGCCGCGTCCTCTGCGGTCTTGGCGAGCACGAGGAAGACATCGCTCATCGGCGCGGAGCAGAACCACTTGTGCCCGGTGAGCCGGTAGCTCTCGCCCGTGAGCGGTCCGCCGGGCGTGCGGACGGCGAGGGTGGAGTTGGCGCGCACGTCGGAGCCGCCCTGCTTCTCCGTCATCCCCATGCCGGCGATCGCGCCGGCCTTGGTCTGCGCCTCGCGCAGCCCGAAGTCGTACTCGCGGGAGGCCAGCTTCGGCGTCCAGCGAGCGGCGAGCTCGGGGGAGTGGCGAAGGGCGGGGACCGCCGCGTTGGTCATGGTGATGGGGCAGATGTGTCCCGGCTCGACCTGGCTCCACGTGACGAACCCGGCGGCGCGGCGCACCTGGGCGCCGGTGCCCTCCGGCTGCGTCCACGGGACGGCGGTCAGCCCCGCGCCGGCGGCCACGCGCATCAGCTCGTGCCACGCGGGGTCGAACTCGACCTCGTCGACGCGGTGGCCCCACCGGTCGTGGGTGACGAGCCGAGGGGTGTTGCGCTGGGCGAGGTCGGCCCACCGCTCGGCCCGCTCCGACCCGGCGAGGCCACCCAGCTGCGTCAGCTCTGCGACGGCAGCCTCGCGCCGGCCCTCGGGGACCCAGCGCTGCACGCCCTCGGTGAGGACGGGGTCGCTGCTGAAGACGTCGTGCCCGCCGTACGGCGGGACCTGGTTGGTGACCTCGTGGGTGGGCATGACGGCACCCTACGGGCGGGGCCGGAGGCCGCGGCAGGGGCGCTGTTCACCGTCGGTTTGGATTCTGGTGCCGGAGTGGGCTAATCTCGCCCAGCGCGGTCAGCAGCGATGCGGACCGCGAGTGCGGATGTAGCTCAGTTGGTAGAGCGCAACCTTGCCAAGGTTGAGGTCGCCGGTTCGAGGCCGGTCATCCGCTC
>NZ_BCSQ01000062.1 GCF_001570945.1 Janibacter anophelis NBRC 107843
CGCGGACGCCCTCGCACCTCGACCAACGAGTTGTCTCGAGGCTCGGGCGCGGACGCCCTCGCACCTCGACCAACGAGTTGTCTCGAGGCTTCGCTCGCTGCGCGAACTCGCACCTCGACCAACGAGTTGTCTCGAGGCTCGGACGCCCTCGCACCTCGACCAACGGGTGGGCTCGGGCGTGGGCGTGGCCCTTCGAGGCTCCTTCGTCGCACCTCAGGGACCGTTCCTCCGGGCCTGTCTGCGGGGTGGCGCCGCCGAGTGTTCACCTGGATCGGGGATCATCCCCCCCGTGACCTCCCCTTCGCTCCTGCCCTCGCTCCTCGCGGGTGATCGGGCGCCGGCTCCGCGCACCCTCGTCGACATCTTTATGGGCGTCGTCGAGGCGCACCCGGACGCTTCGGCCGTCGACAGCGGGCAGGAGATGCTCACCTACTCCGAGCTGGCCGAGGCCGCGTCGGCCCTGGCCGAGCAGCTCGCCGACCTGGGCATCGGGCCGGGGGACAAGGTCGGCGTGCGCATCCGCTCGGGCTCGACCGACCTCTACGTCGCGATCATCGGCATCATCCTCGCGGGCGCGGCGTACGTGCCCGTCGACGCGGACGACCCGGACGAGCGGGCGCGGGTGGTCTTCGAGGAGTCGTCGGCCGTCGCGATCGTCGGCAACGAGCTCGTCATCTCGACCACCGTTACAGGACAGGGGCGCCCGTCGATCGAGCCGACCTCGCCGGCGACGAGCGACGACGCCTGGGTGATCTTCACCTCCGGCTCCACGGGCAAGCCGAAGGGGGTGGCCGTCACCCACCGCAACGCGGCCGCCTTCGTCGACGCGGAGTCGCGCATGTTCCTCGTCGACGACCCGATCGGGCCGGGGGACCGGGTCATGGCGGGCCTGTCCGTGGCCTTCGACGCCAGCTGCGAGGAGATGTGGCTGGCCTGGGCCTACGGCGCCTGCCTCGTGCCCGCGCCGCGCTCGCTCGTGCGCTCCGGCGTCGACGTCGGCCCGTGGCTCGTGGCCAACGAGATCACCATCGTCTCGACCGTCCCGACGCTCGTGGCGCTGTGGCCGCCGAGCTCCCTGGACAAGGTGCGGCTGCTCATCATGGGCGGCGAGGCGTGCCCGCCCGAGCTCGCCTCGCGCCTGCAGCGCGAGGGCCGCGAGGTGTGGAACACCTACGGCCCCACCGAGGCCACCGTCGTCGCCTGCGGCGCGATGCTCGACGGCTCCGACCCGGTGCGCATCGGCCTGCCCCTCGACGGCTGGGACCTCGCCGTCGTCGACAAGGAGGGCCACCCCGTCGGCGAAGGGGAGTCCGGCGAGCTGATCATCGGAGGCGTCGGTCTGGCCCGCTACCTCGATCCCGCCAAGGACGCCGAGAAGTACGCGCCCATGCCCACCCTCGGCTGGGACCGCGCCTACCGCTCCGGCGACGTCGTGCGCAATGACCCGCTCGGCCTCGTCTTCGCCGGTCGCGCCGACGACCAGATCAAGCTCGGCGGCCGGCGCATCGAGCTCGGCGAGATCGACGAGCAGCTCCTGCGCGTGCCCGGCGTCGTGTCGGCCGCGGCGGCCGTGCGCTCGACCCAAGCGGGCAACAAGCTGCTCGTCGGGTACCTGACGACCGACGAGCAGTTCGACGCCGGACGCGCCCGCGACCTGCTGCGCGAGCGGATGCCCGCAGCCCTCGTCCCACGGCTCGCCGTCGTCGACGAGCTGCCGACCCGCACCTCGGGCAAGGTCGACCGCGATGCGCTGCCGTGGCCGCTGCCGACCTCCACCGACACGACGACGAAGGGGGAGCTCGGCGAGACCGAGCAGTGGGTCGCCGCCCTGTGGGCCGAGATCATCGGCGCCGACGTCAGCGACCCGAGCGACGACTTCTTCGACCTCGGCGGTGGCTCGCTCACCGCCGCCCAGGTCGTCAGCCGCCTGCGTGAGCGCGCCCCGGAGACCACCGTCGGCGACCTCTACGCGCACCCCACGCTCGGCGACCTGTCGGCCTGGCTCGAGGAGTCGGCCGCCGCGTCGACCATGGTCGTCTCGGACCGCAAGGTCCGACCCATCCGGACGCGGACCCAGGTGGCGCAGCTGTTCGGGATGATCCCCCTTCGCGCCCTGGCGGGTCTGCGGTGGGTCGCCTGGCTCATGCTCGGCTCGACCATCGGCCACCAGGTGCTGGAGTGGCTGCCCACCTTCCCCCTCTGGCTCGTCGTCCTCGCGACGGCGGTCTTCATCCTCAGCCCGGGACGCATGGCCCTGGCCGCGGTCCTCGCCCGACTCGTGCTCCGCGGGGTCACTCCCGGCGCCCACCCGCGTGGGGGCAAGGTGCACCTGCGCCTGTGGCTCGCCGCGCGCATCCAGGACGAGCTCGCCGCTGCCTCACTGTCGGGCGCGGTCTGGTTCCGTTGGTACGCAAGGCTGCTCGGTGCCAAGGTCGGCAAGGGGGTCGACCTGCACGCCCTGCCCCCGGTCACCGGGTGGCTTGACATCGGCGCCGGCGCGACGGTCGAGCCCGAGGTTGATCTGCTCGGCCACTGGATCGACGGCGACGTCGTGCACGTCGGCCCGATCACCATCGGCGCCAAGGCGCGCATCGGCGCCCGCAGCACCATCTCGCCCGGTGCCGTCATCGGGCGCGCCGCCGAGGTCGCCCCCGGCTCGCACGTCATGGGCACGGTGCCCGAGAGCGAGTTCTGGTCAGGGTCGCCCGCCGAGCGCCAGTCGCAGGCCCGCGGCCCGTGGTCGGACGAGGAGGCGCCCGCCCCGGCAGGGTGGCTCGTCGGCTACGGCCTCCTCGGCGTGCTCATCGCCGCGCTGCCCGGGCTGTCCGTCCTCGCCGGTGCGGCCGTCCTGTGGCCGGCCGTCGTCGACAGCGAGAGCCTCGGCGCAGCCCTCGTCGCGGCCCTGCCGTGGATGCCGGTCGCAGCGGTCGTCGGCTTCGTCGTGCTGGCGCTGCTCGTGCTCGCGCTGACCCGCCTGCTCGGCACCGCGATCAGCCCCGGCCACTACCCGGTCCGCTCCGGCCCCGGCCTGGCGATCTGGGGGACCGTCCGCCTGCTCGACGAGGCCCGCGACTGGCTCTTCCCGATCTACTCCAGCGCCTTCACCCCGACGTGGTTGCGGCTGCTCGGCGCCCGCGTCGGCACCGGCGTCGAGGCCTCGACGGTCCTGCTCATCCCCAAGCTCGTCCGGGTGGGCGACCACGCCTTCCTCGCCGACGACACGATGATCGGCTCCTACGAGCTCGGCGGCGGCTGGATCCGCGTCGAGCGGGTCAAGGTCGGCAAGCGCTCCTTCGTCGGCAACTCCGGCATGCTCGCCCCCGGACGCCGGGTGCCCAAGCGCTCGCTCGTCGCCGTGCTCTCGGCGGCACCCCGCCGCGGCAAGGCCAAGGCCGGCGCGTCGTACATCGGCTCGCCCCCACGCAAGCTGCGCCGCACCGCCGAGGAGCAGGACTCCAGCCGCACCTACGACCCGTCGACGCAGCTGCAGGTCCTGCGAGCCCTCGTCGAGTTGTGTCGCGTCGTCCCGCTGTGGTGCTCCGTCGGCCTCCACGTCGCCGTCGCCGTCGCCCTCCTCGCGCTGCTCGACCGATCGGTCTGGGCCGCAGTGCTGCTCGCCGGCCCGGTGCTCATCGTCGGCAGCCACGTCGCAGCCGGCATCACGCTCGCCGCCAAGTGGCTGCTCGTCGGCCGCCACCGCGAGGGCGAGCACGAGCTGTGGACCCACTTCGTCTGGCGCAACGAGCTCGCCGACACCTTCACCGAGATGCTCGCCGCGCCGTGGTTCACCCGGATCACCGCCGGCACCCCGGCCCTCAACGCGTGGCTGCGCCTCATGGGCAGCAAGGTCGGCGCGGGCGTCTGGTGCGACACCTACTGGCTCCCCGAGAGCGACCTCGTCCATCTCGGCGACGGCGCGACCGTCAACCACGGGTGCGTCGTGCAGACCCACCTCTTCCACGACCGGGTCCTCAGCATGGACACCGTCGTGCTCGACGCGGGGGCGACGCTGGGCCCCAACAGCGTCATCCTCCCTTCGTCCAGCATCGGACGGCACGCGACCGTCGGGCCCGCCTCCCTCGTCATGCGGGGAGAGGGCGTACCGTCACGGACGCGATGGATCGGCAACCCGATCGGACCCTGGGAGGACGAAGAGTGAGGCGGCACGGCACGGACGAGTACGTCCCCGGGCACGGTGATGCGAGCTTCGACGTGGAGCACTACGACCTGGTGCTCGACTACAAGATCGCGGGCAACCGGCTCTCCGGTGAGGCGGTCCTGCGCTGCCGCGCCCTCGAGGACGTCTCCCGCATCGAGCTGGACCTGCACGCACTCAAGGTCGCTCGCGTCCAGGTCGACGGCGCCGCCATCAAGTACACCCACCGCTCCGAACGTCTGGCGGTGACGCTCGGGCGCACGGTCGAGCAGGGCGACGGCTTCGAGGTCGCGGTGCGTTACTCGGGCACCCCGAAGCAGATCCGCAGCCGCCGGCTCGGCGAGGCCGGCTGGGAGGAGCTCGAGGACGGGGTCCTCGTCGCGGCCCAGCCGCACGGCTCGCCGTCATGGTTCCCGTGCAACGACCGCCCGGACAACAAGGCGACGTACGACATCGCGCTCACGACGGCGAAGGGGTACCACGTCGCCGTCGCCGGTGAGCTCGCCGACCGCAGCACCCGCGGGCAGAGCACGACGTGGACCTACCGCCAGGACGACCCGATGGCGACCTACCTCGCCACCGTGCAGATCGGCCGGTACGAGGTCATCGAGCAGGAAGGGGGCCCCGTCCCCGTCCGCGTCGTGGCCCCGGTGGACCGGCCGCGGGAGGGCTTCGAGGCGGCCTTCGGCCTGCAGCCGCAGATGCTCGGGTTCTACGCGGAGCTCTTCGGGGACTACCCCTTCGCGTCGTACACGGCCGTCATCACCGACGACGACCTGGAGATCCCGCTCGAGTCGCAGGGGCTGTCGACCTTCGGTCGCAACTTCATGCGTGACGACTGGGAGTGCATCCGGCTCGTCGCCCACGAGCTGAGCCACCAGTGGTGGGGCAACTCGGTGACGCTGACCCACTGGCGCGACATCTGGCTGCACGAGGGATTCGCCTGCTACTCCGAGTGGCTGTGGTCGGAGCGTATCGGCCTGATGACCGTCGGCGAGCGCGCCGAGGTGCACCACGAGCGGGTGCGCACCGACGACGGTGACGAGCTGCTCCTCGGGGATCCCGGGCCGGACCTGATGTTCGACGACCGGGTCTACAAGCGCGGGGCGCTGACGCTGCACGCGCTGCGCTGCCGGATCGGCGACCACGCGTTCTTCGAGGTGCTGCAGACCTGGACCGCGGCGATGCGGCACGCCAATGTCACGACCGAGATGTTCATCGAGCACGCCGAGCGCGTGACGGGACTTCAGCTGCGGGACCTCTTCGAGCGGTGGCTCTACGCCGTCGCACTGCCCCCGCTGCCGGTCTGACGGATGATCGCCGTGCTGGCCCAGCAGTCGTGTGGCGCAGGGATGTCGGCCACCTCCCAGTCGGCGACCCGGATCTCGCTCATCGGTGTGGCCAGGCCCGTGCCGAGCGCCTTGAGGATCGCCTCCTTGCGGCACCACGCCGCCGCCCGCTGCTCCGAGACGCGCATTTCCCCGGGGAGATGCGCGGAGGTGGGCGCCTGAACGCGCATGTGCCCGGGGAAATGCGCGGAGGTGGGGGCCTGGGCGCGCATTTGCCCGGGGAGATGCGCGTCGAGCTCGCCGGGGTGGAGGACCAGGGCTGGGTCCCAGCGGGCGTTCACCGCTGCGATCGACTCGACGTCCACGCCCACCGGGTGGTCGGCGATGACCGTGACGAGGTGGTCGCCGCAACGGGAGAGGCTCACGTGGGGGCTGGTCCCGTCGGGCAGGCGGACCCATGGCCGGCCATGCGAGTCGGAGCCGCAGGTGGGGCAGTGGCGGCCGGTGCGGACGGGGTCGGTGGTCTCGAGGCTCGACCAACGTGCCGCGTGGGCGCGCAGGGCTGCGTCTCCCTCGACACGCGTGCCGCGCGAGCTCCTCGGCACACGTCGGTGCCACATGATGTCCACCCCGCGAGGGTAGGGCTCACCCCTCGCCGAAGGCGGTGAAGTCCTGGGTGATCCGCTTGGCGCTCACCACGAGGTTGCGCAGGATGAACTCTCCGCGTGTGCCGGTGAGGGAGCGGGTGCGGCCGACGATCGAGACGGCTGCGACGACCTGGCCGTGGGCGTCGAAGACGGGCGCCGACATCGAGGAGAGCCCGACCGCGCGCTCCTCGCTCGTCCAGACCCAGCCGTCGGCGCGGGCCCGGGCGAGGACCTGCTGCAGTCGGACGGTGTCGGTGATCGTGCGAGCGGTGTAGCGGATGCGTGGCAGGGCGAGGGTCGCCTCGGCGATCTCGGGGTCGAAGGCGGCGAGCACCCGACCGGAGCTCGAGGCGAAGCCGCTCACCTTGCGCATCCACTCGCCGCTCGCCTCGCAGGGGAGAGAACCCGCGTCGAACCGCTCCACGTACACGACCTGTCCGCCGGCCGGCAGGCCGAGCTGGACGGTCTCCTGCACGGAGTCGTGCAGGGCCATCATCGCCGGCGGCATCGGCATCACGCCGATGATGGCGATGGCCGAGCACCTCGCCCGCGAGGACAAGCCCTTCCACCTCACCTACGGCGGACGCACCCGGGCGTCGATGGCCTTCTGCCAGCGGCTCGACCGGCTGGGTGACCGGGTCTCCTTCCTCGCCGAGGACACCCAGGGCCGGGCGGACCTCGAGACGATCGTGCGCGATCTGCCCGACGGCGGGCTGGTCTACGTCTGCGGCCCACTCGGTCTGCTGCAGGCCGTGCAGGCCGCTGCCGAGGCCATCCACGGGGCCGACCAGGACGTCGTGCGGTTCGAGCTCTTCACCACCAAGGGCCTCGAGCCCCGGGTCGGCGCGAGCCTGGACGCCGACGACTACGAGCTCGTCCTCGCCCGCTCCGGCCACACGCTGCGACTGGCGCCCGAGGACAACATCCTGGAGAAGGCGCTCGCCCTCGGCATCGACGTCGAGAACGACTGCCGCGAGGGGATCTGCGGCTCGTGCGTGACCCCCATCCTCGAGGGCACCGTCGACCACCGCGACCTCGTCCTGACCAAGAAGGAACAGGCCGCCATGGCGGAGATGATGATCTGCGTCTCCCGACCGACCTGCGCGCGCCTGGAGCTCGACCTCTGACGGCACCCGTTGTTCACCAGGGTGGGTCATGCTCTCGCGCGGCAGGGCTTCGAGGCTCGGCCGCAGGGGGCCTCACACCTCATCCAGCGGGGGCCCGGTCGATAAGGATGTGGGCGTGCGCGGTGTCGGAGAGGTCTTCAGGGTCTTCCTGCTCCTCGGGCTGACGAGCTTCGGGGGACCGGTGGCGCACCTGGGCTACTTCCGCGAAGACTTCGTCGAGCGCCGCCGCTGGCTCACCGAGCAGGCCTACGCGGACCTCGTCGCGCTCTGCCAGTTCCTCCCCGGGCCCGCCTCGAGCCAGGTCGGCATGGCGATCGGGTTGCGCCGCGCCGGCTACCTCGGGATGGCGGCGGCGTGGGTCGGGTTCACCCTCCCTTCGGCCCTGCTCATGCTCGGCTTTGCGCTCGGCGCGCAGGCGATCGGGGTCTCCGGGGACGAGAGCTGGCTCCTCGGACTCAAGGCCGCTGCCGTGGCGGTCGTCGCCCATGCGGTGCTCGGCATGGCGGGCAAGCTCGCCGTCGGGCCGCGCCGGGCCGGCATCGCCGTCGTCGCGCTCGCCGTCGTGCTGCTCCTCCCTTCGGCCGCGAGCCAGGTCGCCGCGATCGTCCTCGGCGGGCTGGCCGGGCTCCTCTGGTTGACCGCCGACACCCCCGACCACGACGACGAAGGGGGCGTTCCCGTCCGTCGTCGTACGGCCGCGGCGGCCCTGGCGGTCTTCGCCGCCCTGCTGGTCTCCCTGCCCATCGCCGCCGCGCTCGTCGACGACCCGACGCTCGGACTCGTCGACGGGTTCTACAGGGCCGGGTCGCTCGTCTTCGGCGGCGGGCACGTCGTGCTGCCGCTGCTCGAGGCCGAGACGGTCGGGCAGGGGCTGGTCAGCCATGGCGACTTCCTCGCCGGCTACGGCGCCGCGCAGGCCGTGCCGGGGCCGCTGTTCACCTTCTCCGCCTACCTCGGCGCGCTCATGCCGGGGCAGAGCCCGGTGCTCGGCTCGCTCGTCGCGCTGCTCGCGATCTTCCTCCCTTCGGCCCTGCTCGTCGTGGGGGGACTGCCGTTCTGGGAGTCGCTGCGCGGCTCGGCCCGGGCGCGGCGGGCGCTCGCCGGCGCCGGTGCGGCGGTCGTCGGCCTGCTCGCCGCGGCGCTCTACGACCCGGTCTTCACGCAGGGGATCACGGGGGAGCGCTCCTTCGTCGTCGCCGCGATCGCCTTCGTTGCGCTCGCGGTGTGGCGGGTGCCGGCGTGGGCGGTCGTCATCGGCGCCAGCGCGCTGGGGTTGGTCGTCTTATAGGGCGGGGGTCTCGAGGCTCCTCGCTGGGGCTCGTCGCACCTCGACCTGCGTTGCAGTCTCGAGGCTCGCGCCCGGGGGCGCTCGCACCTCGACCAGCGGGGGTCGACCAGCGTGCCCTTAACACGGATCGGCCCTCTGTGACCAGAGGAACAGCCGAGGATTTCGCCCACGTCAAGGGGTGGGCCACAATGGGAGACGTGAGCGCTACCTCTGGCAAGCACCGTGTCGTCATCATCGGATCCGGCTTCGGCGGCCTCTTCGCCGCCAAGGCCCTGAGCGGCAAGGACGTCGAGGTCACCCTCATCTCGCGGACCAGCCACCACCTCTTCCAGCCGCTGCTGTACCAGGTGGCGACGGGCATCCTCTCCGAGGGCGACATCGCCCCGACCACCCGCGACATCCTCGCCCGCGACAAGAACGTGCGCACCATCCTCGGCGACGTCCACGACATCGACGTCGAGCAGCGCACCGTCACCTCGTACTCGCTCAACCACGAGACGGTCACCCCCTACGACAGCCTCATCGTCGCCGCCGGCGCCGGTCAGTCGTACTTCGGCAACGACCACTTCGCCCGCTACGCGCCGGGCATGAAGGACATCGACAACGCGCTCGAGCTGCGCGGCCGGATCTTCGGCGCCTTCGAGCTCGCCGAGACCACGCTCGACCCCGAGGACCGCGAGCGGCTGCTCACCTTCGTCGTCGTCGGCGCCGGCCCGACCGGTGTCGAGATGGCCGGCCAGATCGCCGAGCTCTCGCACAAGACGCTGACTCACGAGTTCCGCCACATCAACCCGCGCGACGCCCGCGTCGTCCTGCTCGACGGCGCCGACCTCGTGCTGCCGACCTTCGGTGACCGCCTCGGCGGCAAGACCCGCGCGAGCCTCGAGAAGCGCGGCGTCGAGGTCCAGCTCGGCGCGATGGTGACCAACGTCGACGGCACCGGCCTCGACGTGAAGTACAAGGACGGCACCACCAAGCGCATCGAGTCGATGACCAAGGTCTGGGCCGCCGGCGTCGCCGCGTCCCCGCTCGGCAAGATGCTTGCGGACAAGACCGGCGCCGAGGTCGACCGCGCCGGGCGCGTCCACGTCGAGGAGGACCTGACCCTCAAGGGCCACCCCGAGATCTTCGTCATCGGCGACATGATCAACCTCAAGGGCTACCCGGGTGTCGCCCAGCTGGCGATCCAGGGCGGTCGCTACGCGGCCAAGGAGATCGTCGGCCGGCTCGAGGGCAAGGAGCCCCAGGCCCCCTTCGTCTACAAGGACAAGGGCTCGATGGCGACGATCTCGAAGTACTCCGCCGTCGCGAGCATCGGCAAGATCAAGCTCACCGGCTTCATCGCCTGGCTCGCGTGGCTGGCCGTGCACCTCATGGCGATGGTCGGCTTCAAGAACCGCATCTCGACCCTGCTCAACTGGATCATCACCTTCGTCGGCAACAACCGCAACGAGCGGGCCACGACGATGCAGCAGGTCTTCGCGCGGCGGGCCATGGAGGACCTCGGTCCCAATGCCTACCCCGAGCTGCCGCGCCGCGGGCACCAGGAGCAGCTCGAGGCCGACGAGCGACGCGACGCCGAGGAGAGCCGCAACGCGTCGTAGGGTGCGGGCATGCACTTCACCCTCGAGGAGCACACCCTGCCCAACGGGCTGCGCGTCGTCGTGCAGCCCGACCACACGACGCCGACCGTCACGGTCAACCTATGGGTCGGCGTCGGGTCACGCCACGAGGAGCCGGGGAGGACGGGCTTCGCCCATCTCTTCGAGCACCTGATGTTCCAGGGCAGCGCCAACGTCGCCAACGGCGAGCACTTCCAGGCGCTCATGGGGGTCGGTGGCCGGCTCAACGCGACGACGTGGTTCGACCGGACCAACTACTTCGAGACGATCCCCTCGGGCGCGCTCGAGCTGGCGCTGTGGCTCGAGGCCGACCGGCACGCCAACCTGCTCGCGGCGGTCACGCAGGACAACCTCGACAACCAGCGTGACGTGGTCAAGGAGGAGAAGCGTCAGCGCTACGACAACCAGCCGTACGGCCAGGCGCTGTCGACGGTCTACGCGACGGTCTTCCCCGAGGGGCACCCGTACCACCACTCGACGATCGGCTCGATGGAGGACCTCGACGCCGCGTCGGTGCAGGACGTGCACGACTTCTTCACCGCCCACTACGCGCCGGACAACACGGTCCTGACGATCGTCGGCGACGTGACGGCGGAGCGCGCCTTCGAGCTCGTCGAGCGCTACTTCGGGCACATCACCCACCGGGCCGCCCCGCGCCGTGGTCCCGTCGACCCGCTGCCGCCGCTGGCGGAGCCGGCCCGCGTCGAGGTCGAGGACGAGGTGCCCAATGACCGCATCCACCTCGCCTTCCGTCTGCCTGCCGAAGGGGGCGACACCCGTCGCGAGTTCCTCGCCGCCTCGATGGCGCTCGACTGCCTCGGTGGATTGAGCTTCTCGCCGTTGGAGCAGAGCCTCGTGCGCGAGGAGCAGCTGGCCAACAGCGTCGACGTCGGGGCGATGGGCTTCGTCGACGGCGTCTCGCTGGGGCTCGTCGTCGCCGACGTCGCCGACGGGGTCGACACCGACGCGCTCGAGGAGCGCATCTGCGCAGAGCTCGACGCCTTCGCCGACGAGGGGCCGACGCCCGCGCAGATGGAGGCCGTGCGCGCGCAGGCCGAGCGCGGCTGGCTCTCGGCTCTGGCGGCCAAGGACGAGCGGGCCGATGTCATCGGCCACTACACCTGCCTCCACGACGACCCGGAGTACGTCAACACCTTCCTCGACCAGCTGGCCGAGGTGACCGTCGACGAGGTGCGCGCGGCCGCCGATCGCTGGCTGCGCCCCCGCAGCCGGGCCGCCGTCGTCTACCGCGCGACCCAGTCGCAGGAGGTCGCATGAGCACCGACACCAGCCACGTCCAGCCGCGACCCGAGGTCGTCCCGCCGGGGGAGTGGAGCTTTCCCCAGCCCCGTGAGCTGACGCTGCCCAACGGCGTCCGGGCCCTGGTGCACGACGTGCCCGGACAGTACGTCATCTCGGTGCGGGTGACCGTGCCGGCCGCGCTGCGCCACGAGCCGCGCGAGGTCGAGGGCGTGGCCTGGATCATGGCTCGCCTGCTCGACGAGGGCACGCGCACCCACGGCCAGCGTGAGCTGTCCGAGCTGCTCGAGCGGCGCGGCATCGCGATCGGCGCCGGCATGAGTGAGGCCTCCCTCGGCATGGACATGGACGTGCCGCAGCGCAACCTCGCCGAGGCGCTCGACCTGCTCACCGAGTGCCTGCGCGAGCCGGCCTTCGAGGAGGGCGAGGTGGCGCGCCTGCGGCGTACCCGCCTGGCCGAGATCGAGCAGGAGCGGGCCTCCGCCGGGCGGCGGGCGCTCAAGGAGTGGGCCGCCACCTACTACGACGCCGACAACCGCGCCTCGCGTCCCGGGTCGGGCACCGCCGAGTCGGTCGCCGCGATCACGCGTGACGACGTCGTGGGCTTCCACACCGCCCACGTGCACCCCGAGGGCGCGTCGGTCGTCGTCGCCGGTGACCTCACCGGGGTCGACGTCGACGCGCTGCTCGCCGGATCGATCGGCGCCTGGACGACCAGCGGGCGCACGATGCCCGTGGAGCCGGCTCCGGCGCCCCGCGCCGCTGACGCCGCCCGCGTGGTGCTCGTCGACCGGCCCGGCTCGGTGCAGTCGGAGATCCTCATCGGCAGCCCCGGACCCGACCGGAGGGTCGACTCGGGCTGGGCCCCCTTCCCCGTCCTGGCGTACGTCATCGGCGGTGCGCCCAATGCCCGCATCGACGAGGTGCTGCGCGAGGACAAGGGCTACACCTACGGCATCCGGGCGGGGTTCCGGCCGCGGCAGGTCGGGTCGGCCTTCACCGTCTCCGGGTCGGTGCGTGCGGACTCCACGGTCGACTCGCTGCGGCTGCTCACCGAGATCCTCGCCGGCGTCGGCGAGGGGATCACCGCGGAGGAGGCCCGGGCCGGTGTGGACTTCATGACGCTCACCGCACCCGGTCGCTATGACACCGCCGATGCCATCGCCGACGAGACGAGCGGGCTGGCGGGGGACCACCTGCCGCTGACCTTCACCAGCGACGTCATCGCCGCGATGCGGCAGCTGACCCCGGCCGACCTCGACGCCGCGTGGCGCGAGCACGTCTCGCAGGAGCGCACGATCGTCGTCGTCGGCGATGCCTCGCTCTACCGCGACGAGGTCGAGGCGCTCGGGCTGGGGCCGGTGACCGTCGTCCCGAACTGACCTGTAGCCGAAGGGGTCTCCTGGAGCATCTGGTGGCGGAATCCGCCACGAGATGCTCCAGGAGTCCCTTTTGTGCACAGGGTGCGGGTGGTCTCAGCCCTGATCCACAGTCCGCGTCGGGGTCTGGGCTGTCGCCGGGGCGACGGGTGGACTGGCTGGATGATCTACACCTACTCACAAGTGCGGGTCGGGCACACGGCCCGCGAGGTCACGGAGGCTGTCGCTGCGGGGCGGCTCGAGCGTGCGGGGCGGTTCTATGCCCTGCCCGGGACGGATGACTCCTTCGTCGGGCCGTTGCGTCGCGGAGCTCGCGCCACGTGCCTCGTCGCAGCGCGACACCATGGCCTGTGGACGCCACCGGGCGCCGGGCGGCACGTCTACACCAGGCGCGGATCCCACATCCCGGCGGCGTGGATCCCGCACGGGTTCCACCGCGCCTGGCCGGAGGAGGACCCCATCGCCTCGCCCGGGCTGCTGCTCGAGCACGCCTGCCGGTGCCTCGACCCGCTCCACGTGGGGATCCTGGCCGACTCCGCCCTCCATCTGGGCAAGCTCGACGAGGCGGAGGTGGCGGCCATCGCCCGGCGCGCACCGAGGGAGGTCAGGAGGGTGCTGGCGCTCGTCGACGGTCGCGCGGAGTCCGGCACGGAGAGCAAGGTGCGCCTGCGGCTGCAGCTCGATCGGGTGCCGGTGCGACCGCAGGTGAAGATCGAGGGCGTGGGGAGGGTGGACCTGCTCGTGGGGGAGCGGTGGATCGTCGAGTGCGACAGCAAGGCGCACCACACGGCCAAGAAGTCCTACGAAAAGGACCGCGGCCGGGACTTCAACGCGAGCCGGCTCGGGTACCAGACGAGCCGTCTGACGTATGACATGTGCTTCACGGGCTGGGACGACACCGTCGGGTGGCTCGCCGGCATGGTCGCGACCGGGCACCACCTGGTCTCTCCGGAGGAATGGCGCCGGGCCCGACGCAGGCGCTGATGGCGGGAGGGACTCCTGGTGCACGAGGTGGCGGATTCGGCCATCAGATGCACCAGCAGTCCCAGTTGAACACACAACCATCGGGCTGCTGAGCGGGCCTGGGCTGAGCTGTGGGCTGGGGGCTGGGGCCTGGGCTGGGCTGGCTGGGCTGGGGGCTAGGCCATCTCACACCGCCACCCGTCGGGCAGCGTGTCGTCGACCATCGCGTTGCTGATCTGCTCCTGGACCACCGGGTCGAGGACCTCGACGGCGGCGCGGTAGAGGATGGCCTCCTCCTTGTCGTTGTGCGCACCGAGCATGTCGGTGAGCATCTCGCACAGGCGCCGCAGCTCGGCCGGGTCCGGCTCGTCGTCGAGGTGCGCGTCGATCTCGTCGAGCACGGTCCAGATCTGACCGTGCTCACGCAGCATGACCAGGACGGGCGGGATGATCCCGGCCTCGCGCAGCGGCGGGAAGAGGTGCGCCTCCTCGACGTGGATGTGCTGCCGCAGCTCCCGCGCGCTGTCGCGGAAGGGCCCGGGCCGCACCTCCTCATCGAGCCCGGAGACGAACTGCTCCAGGAGCGCGTCGATGCTGCGGTGCTCGGCCTCGAGGTCTCTCGCGATGCTCATGACCCCATTATTCACGAGACGAGACGTGAAAAATAGTCAGAGCCGAGCGAGCACCTCGTCGTGCAGCAGCCCGTTGCTCGCCAGCGCATTGCCGCCCCACGGGCCGGGCTTGCCCTCCAGCGAGGTGAACCGCCCACCGGCCTCCTCGACGATCGCGACGAGCGCGGCCATGTCGTAGAGCTCCAGCTCGGGCTCGGCGGCCAGGTCGACCGCGCCCTCGGCCACGAGCATGTAGGACCAGAAGTCCCCGTAAGCCCGCGTGCGCCACAGGTCCGAGGTGAGGTTGAGGAACTGGCTGCCCCGCCCGGTCTCGCGCCAGCCCTCGAGTGAGCTGTACGACAGCGAGGCGTCCTCGAGCCGGGAGACCCGCGAGACCCCGATCTGCTTGGCCTGGGCGAGCGAGCGGCCGGTCCAGGCGCCGGCGCCCTTCGCCGCCCACCACCGGCGGCCGAGGGCCGGGGCGGCGACGAGTCCGACGACGCAGTCCTCGCCGTCGACGAGCCCGATGAGGGTGGCCCAGACCGGGACGCCGCGGACGTAGTTCTTCGTCCCGTCGATGGGGTCGATGATCCAGCGGCGCTGCGAGTCACCGGTGTTGCCGAACTCCTCACCGAGCACCGCGTCGCGCCCTCGCGCGCGGGACAGCTGCGCGCGGATGGCCTCCTCGCACGAGCGGTCGGCGTCGCTGACGGGGGTCAGGTCGGGCTTGGACTCGACGACGAGATCGTCGGCCTGGAAGCGCGACATCGTGATCCGCTCGACCTGGTCGGCCAGCACGTGCGCCAGGCGCAGGTCATCGGCGTAGGGGGAGGTTGCCATGGCGGCCAACGTACCCGCTCAGTGCTCCTCGCCGCCCCGGGCCCGCAGCAGCCGTCGCAGCGAGTCCAGCCGCAGCTCGCCGCCCGGCCCGGCCTCGCCCGCGGCCACCCACGCGTCGAGGGCGCACTCGGCCTCGTCGTGCGAGCAGCCGCGCGGGCAGCCGTCGGTCCCGGCGGTCAGCTCGGGGAAGTGCTCGATGATCCGGTCCGGTTCGACGTGCGCCAGCCCGAAGGACCGGATGCCCGGCGTGTCGATGATCCACCCGTCGTCGAGCTGCAGCCCGAGCGCGCTCGTCGACGTGTGCCGTCCACGGCCGGTCACCTCGTTGACGTGGCCGGTCGCGCGGTCGGCGTCGGGGCACAGCGCGTTGACGAGCGTCGACTTGCCGACACCCGAGTGCCCGACAAGCACCGACGAGCGCCCGGCGAGCCGGCGCCGCAACTCGGCCAGTCCCTCGCCCTCGGTGATCACCGAGGTGACGACGTGCGGCACGTCGAGGGGTGCGTACTGGGCGAGGAAGTCCTCGGCGGAGGCCAGGTCGGACTTCGTCAGGACGAGAAGGGGGTCCATCCCGGCGTCGTAGGCCGCGACGAGACAGCGGTCGATGAGTCGCGGACGCGGAGGAGGGTCGGCCAGGGCCGCGACGACGACGAGCTGGTCGGCATTGGCGACGATGACCCGCTCGACCGGGTCGGTGTCGTCGGCCGTGCGCCGCAGCACCGTCTCGCGCTCCTCGATGCGCACGATGCGCGCGAGGGTGTCGGGCCGGCCGGAGGTGTCGCCGACCATGCCGACGAGGTCACCCACGACGACCGGCGAGCGCCCGAGCTCTCGCGCCCGCATGGCGATGACGACCCGCTCCGGCAGCCCCTCACCGGCGGGCACGAGCGTCGTCCAGCGGCCGCGGTCGACCGCGGTCACCCGCCCGATGACGGCATCCTCGTGCTTGGGGCGGTCCTTGGTGCGAGGCCGGGAGCCCCGTCGGTTGGGGCGCACCCGCACGTCCGACTCGTCCCAGCGCCGGCCCATCAGCGCTCCGTGGTGAGCATCGACTCCCACAGCCGCACGAACTCGGGCAGCGTCTTGCCGACGGTGCCCGGGTCCTCGACCACGGTGCCCGGCGCGCGCAGCGCCAGGACGGCGGCGGCCATGACCATGCGGTGGTCGGCGTAGGTGTGGAAGGTGTTGGCGCGCAACGGTGCCGGGTCGATCTGCAGCCCGTCCTCGAGCTCGGTGACCCCGACGCCCAGCCCACCGAGCTCCCGGGAGAGCGCGGCGATCCGGTCGGTCTCGTGGCCGCGGATGTGCCCGACGCCGCGGATGTACGAGCGGCCCTCGGCGCAGGCGGCGAGCGCCGCGACGACCGGGGTGAGCTCGGCGGCGTCGTGCAGGTCGATGTCGATCCCGCGCGGTCGACCGTCACCGGTCACGGTGAGCGTGCGTCCGTCACGCGTCACCTCTGCGCCCATCTGCTCGAGCACGTCGCGGATCCGGTCGCCGGCCTGCGTCGTGTGCTTGGGCCAGTCGGGCACGGAGACCGAGCCGCCGGCGACGAGGGCCGCGGCGAGGAAGGGCGCGGCATTGGACAGGTCGGGCTCGACGGTCACGTCGAGCGGCAGCAGCTCGCCCGGCTCGACCCGCCACGTGTTGGCCTCGGAGTCGTCGACCGCGGCGCCGGCATCGCGCAGCGTTTCGACGGTCATCTCGATGTGGGGCACCGACGGCAGCGCCTTGCCGTCGTGCACGACGGTGATGCCCTCGTCGAAGCGCGACCCGGCGAGCAGCAGCGCGGAGATGAACTGGCTGGACGCGGAGGCGTCGAGCACGACCGTGCCGCCACGCACGGAGCCCTGCCCGTCCACGACGAAGGGGAGCGTTCCTCTCCCTTCGTCCTCGACCGTGACGCCGAGGTCACGCAGCGCGTCGATGATCGCGGCCATGGGGCGCACGCGGGCGTGCTCGTCGCCGTCGAAGGCGACCGGGGCGCCGGCGAGCGCCGCGACGGGCGGCAGGAATCGCATGACGGTGCCGGCCAGACCGCAGTCGATCCGGCGGCCGCCGCGCAACGTCGCGGGGGTGATGATCCAGTCCGGGGAGCCGCCGGTCGACGTCGCGTCGTCGACGCCGGCGCCGAGCTGGCGCAGGGCCTGCGCCATGAGTTCGGTGTCCCGGGAGCGAAGGGGGCGGCGCAGCCGCGAGGTGTCCGTGGCCAGGGCGGCGAGGACGAGGTACCGGTTGGTGAGGGACTTGCTCCCCGGCAGCGTCACCGTCGCATCGAGGGGACGGGACGCTGCCGGGGCATGCCAATCAGGACTGGTCATCGGTGGTCAGGACACCGCGTTCTTCGCCTGGAGGGCGGCCAGCTTGGCCTCGCGGCGTGCCTGCCGGGCGGTGCGCTCGACGCTCTCGCCGGCGAGCTTGGCGCGGTAGGTGACGCCGGGCCTGCCCTCGGTGTCGATGGCGGCGATGATCAGGCCGCCCATGAGCGCGAGGTCCTTGAGGAACTGGGTGATCTTGCCCTGCTTGGCCTGCGGGTCGGACTCGGCCCAGAAGTTGTGGGTCGCCGTGGTCGGCACCATCGTGCCGAGGAGCAGGGCGGAGGCCACGCGGGGGAACTTGCCCGTGGCGAGCATGGCGCCACCGGCGACCATCGCGGCACCGTTGGCGCGCACGAGCAGCTCGGTGTCGTCGGGCAGCTGGGTCTTGGCGGCGAGCGGCTTGGTCACCGGCTCGGCGGCGGGCACGTGTGCGGCCGGGTAGCGCAGGGCGTTGATGCCGCCCCAGATGAAGATGCCGGCCATCATCGGACGGGCGATGCGACGAACGATCATTGTGCTCCCTTTCGTCGGGGACGCACCGGGAGGATCCCGGCGGGTACGTCTCTACCGTAGTCGGGCGCGCGGCCTACGCTCGAGGTGTGTGCGGACGTTATGCGGCCACGGCCAACCCGGATGACCTCATCGAGGAGTTCGAGATCGATGCCGACCGGGTGGGTGACCCGGCGCGCTCGCTCCTGAAGTCCCCCCAGGACCCGCCCCCGGGCACCCCGGACCACAACATGGCGCCGACCAAGCAGGCGCCGGTCGTCCTGACGCGGGTGCCGAAGGGGGAGAGCGACCCCCCTTCGCGGCTCGGGCCCGGCGGCCCTCGCGCCTCAGGACAGCGCCTTCGCCAGCTGCGGCTGCTCACGTGGGGTCTCGTGCCGTCGTGGGCGAAGGAGACCAAGGTGGGGCTGCGGATGACCAATGCCCGCGCGGAGACGGTGCTGGAGAAGTCGAGCTTCGCCAAGGCGGCCGCGAGCCGGCGCTGCCTCGTCCCGGCCGCGGGCTGGTACGAGTGGCAGGGG
>NZ_BCSQ01000063.1 GCF_001570945.1 Janibacter anophelis NBRC 107843
GCTCGTCCGGACGGCGACCCGGGTGGCCACCCGCCTCGGGCTGCCCGAGCCACACCGCCCGTGGCTGCCTCCGCTGCCGGCGTCCGTCGACCGGACCGAGCTGCCCGACGACCTCCCCGAGGACGGCCTGGACGGCGCGCGCTTCGGCCTCGTCGACCTGCCGGAGGAGCAACGACAGAGCGCGCTGCGCTGGTCGACCGCTGAGGGGCACTGGATGGTCGTGGGCGGGCCGGGGTCGGGCCGCACGAGCACCATCGCCTCGCTCGTCACCGCCGCAGCGGCACGATGGTCGCCGGACCGGCTGCAGGTGCAGGTCATCGGCGACGGGTCCTCCCTGCTGGCCGCGCTGTCCGAGCTGCCGCACGTCGGCAGCATCATCGACGGGGACGAGTCGACGGTGGTCGCACGCTTCCTCGACCGGCTCGAGGTCGATCTGGCCGCGCGCCGCTCGGCGGTGCGCTCCAGCGGGCACGCGACCCTGGACGCCTGGTGGTCCGCCCACGACGCGGACCCGACGCTCCCTGTCCCACCCCCGCACCTGCTCCTGGCGATCGACGGGTGGGGACGGGTCACCAGGCCGCGCGGCACCATGGATCTCGGTGAGACCGCGGAGGCCCTCGAGACGCTCATGCGCGACGGGATCGCCCTCGGGCTGAGGGTGCTCGTCGCCGGCGGTCGCGAGCTGCTGTCCGGTCGGGTGTCCTCGCTGGTCGGCACCCGGCTCGTCCTCCACCTGAGCGACCGGGGGGACGCGGCCCTGGCGGGTTTGACCCGCACAGAGTTCTCGGAGCGGCTCGTGCCCGGCCGCGCCCGCATCCAGCCGGGTGGTTACCTCGTGCAGGTGGCTGTGCCTGTTGCCCCAGCCCCCGCCTCACCGGCTGGGGACGCCCCAGCGCCGGACACCCGACCTTCGAGCACCTCACCCCCGTGGGTCGTCGAGGCCCTGCCGGAGTCGATCGGCGCCGAGGCCCTGCCCTGCGCCGACCGGGAGCGGGTGCCCCTCGGGTTCGGCGGGTCCGGCCGGGAGGCGGTGGCCTGGCGGACCGACGGTGCGCGGCGCTTCCTCGTGTGCGGGCCGGCCCGCAGTGGCCGGACCAGCGCCTTGGCGCTGCTCACCCAGCAACTGGTCGCGGCAGGAGCGCCGCTCGTCGTCCTCGGCACGGACGAGGTGGCCGCGGGCTCGGACTGCCCCGTCCTGGGGCCCGAGGACCGCGACGAGCTCGTGGCGCTGCGTCAGCGCCACCCGGACCTGGCCGTCGTCGCGGACGACATCGACCGTCTCGAGGGCAGCCCCGTCGACGACGTGCTCCGGGAGATCGTGCGTCGGCTCGACGCGGACCGGGGCCTGGTCATCGGGTCGACCTCGACCCAGACGGCCGCGAGCCAGGTCCGCGGCCTCGTCGCCGACCTCGCCCGCGCGCGCACGGGCCTGCTGCTCCAGCCGTCCGCACGATCCGACGGCGACGCGCTCGGGCTGCGCTTGCCTGCCCTGCCACGCGTGCCCGGTCGCGGCTACCTGGTCACCGAGGGCCGGGCGCAGGAGGTGCAGGTGGCCCGGCCCCGGCTCGAGGTGTCAACGGCTGAGGCGCTGACGAGTGGGGTCCTGGCGGGCGACGTGCTCACCACCCGATAGACCGACCGATCACGCGACCGGGAGTCGGGCCTCAGGCCAGTCGTGGGGTGCGTGGTGGCGTGGTGCGGCGCTCGCCCGTGGACTCGAAGGCCGCGGCGATCGTCAGCAACCGGTTGTCGTCCCACCCGCGGCCGGCGAAGGTCAGGCCCACGGGCATCCCGATGTCGGCCATCGTCCCCATCGGCACGGTGACCGTCGGGATGCCGAGGTGCCGCGGCACCAGGTTGCCGTTGGCCACCCACACGCCGTTGCGCCAGGCGAGGTCGGCCGACGCCTCGTCGACGTCCGCGTCCGCTGGCCCCACATCGGCCACCGCAGGGAAGACCACCGCGTCGAGGCCGAGCTCGTCCATCCACGCCTCGAGGTCGATCCGGCGGGTCTCCTCGAGGCCACGCAGACCCCCTTCGAGCAGGGGCAGGGTGGTGACGTCCTCGACGACGCCCACCTCACGGGCGCGGGTCACGTAGTCGGCGAGGTCGAAGTCCAGCTCGCCGTAGCGGTCCGGGAGCGCGCCGTCGGGATGGGGGAAGATCCGCGGTCCGTCGACGTCGGCGAGGCGGTGCAACCGCGGGTCACCGTTGGCCCGCAGGAAGGTCTCCCACCCCCACATCGACTGGTCCCAGATCTCCTCGTCGAGGTAGCCCTCCGGCAGCAGCCCCCGGGTGCGCACCGTGGGGGCACCGGCCCGGTCGCCGTCGTAGTTGCTCACGACGGGGAAGTCGGTCTCGACGACCTCGGCGCCGGCCGCCTCGAGGTCCGCCCGGGCGGCGGCGAAGAGCTCCAGCGAGCTCGGCCGGGGCACGATCCGCTCCCCGATCGGTCCGCCGAAGCCCACCCCGGTGCCGGCGTCGTCGTCGGTGCCGAGGTACATCCGGGGCACCCCCAACCGCAGACCGCGAAGGGGGCCCGCGTCGCCCGAGCGCAGCGCCGGGTAGGAGTCGGGGCGCACGGCCGAGGCCGCGGGAACCTCGATCCACGGCTGGGTCCGCCACAGGTCACCCGTGGTGTCGGGGTCGTCGGCGACGATGACGTCGAGGACCTCGAGCAGGTCGGACATGGTGCGGGTGTGCGGCACGACGACGTCCATCGACGGTACGAGCGGCCAGTTGCCCCGCACCGAGATCACGCCGCGCGAGGGCGTGTAGGCGCACAGGGCGTTGTTGCTCGCCGGGGCCCTCCCGGAGGACCACGTCTCCTCCCCGAGGCCGAAGGCCGCGAAGCTCGCGGCCGTCGCCGTGCCCGAACCGTTGGACGAGCCCGAGCCGAAGGCTGCGGTGAGGTAGTCACCGTTGTAGGGGCTCTCGGCGCGGCCGTACACCCCACGCTGCATCCCGCCGTTGGCCATGGGCGGCATGTTGGTCAGCCCGATGAGCACCGCTCCCCCACCCCGCAGTCGCTCGATGGTGAAGGCGTCACGCTGGGCGACGAGGTCGGCGAAGGCCGGCGACCCGCTGGCACACGTCAGCCCGGTCGCGAGGTAGGAGTCCTTGGCGGTGTACGGGATGCCGTCCAGCGGACCGAGCGTGGCCCCCTTCGCCCGGCGGGCATCGCTGGCCCGTGCGTCGGCCAGTGCCTGCGGGTTGGGCACCACGACGGCGTTGAGGCGGATGCCGGAGACGTCGTAGGCGGCGATGCGATCGAGGTAGGCGGTGACGAGCTGCTCGCTCGTGACCGCGCCCGACTCGAGGGCACGACGAAGGGAGGCGATGTCCGCCTCGACGACGTCGAAGGGGGGCATCACAGGGTCCGGTCGGGCAGGTCGGCGGCGGGTGCGAGGAGGGCGGCGACGACGCCGGTCAGGGCGAGCGCGGCCAGGCCGAGGCCGGCCCAGATCCCGGTGGTCGTGGACAGCGTCCATGCTGCGGGCAGGAGCAGCATGTTCCACACGAGCGTCGCGGTGCGCGGCCACGTGGCCCCCTTGCGCCACGCCGCGGCGAGGACGGCCAGAAGGATCGCGAAGATCAGGCAGACGACGAGCGACATTGATGCGACATTGGCGTCCTCGGCTCGACCATCGGCAAGCTCGAGCCCGTAGAGCACGGCCGTCGCCACGAGGAGCAGGCCCTCGACGAGGCACACGAGGGCGGCGACGAGGGCGGGCGCGGGCAGGGGCGAGTCGGGATGGCGCGGGGTCACGCGAGCAGCGTAAGTGACCCAACACACGCGTGCATGGAACAAGCCGTTCTCCCACACCGTTGGCATACCGAGCGGTATCTTGGACAATGGTGTGTGTATTGAGTCGTGGAGACCCCACGGGTCGTGCACTCCCGGTCGTCCACGGCACACCACTCGCCGTGCACCGATCTCCCCGACAACAAGGAGCACCACCCCCATGGATTGGCGCGATCGCGCAGCCTGTCTGGACGAAGATCCGGAACTGTTCTTCCCCATCGGCAACACCGGCCCGGCGATCGCGCAGATCGAGGAGGCCAAGAAGGTGTGCCGTCGGTGCGAGGTCATCGACACCTGCCTCAAGTGGGCCATCGAGTCCGGCCAGGATGCCGGCGTCTGGGGTGGACTGTCCGAGGACGAGCGTCGCGCGCTCAAGCGCCGCAAGGCCCGCGCCCGACGCGCCGGCTGATCCACCGCACCCCGACCGCCGTCTCCGAGCAGCCGCTCGGGGGCGGTTTCGTCATTGGCGGGGTCAGACCTCGACGCCCCGCAGCCGCACGCTGAAGCGGACCCGGGTGCCCCTCGGCTCGGCATCGGTCCACCGGATCTGGCCACCGAGGTCATGCACCATCGAGGTGACGATCCGGGTGCCCAGGCCCGCGCGGCTGGGTCGGAAGCCCGTCGGCAGCCCCGCTCCGTCGTCGACGACGGTGACGCGCAGGATGTCGACGCCGTCCGCCTCCACGGTCCGCTGGGCGTCCACGTGCACGCTGCCACCCTCGGGGATGCCGTGCTCCACCGCATTCTGCACCAGCTCCGAGAGGATGAGCCCGACCGCCGTGGCGTCCTCCGCCCGGACCATCCCGAAGGATCCGGTGACCCGGGTGTCGATCGCACCACCCGTGCTGGCGACCTCGACGATCGCCTGGAGTCCGCGCACGGCGACGTCGTCGAAGTCGAGCGCCTCGGCGAAACCGGTGCTCAGCGCCTCGTAGATCATCGCGATGACCCCGACCCGACGGACCGCCTCGGCGAGCGCCTCCTTCGCCGACCCGTCCGGCACACGCCGGGACTGCAGGCGCAGCAGGGCGGCGACCGTCTGCAGGTTGTTCTTCACCCGGTGGTGGATCTCCCGGATGGTCTGGTCCTTGGTCATCACCTCGGAACCGCGCCGGCGCAGCTCCGACACGTCCCGCACGACGACGATCGCCCCGTGGCGGGCCCGCTGCCGGACGAGCGGAACCGCCCGCATGGCGAGCGCCGCCCCACCGACCTCGACATCGGCGCGCCACGCGGCACGCCCCATGGCGACGAGGGCCACCCCTTCGTCGAGGTTGCCGGCCTGCCCGGGCAGGTTGCCGATGACCTGGACGAGGACCTCACCCTCGATCGGCCCCTGGTGCCCGAGCCGCCGGACGGCGCTCAGCGCATTGGGCGAGGCGTACTCGACGGTGCCACCCTCGTCGAGGCGCATGACCCCGTCCCCCACGCGCGGGGCGCCGTGCCGGCCGCCGCTCGGTGACGCGGGGGCCGGCCAGGTGCCGTCGGCGGCCATGGCGAAGAGCTCGTCGCTCATCGCCCCGTAGTTCTCCTCGAGGCGGGTCTGCGGGCGCCCGCTGTCGAGCTGGTCATGGATGCTCAGGATGCCGATCATCCGACCCCCTCGACGCACCGGCCGGGCCCGCTCGTGGATGAGGTCCTGGCCCCGCTCGCGCACGTGCTCGCTGGCCCCGTCCCGCGCCGCCCGATCGACGAGGTCACCGAAGACGACGTGCGCCTTCTGGCCGACGACGTCCTCGACGAAGACCATCGGCCCGGTGATCGGCCGCGTGTGCGCGGCCGCGATCCAGCCCCCTTCGTGCGCCACCCACAGGACGAGGTCACTGAAGCCGAGGTCGGCGAGCAGGTGCCAGTCCTCGACGAGCAGGTGCAGACGCTCGGTGTCGGCGGGGTCGAGCCCGGGGGTGATGCGCAGGTACTCCGCCAGCGTGCGCACGGTCAACGAGTGACCGAGCGCAGCGTACGCAGGGCGACCGAGAGCGCGGCCACGCCGGGCGAGGTGAGCTGCCGGATGCCCGCGAGCTGGGTCTGCACCCGCTCGACGGCCTCGTCGTGCTCACGCGACCACTCCTCGAACCGGGCCGCGGCGTCGTCGCCCGGGCGCTCGAGCACCGAGCGGGTCAGCGACTGGAGGGTCGCGTACAGGTCGTCGCGCAGCGCACCGCGCGCCATCGCGTCCCACTGCTCCTCACGGGGCAGGCGGGTGACGAGGATGAGCAGCTCGTCGATGCCGAAGGTCTCGGACAGCAGGTAGTAGCTCTCCGCCACCTCGAGCGGAGTGCGACCGCCCTGGTCGGCCATGTCGACGATGTCGAGCACCGAGTAGAGGTCGAGCAGGATCGCCGTGCGTCGTGCGAGGTCGGTCGGCACCCCCGAGTCGACGAGGTCCTGCGTCTTGCGCGCGAGGCGCTCGGCCTGGGAACCCCGCAGCAGCTGCGGGATCTGCGCGGCCAGCTCGGCGGCGGGCTCGGCGAAACGCTGGATCTCGTCGGTGACGTCCAGGCGCCCGGGGCGGTTGGCGAGGAACCACCGCACGGCTCGGTCCATGAGGCGGCGCAGCTCGAGGTAGAGGCGGGTCTGCACCTTGGTCGGCACGACGTTGTCGAGCGCCTCGACCCGGCCGACGAAGTCCTCGAGACCGAAGACCTCACGGCTGACGAGGAAGGCCCGCGCCACCTGCGCGGAGGTCGCGCTCGTCTCCTCGGCCGCCCGCTGGACAAAGGTGATCCCGCCCCGGTTGACCAGGTCGTTGGCGACGGTCGTCGTCACGATCTCCCGACGAAGGGGGTGGGCCCGCAGCGCGTCCCCGTAGGCCTCACGCAACGGCGTCGGGAAGTACTCGGCGAGCCGCCGCTCCGTCGCCGGGTCGTCGGGCAGGTCCGAGTCGAGCAGGTCCGCCTTGAGGGCCATCTTGGAGTACGCGAGCAGCACCGACAGCTCCGGGGAGGACAGACCCTCATCGGCGGTCATCCGGTCGTGCACCTCGCTGCTGCTCGGGAGGAACTCCAGCTCACGGTCGAGGTCGCCCCGCGCCGTCAGCGACTCCATGAGGCGCTCGTGGACGACGAGCATCGCGCCGTCCTGGGCGCGCGCGTTGCCGAGCAGGACGTTTTGCTCGTAGTTGTCCCGCAGCACCTGCTCGGCGACCTCGTCGGTCATCGAGGCGAGCAGGTCGACCCGCTCCTGCGGGTCGAGGATGCCCTGGCGGATCGCCTCGCCGAGCAGGATCTTGATGTTGACCTCGCGGTCGGAGGTGTCGACTCCGGCCGAGTTGTCGACGGCGTCGGTGTTGAGCCGCACGCCGGCGCCCGCCGCCTCGATGCGGCCGCGCTGGGTCGCGCCGAGGTTGCCCCCTTCGCCCAGCACCCGCACCCGCAGCTGCGCGCCGTCGACGCGGATGGGGTCATTGGCGCGGTCGCCCACATCGGCGTGGGACTCGCTGCCCGCCTTGACGTAGGTGCCGATGCCGCCGTTCCACAGCAGGTCGACGGGCGCCTGGAGGATGAGGTGGATCAGCTCGTTGGGGGTCATCGACGTCGCCCCGTCGAGGCCGAGGGCCTGCGCGGCCTGCTCGCTCACCGGGATCGACTTCGCGCTGCGCGACCACACGCCGCCGCCCTCACTGATGAGCGAGCGGTCGTAGTCGTCCCACGTGCTGCGCGGCAGCTCGAAGAGCCGTCGGCGCTCGGCGTGCGAGGCGGCCGCCTCGGGCTGCGGGTCGATGAAGACGTGCAGGTGGTTGAAGGCGGCGACGAGCCGGATGTGCTCGGACAGCAGCATGCCGTTGCCGAAGACGTCACCGCTCATGTCACCGATGCCGACGACGGTGAAGTCCTCGGTCTGGGTGTCGTGGCCCAACTCGCGGAAGTGGCGCTTGACCGACTCCCACGCGCCGCGCGCGGTGATGCCCATGCCCTTGTGGTCGTAGCCGACCGAGCCGCCCGAGGCGAAGGCGTCGTCGAGCCAGAAGCCGTACTCGCGCGCGATCGAGTTGGCCAGGTCGGAGAAGGTCGCCGTCCCCTTGTCGGCCGCGACGACGAGGTAGGAGTCGTCGCCGTCGTGCCGGACCACTCCCGCCGGCGGGACGATGCCGCCGTCGACGCGGTTGTCGGTCACGTCGAGCAGTCCGGAGATGAAGGCGCGGTAGGCCGATCGGCCCGCCTCCATCCAGGCCTCGCGGTCGACCGACGGGTCGGGCAGCTGCTTGCCGTAGAAGCCACCCTTGCTCCCGGTGGGCACGATGACGGCGTTCTTGACCATCTGCGCCTTGACCAGGCCCAGGACCTCGGTGCGGAAATCGTCGCGTCGGTCGCTCCACCGCAGACCACCACGTGCGACCGCGCCGAAGCGCAGGTGCACACCCTCGACCTGGGGGCTGTGGACCCAGATCTCGAAGGCCGGGTGCGGCTTGGGCATGTCCGGGACCTTGCCAGGCTCGATCTTGAAGGACATCCGCGAGAGCGGCTGGCCCTCGCCGTCGCGCACGAAGTAGCTCGTGCGCAGCGTCGCGGCGATCACCCCGAGGTAGGCGCGGATGATGCGGTCGTGCTCGAGCGAGCTGACGCCTTCGAGCGCCGACTCGATACGCGCGGTGATCTCCTGCTCCTGCGCCGCGCGCGCCTCCGCCGCGATCCCGTCGTGGGTCTGCGGGTCGAAGCGCGTCTCGAAGAGCGTGACGATGTCGGCAGCGATCTCGTGGTTGTCGACGAGCGCCGCCTCGAGGCTGGTCTGTCCCCAGCTGCTGCCGGCCTGCCGCAGGTAGCGGCCGATGGCGCGGAGCAGCCCGACCTGTCGCCAGGTGAGGCCCGACCGGATGATGAGCGCGTTGAGGCCGTCGGACTCCGTGCGGCCGGCGTGGACGGCGAGCACGGCGGACTCGACGAGCTCCCGCAGGTGCTCGTGGCTGTGTGCCTCCCACACAGCCGGGTCGGCGACGCGCAGGCTGAGGTCGTAGATGCCGGCGCTCACGCCGTCGGCGCGGGTGAGGGTGTAGGGCTCCTCCTCGATGACCCGCACCCCGAGATCGCGGAAGGTCGGCATGAGCTCGTCGAGGATGAGTTCCTCGATGCTGAAGAGCTTGAATCGCCGGATCCGCGGGTCCTCGCCGCCGCCGTGTCCGCGGCGGGGGTCGTAGAGGGCACAGGCGAAGGGAGTCCCCTCGCCCAGCGTGACGAGGTTCTTCAGGTCGGCCACGGCCTGGGCGGGCTCGAAGTCATCCGTGTAGTCCACGGGGAAGCCACCGATCCACGACTGGAGCAGCCCAGCGGCGACGTCATGGCCCAGGGCTCCGTGCGCGGTGCGCACCAGCCGCTCCTCCCAGGTGAGCACCGCGTCGGCGACGGCGGCGTCGAGCTCGCGACGCGCCTCGCCGTCGGGCAGCTGGACACCGGACGAGCCGCGCAGGATGTAGTAGAGCCGGGCCATCGGCTCCTCGGAGACGTGCGCGGTGAAGGACACCTCGTCGGCGCCGGTCGCCTCGCACATCCGCTCCTCCACCCGGTGGCGCACCGCGGTCGTGTAGCGGTCACGGGGCAGGTAGACGATGGCGGTGACGAACTGACCACCCGAGTCCAGGCGCAGGAAGGTCGCGGTCCGCATGCTGTGGACCATCTGCTGGATGCGGGTGACGACGCGACGCAGGTGCTCGACCGGCGCCTGGAAGAGCTCGTCGCGGGGGAAGGTCTCGAACAAGCGCATCGCGAACGCGCCGGAGTGGCTGTCGCGGGCCCAACCGAGGTCGGTGAGGATCCGCTCGACCTTGTCGGCGATGAGCGGGATCGTCAGCACCGAACTGGTGTAGGCCGTCGAGGAGAAGAGCCCGGCGAGACGACGCTCGATGACGCGGCCGTCGTCGTCGGTGAAGCGCACGGCCACCAGGTCGGGGTGGGTGACCCGGTGGACCGGCAGCACGGCACGCGACTTGCCGATGGACAGGCAGTTGCCCTCGGGCACCCGCTTGCCCAGCGCTCCGCCGAGCGGGGTGATGGACTCGGCGGTGGAGTCGGAGCGCAGGATGCCCAGTCCGCTCCCCGGGATCGCCGTGACCGCGCCGGCGTCGTCTGCGGCGACGTCGACGACGTGGTCACGGGACCCGATGAAGGTGAAGTGGTCGTCGACGAGCCACCGCAGGAACTCGGCCGCGGCCCGCTGCGACTCGCGCGATCCCGTGCCGCGCCCGTCCTCGAGCAACGTGGCCGTCTCGAGGACCGTCGACGTCATCGCGTCCCAGTCGTCCACGGCAGCGGCGACCGCGTCGACCACTTCGGCCACCCGCTCGCGCAGGAGCGAGACGTCGACCCGGTCGGTGAACTCGATGCGGATCCAGGACTCGTCGCGCAGCTGGGCGTCCGTGTGCCCGGACCTGGGGTCCTGGTCGACGACCTCCAGGAGCGAGCCGGCGGCGTCGCGCCGCACGACGAAGAGCGGGTGGAGGAGCAGCTGCACGCCCACGCCCTCGACACCCAGCTCGCCGAGGACCGAGTCGACGAGGAAGGGGCGGTCGGCGGTCACGACGTGGAGCACGCCGTCGACGACCTCGACGATCGTCTCGTCGGCCGCCCGACGGGCGGCGACGCGCCGGTGGGCGGTCGCCATGGCGACGAGCTGATCGGCGGTCCGGTCACCGAGGACCTCGACGTCGACGTGACGGAGGTACCGCTCGACGAAGGTGGGGTCGACGCCCGCCGTCGTGGCGGCGGCGTCGAGCTCGTGCGCGAGCCCACGTGCTGGGTCGGTGGCGGCGGGGTGGACAGGCTGCTGGGCCATGTGTGGGGCGTCCTCGATCTGCGTTGCGCGACTGGTCACGGGACCTCGCTATCCCGCGCACCGAGAGTAGCGCGCATGATCTGCGTCACGTGAACGGCCCGGTACCGCTCGCGCCCTTGTGGACGACTCCGCGACCAGCACGAGCCGACGTCGATAGGCTGACCCGACCATGCCCCCTTCGCATCCTCGCCCGGAGGACCTCGCCTCCCTGGACGCCGCACTGTCGGCCACGGCCGAGCACACCGCCACCGCGAGCGAGCAGCTGCTCGACCACATGGTCACCGTCGGCGACCACGCGACGCAGGCAGCGGTGGACGGCCTCATCGATGCGAGCGCCGATGTCCTGCGAGAAATCTCCGTCAGCGCCCGTGAGCTCACCCTCGGTCTGGCCGCGGTGGGGCCCATCTCGTCGGGGAGCGCCCACCACGACGAGGGCATCCGGGCGCCCCGCGTCAGGCAGCTGCGATGAGCCACCCGCTCCTCGGCGACCCCGCCGCGCTCAGCGCCCTGGCGGCGACCCTGCGCCGGACCGCCCTGCAGCTGTCCTCCGATGCGCAGGCCCTGCGCGAGGCGCTCGAGGACTGCGCGCCGGGCTGGACCGGTCCCACCGCCACGTCCACCCGCCGCCGAACCGCCACCGTCCTGGCCACCCTCGAGCCGGTCGCGGCCGCCCTCGACGGCTGCGGCAGGCACCTGCAGCAGGCCGCCACCGAGCTCGCAGCCACCACCGCCGACCTCCGCGCGCTCGAGGAGTCGGCGAGCGCTGCCGGATTCGAGGTGCGCGACGGTCGACTGCACCGGGCGTGGGGCATCACCGGGGTGGCGGATCACGTCGTCCAGGCCGACGGGGACCGTCGCCGGGGCGAGCTGCAGGAGCGGCTGCGACAGCTCCTCGCGACGATGGGGCGGCACCGCGCCGCGCTCGCCGCGCACTGCGACGAGGCGACGCGCCTGCTCGGACGGGCGAGCAGCGCACTGCGCGCGTGAGGCCGCTCGCGTGGCGCTAGCGTATGCCCCATGAGGATCACGCGCAGCGCCCCCCTGCCCGGTGGGGTCGAGGAGACCTTCGCCGTCATCGCGACGCAGGAGTACCAGCAGGCGAAGGTGGCAGCGCAGGCACAGCGGGCCACCGCGACGGTCACCGAGCAGACCGGCGGCAGCGTCGCGGTGCGCTCGGAGCGCCACCTGCCGACCGAGGGCATGCCCGGCCCGGTGGCCTCCATGGTCGGTGACAGCCTGACGATCACCGAGCAGCAGACCTGGCGCCCCGCCGTTGCCGACGGGTCCCGCCACGCGGACCTGGAGCTCACCGTGGCAGGGGTGCCCCTGACCCTCGTCGGGACGATCGTGCTCGCTCCGGCGGGCGCGGGGTCGACCCTCTCGATCGATGCCGACCTGCGGTGTTCCGTCCCGCTCTTCGGCAAGAAGATCGAGGAGGCGGCGCGTCCGGCGATCGAGGAGTCGATCGACCACGAGGTCGGCCAGCTGACCGACCGCCTGACCTGACGCGGCCCCTGACGCGGCCGATCAGCGCGCGGTACCCGCCTCAGGTGACGGTGCCTGCCAGCTCCGGCAGCTCGGTCACGTCGTACCAGAGCAGGTCGTCGTAGCCCGACCCCTCGTCACCCGCGTCCTCCTCGACGTGGAACGACACGACGTCGGACAGGGCGACCCTCGTCGCCGCGTCGAGGCGGGCGTCGTCACCGGTCCCCGGCGCCTCGGAGACGTCCGCGGACGCGATGACCCGGCGTCCGTCCCCCAGCGAACGAGCGGCGTCAAGGGCCTGGCACATCGCCTCGAACTCGAGGTCCTCCTCGTCGGCTGCCGGATCCGCAGCGCGCAGGGCCGCGGTCACCGCGTGCCCGTGCCGGTCGGGCAGCCGGCCCGTGGACGCGACGTCGACGAGCTCCTCCAGCAGCAGGGGCAGGTAGACGCGCATCGTCAGGCGCCCCGTGAGCGCGGGGCCGTCTTGAGCTCGGCCAACGAGTCCTGGATCGCCTGCCCGAGCAGGTCGAGGTCGGCCATCGAGTCCCGGTCGCCGTTGAGCCCGTAGTAGACGCGGCCGTCGTAGGAGGTCAGCCCGATGGCCAGACCCTGCCCGCGCCCGAGCGGCATGACCGGGTAGGTCTCGATGAGTCGGCAGCCCTCGACGTGCAGTGCCTGTTGCGGTCCCGGCACGTTGGTGATGACGAGGTTGAACAGCCGTCGCGACATGGCGCTGCCGAGGCGGGCACCGAGCGAGTGGAGCGTGGGCGGCGCGAACCCGCCGATGGAGGTGAGCGACGTGGCGCCGACCCCTTCGGCCGACGCGGACTCGATCTGCTGCCGCATCGCGAAGGCGATCTGGTGCAGACGCATCGACGGGGTGTTCTCACCGATCGGCAGGTCGATGAAGCAGGCGGTCATGGCCCCGTCGGTCAGGTGGTCCCCCGAGCCGTCCACGATGCTGATCGGCACCATGACCCGCATGGTGGAGGTACTGGTCACGGGCAAGCCGCGTGTCTGCATCCAGGTGCGCAGCGCGCCGGTCAACGTGGCGAGGATGACGTCGTTGATCCGCACGTCCTCGGCGTACCGGCCGCGCGGCAGGCGCCCTCGGATCCGGCGGTAGTCCTCGAGGTCGGTGTCGACCATGACGTAGCGGCGAGCGGCGCCCACGGTCATGTTGAGCGGCGAGTCGGGTGCGGGTCGGGCGCCGACCCGGGCCAGGGTCGAGACGACCCGGCCGGCGGTGCCGGTCACCTTGCGCCCGGTCTCCTGCAGGTCCCGCAGGCCCCCACCGATCGTCGAGACGACCCGTGCGGGGTTGAGCAGTGACCCCAGGAGCGCGTCGGTCACGAGCCGCAGGTCGGAGGGCTGGCTGCGTGCGCTCGTGGTGCCGTCGTCCACCGGCACGGCATCGGGGTCGACGAGCAGGTGGGCCAGGTCCACGGCGTGGATGCCGTCAACCATCGCCTGGTGTGCCTTGGTCACGACGGCGAAGCGGCCGCCGGCCAGACCCTCGACGAAGTACGCCTCCCACAGCGGCCGGTCCCGGTCGAGGGCACGAGCCATGATCCGGGCGACGAACTCCTCGAGGTCCTCACGCGCACCCGGGGAGGGCAAGGCGGAGCGCCGCACGTGGTAGGTCAGGTCGAAGTGCTGGTCATCGACCCACACCGGGTCATCCAGCCGTGCCGGCACCTCCCGGATGCGCTGCCGGTACCGGCCGTGGCCGGCGATGCGGTCGCCGACGACGTCGACGAAGCGGTCGTAGTCAAAACCGTCGGCCGGCGGTTCGAAGACCATCACCGACCCCACGTGCATCGGCAGGGTCGGCTCCTCGACGTAGAGGAAGGCCGCGTCCAGGGCACCCAGTCTGTTCACCACGAGGTCATCGTGGCATGCGCGCCGCGGCATGGCACACCCCTGCACTGTGACGGTGGACGCTCAGCCGCGTCGCCTCAGCAGGCCGCGAGCCGACGAGCGCCCGGTGGGCGCGGCCGCTCCGGTCCACGTGGCCGCCAGCTGGACGATCGCGCGCCGCAGCGGGCTGTCCGGCGCGCACTCCCTGAGGGTCGCTCCGGCCAGCAGCGCCGCGTCGGTGGCAGCCGGGTCGTCGGGCAGGAAGGTGATGCCCTCGACCCCGGCGAATCGCGCGAGCGACTCCTCCACCCGCCGTGCGGGGTCGGACCCGACCGACGAGGCGCGCAGTCGGTTGACCACCGGGCGGGGTGCGGGCGAGGACACCTGCCCCACGCCCTGGACGGCGCGCACCATGCGCTGCAGGCCGATGGGATCAGCCGAGCCGACGAGGACGAGGTCGTCGGCCTCGGCCAGGCCGCTCAGCGTCGTGGCATTGCGCCGGGGCGCGGCCGTGTCGTAGCTGAGCTCCTCGTCGTCCTCGATGCCGAAGCCGAGGTCGAGGACGACGAACGCGGCGAGGGAGCGGGCCAACTCGATGACGTGCTCGACGGCGGCCGAGCGGACCTCGGGCCAGCGACTCGGTGTCGGGACGCCGGTGAGCACCCGGAAGCGGGGCGAGACCTCGACGGCGAGGCGGGCGAGCGCGACGAGATCGAGGGTGCCCAGCTCGGAGGCGCGCGCCGCCGCGGCCAGGCCGGGCGCCTCGTCGAGCACGCTGAGCAGCTGTGCGACCGCCGCGCCATAGGTGTCGAGGTCGATCAGGACCGTGGGTGCCCCCGCCGCGGCGAGCTCGCTCGCGAGGTTGACGGCGAGCGTGCTGCGGCCCGGCGCGCCCGTGGGGCCCCAGACGGCGATGACCCTGCCCCGCGTCGGCTCCGAGAGCGGTGGAGGCGGGGGTGGGGTCAGGTCCGTGACCGGCTCGATGGGGGCTGTGGGCGGGTCCTCGCCCGGCATGAGGTCGACCCGGGTCGGGTCGAAGGGGGCGGCACCGGCCGTCGTCGTGAGGACCTCGACGAGGTCCTCACGTGGAGTGGCCAGGTGCACGTGGCGGTGCACGCCGAGCTGCCGCAGGTGCCGCTCCTCGCTCTCGGCTCCCTCCCGGCTCGCGCCGACGACGGCGACTCCGTGGGCGCGCAGGTGGGACAGGGCGTCCCGGTCCAGCCCCCGCAGGTCCGCCGAGATCAGCGCAAGGTCACCCAGGCCGGCTGACGCAGCGGCCAGCAGGTCGGCGAGGTCGACGCACCGGCGCCCCACGGTGACACCGGGCAACCGGTCGACGACCTCGACCATCCTTCCCTCCCAGCCGTGGGAGAGCGCGGTGAGCACCGTGACCGACATCAGTCCTGCTTCTCCGGGCTCCCGGCCTCGATGACGAGCTTGATCGGGCGGTCGTCGTCGTCGAGCGAGACCAGCTCGGCCACGAGGTCCTTGGGGACGACGAGGATGGCCGCCGAGCCCGCGCCCGAGCCCATGACGCCACCCGAGGTCCGGGGCAGCGAGTGGACCGTGACGCGGCGGGCGAAGACCTCGTAGGTCGGCGGGGCGTCCGACCGCCGGCCGTCCTGCGTCGGCTCGGGGGGCTGCGGCGCGAGCACGGTCACCCGCGAACCCTTCGTCAGGTTGGTCAGGGACACCGGGTCCACGCGCACCGGCACCCGCTGCACCTCGAGGTCGAGGGGGCTGACGACGGCCGATCGCGGCAGCAGCTCACCCGGTCGCAGGGCCCGGTCGACGACGGCGCCCTCGGGCAGGGCCTGGGTGGATCGGACGTAGGTCGCCGCGCCCTCCCCCAGCTGGACGTCCACCCGCTTGAGGTCGCCCTCGGAGATCGTCTCGCCGGGTGTCAGGGACCCGCTCGCGGCCCAGACCCCGACGCGGTCGTCGGCCGCGCGGAAGGCCAGTGCGCCGAGGACGACGGAGAGCAGGACCAGCAGGATCCCGATGAGCAGCCGGGTGTCCTTCCACGACGGCTTGGTCAGGCGTCGCGCGGTGGGCGTGGGCAGCGAGCTCACGTCGCTCCTTCGGGGCATCGAGGGGTGATGGGCCACGCAGCATCATGCCCCGATGTGGCCGTCCTCGCCCGACGATCATCCACAGGGGTCCGGTCCGGGCTCGGCGGCGCGGGCCCCGGTGGCAGACTTGGGGGCATGGCCCGCCGCTTCGTCCCGCTCACCGAGGTCTCCGAGGTTCTCGGCATCTCGGCTGCACAGACCTATGCACTCGTGCGCAGCGGGGACCTGCCGGCCATCAAGGTCGGCGGCCGGGGCCAGTGGCGGGTCGAGGTCGATGAGCTCGACGCCTACATCGAGCGGATGTACGCGCAGACCCGCGAGTTCGTCCGGCGCGGCGGCACCGAGGACTGACCCTCAACCGCTCGCTCACGAGGAGCTGATGGCCGCGACCGCGGCGAAGGGGATGACCCGCTCGCCCCGGAGGTGCTCGGCCCGGCGCGGACTGTCCAGCGGGTGCTCGGCGATGTCGAAGGCATCGGCGCCCACGGCGTCGATCGTGCCGTGCACGGTGCCGCCGTCCACGTCGAGCACCACCACGGCCCGTCGGTCACGACTGATCCCCCGCAGGGCCGAGCCGATCCCGAACCTGCGTGCCCTCGTGTCGTCCCGCGGACGGCCCAACCCCGAGACACCGAGCACCGCGGTCGTCGCCACGAGCAGCTGACGACCTCCTCCCTCGGTGAGCAGCAGCCACCCGTCACCCGAGTCGGCGAGCTGCCCGCGCGCCACGGTCCCGCCCCGCAACCGGACGACGAGGGAGGACCCGAGTGCACCGGCCAGGCGAGCACCCAGGGTGACCTTGGAGCGTTCGGTCCGGGTGCGCTCGGCGACCTCCGCGTCCAGCTCGAGCCGTGTCTGGGCGGCCAGCTGCGCCTCGAGGTCGTCGAAGAGTCGGTCCCATCGCACCCGCCCAATCTAGGCCCGTCCGGCCATCGCCGATGACTCCACCTGTTGCCAAGAGCCAAGCGGCATGGTTTGCTGTCGATCAACAGCAAACGACATCAAACAGCATGTTTTGATGTTCAACGTGACCGAGGGTCACCAGAAGGGGAGATCGACATGGGGGCAGCCATCGCGCGAACGCTGGCCACCGGGGTGACCTTGGCCGCGCTGCCCGGCGGCGTCGCGCTCACCACGGCCCGGGTCGCCGGTGGCCGGCGGGCGCTCGGCCAGGGCCTGGCCACGGGCGGCGACCCCTCCGCGGCCGTGCTCGGCCTCGTGAGCCTGCTCGCAGCGCTCGTCGTCTGCTGGCTGACGTGCGGGCTCGCGCTGGCCGTCATGGCCGAGGCTCCCGGCCGTGTCGGCGCGGTGGCCGCCCGCCTGCGCGACCGGGTGACGCCAGCAGTCGTCCGGCGGTGGGCCGCCATCACCCTCGGGGCCTCCGTGACGGCCTCGGTGCTGCCCGGGACCGCCGTCGCGGCCGTGCAGGCGACGCCCCGGACGGGCACCCCGGATCCGGGGTGGCTCCCTTCGCCGACGACCGCCCCCGCCACGTCGGTCGCGACGAGCTCTCCGACCGGGCTGCCCGACCCCGGCTGGACCGGCCGGCCGGCGACCACCCCCACCACGCGCACGGAGTCCACGGGGACCTCCCCGACGAGCACGCCCGCGGTTCGTCCGTCCACCTCTGCGCCGATCCCCGGGTGGACGCCCCGTCGTCCGTCGGCTCGGCACCGCACGGACTCCCGCCTGCTCACGGGCCGGCACCGGGTCGACCCCGTCGACGAGGTCGTGGTCCGGCGCGGCGACAGCCTCTGGACCATCGCCGCCGCCCGGCTCGGTCCCGATGCGACCGCGAGCGAGGTCGCCCGGGCGTGGCCCCGGTGGCACGCCGCCAATGCCGAGCGCATCGGCCCCGACCCCCACCTACTCCTCCCCGGCACCCGGCTCAGCCCACCGACCCACGACCACGACCACGACCAGCACAGCCCGGGGGCGACCCCGATGACGAAGGGGACCCGATGACCACCACACCTCCGCTCCAGGTCCTCCCGGCTCCGCGCAGCGGCCCGGTCGGGATCCCGTTGCCCACCCACGCCCAGGGGCGGGAGGAGCGGCTGCGCGCCACGGCTTCCTACGTCCAGGACGCCTTGGCCGTGGACTTCACCACGGCCCGGGACGAGGACGAGTACGCGCCACGACCCACGCGGGTGTGCGACCTGCCCGACCCACGTGACTGGGCGGCCCACATCGCCCAGGGCCTGGTCGAGGTCATGCACGGCGTGCGCCCGCCCAGCCAGGTCATGCGGTGGACCACCCCCGAGGTCTACGCCGTCGTCGCCCGTCGGGGGTCGCGAGCGGCCCGACGACGCGCCGCCCGGGGCTCGGCCCACCGCACGCGCGTGATCCGGGTGCACCTGTGCGAGCCCGCGCCGGAGGTCGTCGAGGCATCCGTCGTCCTCGTCGACGGCGGCCGGGTGCGCGCCCTCGCGCTGCGCCTGACCGCCCGTGACCGACGGTGGGTCGTCGAGGCGCTCCAGGTCGGCTGACCACCACACGCACATCGGCCCGGGCCCCACGCGGGGCCCGGG
>NZ_BCSQ01000064.1 GCF_001570945.1 Janibacter anophelis NBRC 107843
GAGGCGCACGCCAGCATGAGCGTGCGCCGGATGAGTCTGGCCGCCTGCGACACCGCCGTGCGGTCCGCCCGCACCCCAATGGCCCCGGCCGCTCGCGTCGGTAACGTTCTCGTTGACGCCGGCCACCCTCATGCCGACACGCCAGACGAAGTCGCCGGGGCGCAGGTTGGAAGCGCGGAGACGGGCGCCCTACAGGGCCGCTACCGTGGGCCAGCATGGCGCGTGAGACGGTCACCGATCCCCCGGAAAACCGGGCCTTGACCGTCGCGTACGTGACCGACATGACGCCAGCGTGCCCACGGCGTACTCAGCCGTGGTCATGCCCGCCTCGCACGCCCACCGGGCCCGATGACCCCATCGGACGATGGACCTCTTCATGGGAAGCTCCTCCCCTTCGGCGGCACCCGTTGTGCCGCGGTGAGATCCACCCTTCGCCCTCCGATCCCCCAGCGGGAGACGGTCCGCCGACCTGTGGTCGACGCCCGGACCGGCCCTGCCGTTGGGGATGAGCCCCTTCACCCCAGCTGGGTCCCCACGAGCACGGCCACGATCGGCACGACGGCCGTGGCCACGAAGGCCGGCAGGAAGCACAGCCCGAGCGGCAGCACGAGCATGACGGCGGCGGCGCCACCGGCCTGCTCGAGCCGACGCGCCTCCGTGTCACGCAGGGTGGACGCGGCGTCGAGCAGGACCGACGCCGACGGAGCACCGACCGCGTCGGCGACGACGAAGGCCGTGGCCGCCGGACCCCAGACGTCCCGGGCGTAGGCCCACGCCTGGGACATCGAGCGTCCCCACCGCAGGGCGGCCGCGACCCGTTGCAGGTCCTCCCGTGCGCCCGCCGACGAGACCTCCGCGACCTCCTCGAGCGCCTGGACCAACCCACGGCCCGACTGGAGGGCCAGTGCCAAGAGCACGGTCGCGTCGGCCACGTCGTCGACCGTCAAGGCGTTCGCCGTCGGGGCGCCGACCACGCCGAGTTCCCGTCGCAGCCAGCCCACGCGGGCCGACCGACCCGGCCAGACCCAGGCGGCGACCACCACGAGCGCTGCCACCGTCGCGCTCACGGGTGCTCCTTGGGCGCGACCGCACGCGCAAGCACCCACCTGCAGACGAGCCAGCCGACGGCCGTGAGGACGAGCCCCACCACCGCACAGGTCAGGGTCACCACGCTGTGTCCGTACACCTCCCACGGGGTCAGGCCGAAGGCGAACCCCGCGAGCAGCCCCACGAGCGGCAGGAGGGTGAGCATCCGCATCGTCGCCCGCGCCCCGGCCGTCGACGCCTCCAAGCGGCGCCGGGCCTGCACCCGCGCCCGCAGGACCTGGGCGCTCGTGGTCATCGAGGGAGCGAGTGCCACGCCGAGGTCCTCGCTCAGGGCCCACGCACCGGCCACGGCACCCAGCTCCGGGCGGTGCGCCGCGTGCCGACGCCAGACCGCCCCGGCCGCACCACCCGCCGCCAGCTCGTCGCGGACCTCCGCGAGGACACCACGCCAGGCTCTGGGAGCCTCTCGCGAGACCACCTCGACGGCCGCCACCGGCGTCGCGCCGGAGCGCAGCGCCATGGCGAGCAGGTCGGCCACACCGGCCAAGGACTCCAGGTCCTGCACCCGGCCGTCGCCGCTCCGGCGCCACGGCACCCAGGCCGGCACCCGGGACGTCAGCGCCGCCGGACCACTCCGCCGCAGACCGCCCGGGACCTGCCCCGGCCAGACGAGGACGGCGGCGAGGACGAGCCCCACGACGGCGAGAGTCATGACCGAGTCCCCGGCAGCGCGCCGATCGAGTCGACGACCCGGCGCCCGCCCTCGCGCCGCAGGTGCACGACCACCTCGAGTGCGCTGGCCACCTGGGCCCGCACCGCGTCGCGACTCATTCCGGCGAGCGCCCCCAGTGCCTCGAGACGACTGGGCACGTCCTCCGCGCGGTTGGCGTGAAGCGTGCCGCAGCCCCCTTCGTGCCCCGTGTTGAGCGCGAGGAGCAGGTCGCGGACCTCCGCTCCGCGCACCTCGCCGACGACCAGCCGGTCCGGGCGCATGCGCAGTGCCTGACGCACCAGGTCGACCATCGTCACCTCGCCGGCGCCCTCGGTGTTGGCCGAGCGGGCCTGCAACCGCACGACGTGCGGGTGCCCGACCTGGATCTCACCGACGTCCTCGACGACCACCAGGCGCTCGTCCGCCGGCACCTCGGCCAGCAGGGCGGCGAGCAGCGTGGTCTTGCCCGTCCCCGTCCCGCCCGTCACGACGTAGGCCCGGCGCTCGTGCACCATCTGCCGCAGCTCCTGCGCCTGACCGGCCGTGGCCATCCCGAGCTCCACGAGCGCCGCCAGCCCCCCGCCCCGGTGCCGCGGGATCCGCAGGCTCAGGTGGGCACCGCCGGCGGCCAGGGGAGGCAGCACCGCGTGCAGCCGGATGCCCCGGGGTAGGAGTCCGTCCACCCAGGGCTGGGCGTCGTCGAGTCGCCGACCAGCCGTGGCCGACAGCCGGGTGGCGAGCCGACGCACCGCCTCGGCGTCCCCGACCTCCACGTCGGCACGGGTCACCCCCGCCCCACGGTCGACCCAGACCGATCCGTCACCGTTGACGAGCACGTCGGTCACCCGCTCGTCCGCGACGAGGGGCTCGAGAACCCCGAGCCCCATGAGGTCGGCCCGCAGCTCCCCCGACCGCCGGACCGCGCCCGAGCTGCCCAGACGCACCTCCTCGGCACGGGCCACCGCGTCGATGACCAGTGGGTCGGGAGCCCGCCCGGCCCGGACGTGCGCGTCGATCGCGCTCGACCACCTCACGACGCAAGCTCCAGGACACGGTCGGCGAGTGGGGTCGAGGGCGCCGGCAGGGCAGCGGCCAGGGCGCGCGCCACCTGCCCGACGGGGCCCTTCGGTCGCGGAGCCCGACCGTGCGCCTCGTCGCGCACCACCCCCGGGTCATCGACCAGGTGGTCCAGGAGCGGGAGGCCCAGGTGGTCAGCCGCCCGGTCGGCGACCCGCTCGGCCCGTCGCGGCCCACGGGTCACGAGCAGCGCGGACTCCCGACTCTCCCCCAGGGCATCCACGAGCGCCTCGCCGTCCCGCAGCCACCGAGGTCGCACCCCGACGAGCACGATGACGGCATCGGCGAGCTGGCCCCACACCGGCGGGATCCGCCCCGAGCACGGCAGGTCGACGACGACCGGTCCGACCGCGGCGAGTCCCGTGACGACGTCGCGCACCGCCGCCGGGTCCGGGCGTCGCCCGCGCACCGCGAGGACGGGCACCGGCCCCGAGGGCAGGGACCCCCGCAGCCGCGCGGCGTCGACGGCTCCCTCGTGCTCGGCCAGGTCACCCCACCGCAGCCCCTCGACGTGCTCCACCGCGACGGTCGCGTCCAACCCTCCCCCACCGAAGGCGGCGTCGACGAGCGTGGGCGAGCACTCCCGGGCGAGGACGGTCGCGGAGACGGCCGCGAGGGTGGAGGCGCCCAGCCCACCCGAGGCTGCGGTGATGACGACGACGGGATGCATGGGTCGACCCTGCCCCGCCCGACCCCGCTGCGGTGGGCGTCGGTGCGGGCTGGGGACAAACCCCTTAGCCCGTCCGAAGGTGTGGAAAGACCCTCAAATGCCCGGAAATCCGGGGGAAAAGGGGACGGCCCCGGCGGGGGAGCGCCGGGGCCGTCAACGCGCGGACTCCGGGGGGGAGGGAGCCGTGCGTTGGCCGCTCAACCCGAAGGGAGCAGCTGACAAGCAACTCTAATACGCATTCGTGGATACGCAATTCGGGAGCGGCCGACCAGCGATCCGGGACTCATCCCAGGCGTCCCGAGCGGACCGAGTCGGCCACCCGCCACCCCTCCTCGGCGCCCGCGACGAGCGAGTCACCGCAGTGCTTGAGCCACAGGGAGACGCCCGGAGGACCACCGTGGACGTAGCCGTTGAGCGAGCCCAGGTAGGCAGGACCGCCCTCGTGCCCGTGGCCGGCCTCCGGCACCGCCACACCCGTCGGGTCCAGCCCGGTGGCGGCGATGAGGGCGCGCTCCACGGCACGGGCGACGAGCCCGTTGCCGACGACGAAGGGACGCACCGTCGCGATCTCGGCGTGCACGATCGAGGCGACGACGAGGGCGGGCGCCTCGCTCGCGGAGCGCATGAGCTCGATGATGCCGTCGAGCCGCTGCCGCAGCTCGGCGCCGGTCGGCGCAGGGCCGAGGTCGGCGAACTCCTCGCCCCCCTCCCCCTCGACCCGCGGTCGGCCCAGCTGGTCGCGGTCGTCGACGAGCTGCGCCGCGGCGGCCGTGTGCAGCCGCGCCAGGGCCTGTCCCGGCGAGCGCGTGATGAGGTCGCGCAGGTGCTCGCTCTCGGCGGTGGCGGAGATGGCGCCGTGGATGACCCGCTCGGCCGGGTCCGGGTCGGCGCTGCGCTCCCGCGCACCCATCATCAGCTCACGCACGATCGAAGCCGTCGAGCGCGCGCCGTCGAGCTCGGCGCTGGCCCACGCCCCGCGGACCCGCGACTCGGCCGCGGCCTCCGGGATGCGGCGGCGCAGGGCCTCGTGCCAGCGCAGCTGCGTGCACACCTCCCGGGCGCGGTCGGACGCCTCAGCGACCTCCGGCAGAGCGGCGAGCTGGGTCAGGGCGGCGACGAGCGGGCTGGAGTCAGGCACCCCGACAGACTAGGCGGCACTAGGGTTCGCCCATGACTGCCGGCCTGCACGCACCCACCGTGGTGGTCGTCACGGGCGCCTTCCTCGCGCTCTGGCTGGTCGTGGCGCTCGTGCGCTGGCGGCGGGCCCGACCCGGCTTCATCTCGGTCACCGACCAAGCGACCTACGAGACCCTGCACACCGCCTCCGAGGCCGCGCGGCACCTCGCCGACGGCTTCACCGACGACGGCTGCGAGCGCGCCGCACCGTACCTGCGCGCCATGCTCGCCACCCCCGGTCTGGCCGTGTGCGACACCTCCGGCGTCATCGTCTGGGAGGGCGAAGGGAGACACCACCTGCCTGCCGTGATGGACCAGGCAGCACCGGTCCTCACGTCAGGACAGACCGTGGTCCTCGGCCCCGACGTCGTCACCTGCGACTCGACGGAGTGCCAGATCCGGGCGGCGGTCATCGCCCCGGTGACCGTCGACGACCGGGTCATCGGCGCCGTCGCCGGCTACGGCCCGACCGTCTCGGCCGGGCTGGCCCGCGCCGCGGAGGAGGTCGCCACGTGGGTCTCGACCCAGGTCGAGCTGGCCGACCTCGGGTACGAGCGCACCCGGGCCATGGAGGCCGAGCTGCGGGCCCTGCGGGCGCAGATCTCCCCCCACTTCATCTACAACTCCCTCGCGGCGATCGCCTCCTTCGTGCGCACCGACCCCGGCCGCGCCCGCGAGCTGCTGCTCGAGTTCGCCGACTTCACTCGCTACGCCCTGCGCCGCGGCGGCGCCTTCACGACCGTGAGCGAGGAGCTGCGCAATGTGGAGCGCTACCTCGTCCTCGAGCAGGCACGCTTCGGCGACCGGCTGGGCATCACGCTCAAGATCGCCCCCGAGGTGCTACCGGTGCGCGTGCCCTACCTCGCCATCCAGCCGCTGGTGGAAAACGCGGTGCGCCACGGCCTGGCACCCAAGGAGGGGCCCGGCCACGTCACCCTGAGCGTCACCGACCACGGCACCGAGGCCGAGATCAGCGTCGACGACGACGGCGTCGGCGCCCATCCCGACGCCATCCGCAAGATCCTCGACGGGCAGACCAGGGCGGACTCCGTCGGCCTGGGCAATGTCGACGCCCGGCTGCGGCAGGTCTACGGCGAGGAGTTCGGCCTCGTGGTCGACACCGCCCCCGGGGCGGGCATGAAGGTCTCCTTCCGGGTGCCCAAGTACTCCCCGGCGCTCGAGGAACCGGCCTAGTCTGTCTGCCATGCCGCGCCCCCAGCCCACAGCGCTCACCGTGCTCGTCGTCGACGACGAGGCCCCCGCGCGCAACGAGGTCGCCTGGCTGCTCGACCAGGACGAGCGCGTCGGCCGGGTCCTCACCGCCGCGAGCGGCACGGCCGCCTTGGCCGCCCTCGAGCGTGAGGCCGTCGACGTGGTCTTCAGCGACATCTCGATGCCGGGGCTGGACGGGATGCAGCTCGCGCGGGTCATCCGCCGGTTCACCGAGCGCCCGCAGGTCGTCTTCGTCACCGCCCACGACACCCACGCCGTCGACGCCTTCGACCTCGACGCCGTCGACTACCTCATGAAGCCGGTGCGCCCCGAGCGCATCGGCGAGGCCGTGCGCCGCTGCCTGGCCGCGAGCGACCGCGACACCCAGCCGGCCGCGACGCCCGAGGACGACGAGACGATCCCCGTCGAGCTCGGCGGCGTCACCCGATTCGTCCCCCGCAGCGACATCCGCTGGGTGCAAGCGCAGGGCGACTACGCCCGGCTGCACACCCCCACGGGCTCGCACCTCGTGCGCATCCCGCTGGCGACCCTCGAGGAGCAGTGGGCCGACGCCGGCTTCGTGCGCATCCACCGCTCCACGCTCGTCTCGACGCGGCACATCAGCGAGATCCACAACGACGGGGGCCGTTGCTCGGTCATCGTCGACGGCACCGAGCTGCAGGTGAGCCGCCGGCACACCCGGCACCTGCGCGGCACCCTGCTGCGGCCCCGCCAGACACCGGACGACGGGTGAGCCAACCTCCCCAGCGGGTCCGGGTCACCCGGACCCGACGTCCGACCCGCCGCGACCGGCCACCGACCGTCCGTGACGAGATCGCCGGGCACTCGAGGCTCGGCACCACCTACGTCAGTTCCCTCGTGCGCGCCCAGCTGCAGCTGTCGCTGAGCACGCTCGCCTTCGGCGCGGTGACCCTCGGCGCACTACCGCTGCTCTTCGCGCTCGTGCCGCCCGCCCGACGGCTGTCCGTCCTCGGGGTCCCCCTGCCGTGGGTCGTCCTCGGCGTCCTCGTCTACCCGGGCGTCGTTCTCACCGCCCGGTGGTACACCCGGGCCAGCGAGCGTCTCGAGCGCGACTTCGGCGACGTGGTGGGGCGGCGGTGAGCGAACCGCTCAGCGTGCTGGCGATCGCCCTCGTCTGCCTCACGACGCTCACCCTCGGCGGCCTCGGCCTGCGGCTGGCCAAGGGGACGAGCGACTTCTACGTCGCCGGACGCGCCGTCACGCCGTGGCGCAATGCGAGCGCCATCGGTGGCGAGTACCTGTCGGCCGCGAGCTACCTCGGTGTCGCGGGCCTCGTCTACGACCAGGGCATCGACATGCTGTGGATGCCGATCGGCTACACGGTCGGCTACCTCGTCCTGCTCATCCTCATCGCGGCTCCCCTGCGCCGCTCGGGCGCCTACACGCTGCCCGACTTCGCCGAGTCGCGCCTGGAGTCGCGCACGCTGCGCCGTGGCTGCGCGCTGCTCGTCGTCGGCATCGGGTGGCTCTACCTGCTGCCGCAGATGCAGGGGGCGGGACTCGCCCTGCGGCACGTGAGCGGTCTGCCCACGTGGGTCGGCGCCACCGTCCTCACGGTCATCGTCGTGCTCAATGTCGCGGCCGGTGGCATGCGCTCGGTGACCCTCGTGCAGTCCGTGCAGTACTGGATCAAGCTCACCGCGATCGCCGTCCCCGCCTTCGTCCTGCTCCTCGTCTGGCAGCGCGCGGGCAGTCCCGCCCCGCAGGCGCAGGCCTCGTGGTGGGAGCCGCTCACCAGTGAGGGGCCCACGAGTCGCACCCTCTTCACGACGTACAGCACCCTCGCCGCGCTGTGCCTGGGCACGATGGGCCTGCCGCACATCGCGGTCCGGTTCTACACCAACCCCGACGGCGTCGCCGCCCGTCGCACCACCGTCTCCGTCCTCGCCCTGCTGAGCGTCTTCTACCTCTTCCCGCCCGTCTACGGATACCTCGGTCGGGCCTACCTCGACTCGGGCGACATCGCCGGGGACGCCAGCCGCACCGTGGTCCTCGCCCTGCCCGGCGCCATGCTCCCCGGACTCGACGGACAGCTGCTCACCGCCCTCGTCGCCGGCGGCGCGTTCGCGGCCTTCCTCGCCACGGCATCCGGCGTCGCGATGTCCGTCGCGGGCGCCATCGACCAGGACGTGCTGCGCCCCCTGGGCGCCCGGCTGGCGCGCGACACGTCCCCGTCCTCGTCCTTCCGTCTCGCCGCGCTCGTCGGGGTGCTCGCCCCCTTCGTCGCCGCCTGCACCGCCGAGCCGATCGGCATCTCCTCCGCGGTCGGCCACGCCTTCGCGATCGCGGCCGCGACCTTCGCCCCGCTCCTCATCCTCGGCGTCTGGTGGTCCCGGCTCACGGCGAAGGGAGCAGCAGCGGGCGTCGGAGTGGGCGGCCTGAGCACGGTGCTCGCCGCCATCGTCTCCGTCACGGAGATGGCGCCGGCCGGCTGGCCCGACGCGCTCGTCTCCGCCCCCGCAGCGTGGGCGACGCCGCTCGCCTTCGCGGTGACGATCACCGTCTCCCTGCTTACCCCGGCCTCCCGGCCACGACGGTGGGCCCGCACGATGACGCGGCTCCACACACCCGAGGACGTGCTCGCCGAGACCGGCTGAGTCGTCCCGACCGTTCGTCGCGCCGGGTCCACCGTTCGTCGCGGGGTCGCCTCCCGCACGGCGACGAGCGGACCCGCCGACCGCGCGACCTGCGTCGCGGCCACGACCGCGGCCGTGATGGGCACCACTGTTGGACGCGTCCGGGCGACGACGCCCGGGCCCACCCACTACCGGAGGTGAGCCATGAGCAACGACGCTCATCCGCTCGGCGAGCGCTACATCGCCGTCCAGGAGTCCGAGGAGTTCGGCGACCTGCGCCGCACCTTCCGCGGCTTCGTCTTCCCCGTGACCGCGTTCTTCCTCGCGTGGTACTTCCTCTACGTCCTGCTGTCGATGTTCGCGCCCGGATTCATGAGCACCAAGGTCTTCGGCAACATCAACATCGGGGTCATCCTCGGCCTCGGGCAGTTCGTCACGACCTTCGCCATCACGATCATCTACGTGCGCTGGGCCAGCCGGGTCTTCGACCCCAAGGCCGAAGAGGTCTTCAACCAGGTCGGCGCCGGCACCACGGAGGTGGACTGATGATCCCCGCACTCGTCACCGAGGCCCAGACGGGCTCCCCCGCCCTCAACATCTCGATCTTCGTCGTCTTCGTCGTCGTGACGCTGGCGATCGTCGTCAAGGTCGCCTCCGGGCACAAGACCGCCAGCCAGATGTACACCGGCGGCGCCTCCTTCTCCGGCCGGCAGAACGGCTTGGCCATCGCGGGTGACTACCTGTCCGCCGCGAGCTTCCTCGGCATCGCCGGCGCCATCGCCCTGCAGGGCTACGACGGCTTCCTCTACTCCATCGGCTTCCTCGTCGCGTGGCTCGTCGCCCTGCTGCTCGTCGCCGAGCTCTTCCGCAACACCGGCCGGTTCACCCTCGCCGACGTGCTGACCTACCGCCTCAAGCAGCGGCCGATGCGCATCGCGACCGCCAGCTCGGTCCTCGCGGTCTCCTTCTTCTACCTGCTCGCCCAGATGGCCGGCGCCGGTGGGCTCGTCTCGCTGCTCCTCGGCGTCGACGGCTCCATGGCGCAGAACATCGTCATCGCGGTCGTCGGCATCGTCATGGTCGCCTACGTGATGATCGGCGGGATGAAGGGCACGACCTGGGTCCAGATGATCAAGGCCGTGCTGCTGATCTTCGCCGTCGCCGTCATGACGGTCTGGGTCCTGGGCAAGTTCGGCATGAACCTCTCCGGCCTCATGCAGGCGGCCGTCGACAAGAACCCCGAGGCCGGCGAAAAGCTCCTCGAGCCCGGCCTGAAGTACGGCGAGTCCCTGACGACGAAGATCGACTTCATCTCGCTGTCGCTCGCGCTCGTCCTCGGCACCGCCGGCCTGCCGCACGTGCTGCAGCGCTTCTACACCGTCCCGACGAGCCAGCAGGCCCGCAAGTCCGTCGAGTGGGCCATCTGGCTCATCGGTGGCTTCTACCTGCTGACCCTCGTCATCGGCTACGGCGCCGGTGCGCTCGTCGGTCCAGACGTCATCGCCAACGCCCCGGGCAAGGCCAACGCGGCCGCCCCGCTGCTCGCGTACGAGCTCGGCGGGTCGGTGCTGCTCGGCATCATCTCGGGCATCGCCTTCGCGACGATCCTCGCGGTCGTCGCCGGCCTGACGATCACCGCCAGCGCCAGCGTCGCCCACGACCTGTACAACCAGGTCTTCAAGAACGGCACGGCCACCCAGGACGAGGAGGTCAAGGTCTCGCGCTACGCGGCCCTCGGCACCGGCGTCGTCGCGATCCTCGGCGGCATGCTCGCCAAGGACCAGAACATCGCCTTCCTCGTCGCCCTGGCCTTCGCGGTCGCGGCGAGCGCGAACCTGCCGACCATCCTCTACAGCCTCTTCTGGCGGCGCTTCAACACCCGCGGTGCGCTGTGGTCGATGTACGGCGGCCTCGGGTCGGCGCTGGTGCTCATCGCCTTCTCCCCGGTCGTCTCGGGCTCGGAGACCGCGATGATCCCCGGCGCGGACTTCGACATCTTCCCGCTCGCCAACCCGGGCCTGATCTCGATCCCGCTGGGCTTCTTCCTCGGGTGGCTCGGTTCGGTGACGAGCCAGGAGTTCAACCGCGCCAAGTACGCCGAGATGGAGGTGCGCAGCCTCACCGGCCACGGTGTGGCGGAGGTCGTGGAGCACTGACCTTCCGACACCCATGGCGAAGGGGGGAGAGTCGAGACTCTCCCCCCTTCGTCCTGCACGTCAGGCGTTGGCGGGGACGTGGGTACCTGCACCGCGCCGTCGGATGACCGGCCTCTCACCGACGGCTCCGTCGTCGCCCCCTTCCGCTCCCAGGACGACGAAACCGTTGTCCGCCAGGAGGGCCAGGTCGTCCTGAGCGGCCTGACCCTCGGCGGTCAGGTAGTCACCCAGGAAGATGGAGTTGGCCAGGTGCAGCGCCAGTGGCTGCAGGCTGCGTAGGTGCATCTCGCGCCCTGCGGCGATGCGGATCTCGACGTCCGGGGCGAGGACGCGTGCCGCCGCGAGGATCTTCAGGCAACGCAGCGGCGTCAGCTCCCAGGTCTGCTGCTTGGGGGTGCCGTCGAAGGGGATGAGGAAGTTGACCGGGATCGACTCCGACCCCAGCTCGCGCAGCGCGACGAGCGCCTCCACGAGCTGCTCCTCACTCTCCCCCAGCCCCGCGATGAGTCCGCTGCACGCGGACAGTCCCGCCCCCTGGGCGCGGGCGACGGTGCGCACCCGGTCCTCGTAGGTGTGGGTGGTGACGATCGAGTCGTGGTGGGACTGCGCGGTGTTGATGTTGTGGTTGTAGGCGTCGACACCGGCGGCGCGCAGCCGGTCGGCCTGCCCCTCCTGGAGCAGACCCAGGCACGCGCACACCTCCACGTCCGGGTGCTCGTCCTTGATCGCGCCCACCATCCCGGCCACCCGGTCGATGTCTCGGTCGGTCGGTCCGCGTCCGCTGGCGACCATGCACACCCGCGTGGCACCGCCTCGCAGCCCGGCCTGCGCCTGGGCGAGGGCTTCCTCCTCCTTGAGCCACGTGTAGCGCAGGATCTCGCTCGTCGAGCCCAGCGCCTGGGAACAGTACCCGCAGTCCTCGGGGCAGAGGCCGGACTTGAGGTTGACGAGGTAGTTGACCTTGACCGTCATGCCGAAGTGCCGTCGCCGCAGGCGCGCCACTGCGGCCACGAGGTCGATCACTGCTTCGTCGGGGGTGCGCAGGACGGCGAGGGCGTCTTGCTCGTCCGCCTGCGCCCCGGCGAGGATGCGCTCGACGAGGTCATCGTGGGTGGTCATGGGTGTCCCTTCGGTGGTCGGTATCGATCAGTCGTCTCCCACGCCTCGGGCGTGGAGGGCCTCCCCCGTCGCGTGGGCATCGGCGACGACGCGCAGGACGAAGGGGGTCAGGCGTGCCCGCGGATCCCGCTCGAGACCGCGCGCGCGGGCCGCGTCGCGCGTCTCCTCGGCCAGACCGATGGTCACCGGGATCGTGCGCAGCACCAAGGAGCAGGCGAGCGCGACGCGCTCTGGCCGCAGCCCCCACGGCCGAAGGGGGCTCAGCGCCTCCTCGACGACGTCGAGCATCGAGTCGACAGGGGTGGTCGTCGTCACGACGGTGGCGAGCAGGACGAGGGCGAGCAGGTCACCGACCGTCGCGACGGCCCGCTCCCACCCGGTCTGGAGGGTGAGCCAGCCGCCGAGCGTCAGGGCGATGACGGTCAGGCCCCGCAGCGAGCCGGCCAGCACGACCCACGGCAGACGGGCGAGGACCACACACGTGGCTGCAGCCGCCAGCGCGATCACGGCCGAGATCCACCCGTCGACGACGGCGAGGGCCACACCGACGACGACGAGGGCCGTCAGCTTGGTCCCCGCCGACAGGCGGTGGATCACGGACTCGCCCGCCAGGTGGGTACCGATCACGTGTGCGCTCATGCTGCGCTCCGGTACTGATCGACGACGTCACCGGCCGGGCCGTCGGCGACGACGCGGCCACCGACGACGAGGAGTGCGCGGTCGCACCGGGCCGCGAGCTCGAGGTCATGGGTGACGAGGAGCAACTGCTGGGGCAGGTCCATGAGCCGGTCCGCGACCAGGCGCGCGTTGCCGAGGTCGAGCAGCGTCGTGGGCTCGTCGGCGACCAGCACGTCCGGGTTGCCGGCAAGCACGCCGGCGAGGGCGAGCAGCTGTGCCTGACCGCCCGACAGGGCGTGCACGCTGCGGTCCTCGAGCCCGTCCAGACCGTGATCGGTCAGCACCTTCCGTACCGCCTCCCGGCGACGGTCGCGGTCGCGGTGGGTGCGGCGCAGGGAGAGGCCGACGTCCTCACCCACCGTCGGCATGACGAGCTGGGCTCGGGGATCGGTGAAGGTGAAGCCCACACGGCGACGCACCTCACGCCCGTCACGAGCGACGTCGACCCCATCGACGCGCACGGAGCCGGTACTGGCTGGCACGAGGCCGTTGACGAGGCGGGCGAGCGTCGACTTGCCGGCCCCGTTGGGCCCGATGAGCGCCACGCGTGGTTCCGTGAGCTCGAGGCTCGTCTCGTCGAGGACGAGGAGACCACCCTCGGCCGTGGGTCGGCGGACGCTGACCCGCTCGAGCTCGATCAGGGCCATCAGATCCGACGCAGCAACGTCGGGAAGGCACGGTGCACAGCGGCCGCGACCAGGACCGTCGCGACCAGCTTGACGAGGTCACCCAGCCAGAAGGTGGCGTCGAGACCGACGGCCTCGGACCACCCGAGTCCGGCGCGCAGGCGCAGGCCGACGACTCCGGCGAGGTGGATGACGACCAGAGCGATCAGCCCACCGACGTAGAGCAGGACGGGCCGCGGGTCGCCGCGTCGGGCCAGGATCTGCGCGGTCAGGCCGATGACGAGGGCGCCGAAGAAGAATCCGACGATGTACCCGCCCGTCGGTCCGGTGAGGACGGGCAACCCCGAGCGTCCGTTCGCGAAGACCGGCATGCCGGCCGCACCCACGAGGATCCACAGCAGAACCGCGTAGGAGCCCCGTCGCGCGCCGAGGACCGCGCCGGCGAGCAGAACCCCGAAGGTCTGCAGCGTGATCGGCACGAAGGTCGAGATGTTGATGGCCGGCAGGATCGAGCAGACGGCGGTCAGGGCGGCGAAGGCCGCGACGAGAGCGAGGTCGACGGATGCGCTCACGCGCTGCGTCGTGGTGGACGTGGTCATGGGATCATCCTAGGTGAACGGCGTTCAGTTGGGTGAACGGAGTTCAGGTTAGGGTGGGCCTCGTGTCCGGTCAAGCGCGCCCTCAGCCCCTCACTAGCCAGGAGATCGTCGGCACCACGTTGTCGCTCCTCGCCCGAGTCGGCCTGCCCGACCTGACGATGCGGGCGATCGGCGCCGAGCTCGGGGTGCAGCAGAGCGCGCTCTACCACCACTTCGCCAACAAGCAGGCCCTGCTGGGAGCGGCGGCCGACGCCATCCTCCTGCGCGGCCCGCGCACCGCTCCTCCGACCGACGCGACCTGGCAGGAGCGGGTGCGACTAAGGTGCACCGATCTCCATGCGGCCGTGACCGCCTACCCCGACGGCGCCGACCTGGTCATGAGCATGTGGGCCTTCGGGGTGGGTGCCGCCGCCCCCGTCGACGAGCTGTGCGACCTGCTCACCGACGCCGGGCTCGACGACGCGGACACGCCGACGGCGGCCCGTGCCCTGCTGCACTTCGTCTACGGGCACGCCTACGACGAGCAGTCCCACGCCCAGGCGGCCCGCAGCGGGATCGCCAGTGCGGAGCGGGTCTCTGGCGTCTTCGACACCGGGCTCGACATCGTCGTGGACGGCATCGAGGCGCGCAGCGGGGGCTGAGCCCTCGATGCGCGCCTCGATCCGCAGGTGCGGCTACTTCTTCCAGACGACCGCGCCGTCGTCGGCGTAGTCACCCTCGTACGGGGCGTACTGGGCGCCCCCGACCTCCTGGCCGGCGGAGACCATCGCCACCTGGCAGGTCGTCTCCGTGTCGCCCGGGCCGAAGTCGTCCGGGATGGAGTTGCTGTCGCACTTCTCGAAGGGAGAGGTGCCGATGAGGATCAGCGTCGAGGCCTTGCTGCCGTCCGCGAGGATCGGGTCGACGTCGTCGAGGATGTCGCCGCCGAGCTCGCTCGAGCTGTCGGTGCCCGACATCTCGTACTGCACGTAGACGGGCGTGTAGTCCTTGTACTTGTCGGCGTCCTTGAGCTTCGACAGGTCCGCCGAGTTGCCCGTGGTGATCTCGGTGACCTTGAGGCCGATCGTCGCGCCGTCGTCGCCCTGCGGGATGGTGGCTGTGTCACCCACCGACAGCTCCGTGCCCGGCTCGGCGAGACCGGCGGGTGCAGCGCCGTCCTCGCCCTCGGCGTCGTCCTCGGACTCCGCGTCCTCGGACTCGGACTCCGTCGGCTCCGTCTCCTCGGTCTCTGTGGCCTCGTCCGACGAGGTCTCGGACTGCGTCGACTCGCTCGTGGCCGAACTGGTCGTGCTGGTCGTCGTGGTGTCGTCGTCGGACCCACCGCAGGCGGTGAGGGCCAGGGCCGCGACGGCCAGCAGGCCGGCGGCGCTCGTGCGTCGGCTGGTCATTGGCTCTCCCCTTCGTGGTCGCGGGAGGCTCTCCCCCCGTGCCACGCAGCCTACGGATCGACTCAGGCCGGCGACATGGGGAACAGTCCCCGGCGCTCGGCCTCGGCCCGCAGCCGGGCCGCCGAGTCGTCGTCGACCGTGGTGAAGAAGTCCCCGACGACGTCCTCGAGGTGCCCCACCGAACGCGCGGCGAACAGCACCGGCTGGTAGGCGGTGATGTCGTAGTTGAGCGTGCCCATGTCGGCCAGGTCGAGGTCGCGGATCTCCATGTGCGCGAACTCCTGGATCTCGCCGTAGCTGGAGAGGATGCCGGCCCCGTAGGCCTTGAGGTCATCGCCCTCGTACATGACGCCGAACTCGATGGAGAACCAGAAGACGTCGGCGACGAGCTTCATCGCCTCGTCGGTGGCCAGCCGCAGCGAGGCCTGGCCGGCCGCCTCGGTGATCGCCGCGAAGCGGGGGCTGGCCAGCTGGTTGGCGTGACCGATGACCTCGTGGATGATGTCCGGCTCCGGGGTGTAGAGCGGCTCGCTCCCGTGGCGCAGGTACTGGGTGGAGTTGAAGGTGCGCGAGCCCAGGTCGGCGTAGAAGTCGCGCAGCGGGACCAGGCCGGGCGCGCACACATAGTTCCAGCCGGACAGGGGCAGGAGGCGCTCGGTCACCTCGGCCAGCTGCGGCACGTGGTCGGTCGGCAGCCCCAGGCGCTCCTTGGCGGTCAGGTACTCGCTGTGCGCGAGACGCTCGTGCAGCGGCGCCAGCTCACGACTGACCCGGCTCCACACCGCGTGCTCGTCGTCGGTGTACGCGATCGTCGGCACCGGCTCGTGCTGCCGGTCCCAGGACAGTGCCACGCCGGCGATCTCGCCGCGGCGGCGCAGGTACCCGGCGTCGTCACGACCCGGGTGGGTGTCCGCGAGGTGGACCTCGACGGTCCCGTCCTCGTGCTCGGTCACGGGTGAGTACAGCTGGCCCTCGGTGAACACGTCAACCACCTCCTTGTGGTCAGACAACCGTGACAGATCGCGCGGATCCGCACCACGGAACCGAGAATCGCTGGTCAGAGTGTGCAGCCCCGTCGCAGGGGCCTCGGCGCGCCCCTGTGCACTGTGACCACCCGCACCCGGACCGCTCGTCGCGGTGCGTCCCGCGCCCGGCGACGAAGTGGGACCCCGCCGTTGTGCTCCCGTGGCCCGGGGTGAAAGGTGGGGGGTGACACACGTTCGCGCGATGGAGCGCGACGACTCGACGAGGAGGACATGTGACGGACTACGCCCCCACCCCAGCGTTCACCGAGCAGGCGATCGGCCAGGCCGGACTCTACGACGAGGCCGCCGCCGACCACGAGGCCTTCTGGGCCGCACGGGCCAGGGAGTACGTCACCTGGAGCACCGACTTCGACACCACGCTCGACTGGAGCGACGCTCCCTTCGCCAAGTGGTACGTCGGTGGGCAGCTCAACGCGGCCTACAACTGCGTGGACCGCCACGTCGAGGCCGGCAACGGCGACCGCGTCGCCATCCACGCCGTCGCCGCGTCCGGGGAGGACCGGGCGATCACCTACGCCGACCTCCAGCGCGAGGTGTGCAAGGCGGCCAACGCCCTCGAGTCCCTCGGTGTGGCGAAGGGGGACCGCGTCGCCATCTACATGCCGATGATCCCCGAGGCGGTCGTCGCGATGCTCGCCTGCGCCCGCATCGGCGCGCCGCACTCCGTCGTCTTCGGCGGGTTCTCCTCCGACGCCCTCAAGGCGCGCATCGAGGACGGCGAGGCCAAGGTCGTCATCACCAGCGACGGACAGTTCCGCAAGGGCAAGGCCATGCCGCTCAAGGACGCGGTCGACCGCGCCGTGGAGGGCACGACCGCGAGCAAGGTCCTCGTCGTGCAGCGCACCGGCATCGACGTGGCGTGGGACGACGAGCGCGACGTGTGGTGGCACGAGGTCGTCGAGTCGGCCTCCGACCAGCACGAGGCGCAGCCGCACGACAGCGAGCACCCGCTCTTCATCCTCTACACCTCGGGGACCACGGGGAAGCCGAAGGGCATCCTGCACACCACCGGGGGCTACCTGACCCAGTGCGCGTACACCAACGCGGTCGTGCACGACCTGCACCCGCAGAGCGATGTCTACTGGTGCACCGCCGACATCGGTTGGGTGACCGGACACAGCTACATCGTCTACGGCCCGCTGGCCAACGGCGCGACCCAGGTGCTCTTCGAGGGCACCCCCGACAGCCCGCACCAGGGGATCTTCTGGGAGATCGTCGACAAGTACAAGGTCTCGATCCTCTACACGGCGCCGACCGCGATCCGCACCTTCATGAAGTGGGGTGCGGACATCCCCGCCAAGTACGACCTGTCCTCGCTGCGGGTCCTCGGCTCGGTCGGCGAGCCGATCAACCCCGAGGCCTGGCGCTGGTACCGCGACAACATCGGTGACGGCACCACCCCCATCGTCGACACCTGGTGGCAGACGGAGACCGGGGCGATCATGAACTCGCCGCTCCCGGGCGTCACCGAGCTCGAGCCGGGCAGCTCGCAGAAGCCGATCCCGGGCATCTCGGCGGAGATCCTCGACGACGAGGGCCAGCCGCTGACCGAGCCGGAAAAGGTGGGCTACCTCGTCCTCACCAAGCCGTGGCCGGCGATGCTGCGTGGCGTGTGGGGCGACCCCCAGCGCTACAAGGACACGTACTGGAGCCGCTTCGGTCCGGAGTACTACTTCGCCGGCGACGGCGCCAAGTACGACGACAAGGGCAACATCTGGATCCTCGGGCGGGTCGACGACGTCATGAACGTCTCGGGTCACCGCATGTCCACCGCCGAGATCGAGTCGGCCCTCGTCTCCCACCCGCGCGTGGCCGAGGCGGCCGTTGTGGGCGCCAGCGACGAGACGACCGGTCAGGCAGTGGTTGCCTTCGTCATCCTGCGCCAGGACGGCGCCGAGGGCGGCCTCGAGGGTGACGACCTCGTCCAGGAGCTGCGCAACCACGTGGGCCAGCAGATCGGCCCGATCGCCAAGCCGCGCTCGATCATGGTCGTCGACGAGCTGCCCAAGACCCGATCGGGCAAGATCATGCGTCGCCTGCTCAAGGACGTCGCGGAGAACCGTGAGATCGGAGACGTCACGACCCTCGCCGACTCCTCGGTCATGAACCTGATCAAGCAGGGCATGGACAAGCCGGCCGCGGACTGACGCAGACCCAGCACAACGACGAAGGGCGGTCCACCCGATGGTGGACCGCCCTTGCGTTGTCTGCACTTCCCTGGATGGACCCGCGGAAATGGTCGTGCACGACCCGGACATGGATATCTGGTCGTGAATGTGCGAGAGCCCCCAACACGGGGTGTTGGGGGCTCTCGACTT
>NZ_BCSQ01000065.1 GCF_001570945.1 Janibacter anophelis NBRC 107843
CTCGTCGCACCTCAGCCAGCGTGGGGCTTAGCGCCCCCGCAGGGCGCTGCGGTTCATCCGCGCGCGGGTCGGGTCGACCCCGGCGGGGACGCCCTGGCGGATGCCGGGGAGGGACTTCAGCCGCTTGTTGACCACGGCCATCTCCTCCTTGGTCAGCTCCGGCTTGAGCTTGGTCAGGGTCATGCGGATCTTGCGGGCGGGCAGCTCGCCCTCGCCGGTGCCGACGATGTAGGTGTGCACCGGGACGCCGGGGGCGACGCGGGCGACCTTCTTGGTCTCCTTGGCGAAGAGCTTGTCGACGCGGTGCTTCGGGCCCTCACCGAGCAGGACGATGCCCGGACGGCCGAGCGCGCGGAAGACGACGGCCGCGGTGTTGATCTCGCTCGGCTTGGTCGCGTCGGCGGCCACCGGCTCCTGGTCGTAGTACCAGCCGCGGCGCAGCGCGGACAGGCCACCGATCGAGGCGCCGCGCTGGCCCTCCATCTGGGCGAAGGCGGCCCGCTCACCCCGGCGCGAGAGCACGATCATCGCGGCGAGCGCCGCGAAGGGCAGCGCCACGAGCAGCGAGGCGATGACGTGACCCATGACCAGGCCGATGACGACACCGATCGCGAGCACGACGACGAAGGCGAGCAGCATCCACAGCGTCACCTGCGGGTCGATCTGCTTGATCGTCCGGTAGACGGTGGCGATGCGCTTGAAGGGGTTCTCGCGCTTCGGCTTGGCGGGGGTGTCGGTCTTGCGGGCCATGAGGTCTGAGTCTAGTTGCTCGGAGGAGGTTCCTCGTCAGCCGTCCGTGCCGGTGGCGGGCTGGTCGAGGATCGCCTGCGCGCGGGACTTGGCCACGAGCGAGGCGGCCTCCTGGCGGGCCGGCTCGTCGATGGCCGCCTCGAGGTGCGAGAGGTGCTCGGGGATGGGGCGGCCCCACTTGCGCATCGCCGTCGCGTAGAGGCGACCGGCGCGGTAGCTCGAGCGCACGAGCGGACCGGCCATGACGCCCTTGAACCCGATCTCCTCGGCCAGCTCGCTCCAGTGGACGAACTCCTCGGGCTTGACCCACCGGTCGATCGGGTGGTGCAGCTTCGACGGACGCAGGTACTGGGTGATCGTGAGGATGTCGCAGCCCGCGTCGTGCAGGTCGCGGATGGCCTCCTCCACTTCGTGGTCCTCCTCGCCCATGCCGAGGATGAGGTTGGACTTGGTCACCAGGTCGGCCTCGCGGGCCATCGACAGGACCTTGAGCGACTTCTCGTACGTGAACGCCGGGCGGATCTTGCGGAAGATCCGCGGCACGGTCTCGAGGTTGTGGGCGAAGACCTCGGGACGGGCATCAAAAACACGGTTGACCTGGTCCGGTCGTGCGCCGAAGTCGGGCGGGAGGATCTCGACGCCGGTGTGCGGGTTGAGCTCGTGGATCGCGCGGATCGTCTCGGCGTACAGGGCCGCGGCGCCGTCGGGCTGGTCGTCGCGGGCGACGCCGGTGACGGTCGAGTAGCGCAGGCCCATCTCACGCACGGACTCGGCGACGCGGCGCGGCTCGTCCATGTCGAGCGAGGTCGGGCGGCCGGTGGCGATGTCGCAGAAGTCGCACCGGCGCGTGCACACGTCACCGCCGATGAGGAAGGTCGCCTCGCGATCCTCCCAGCACTCGAAGATGTTGGGGCAGCCCGCCTCCTGGCAGACGGTGTGCAGGCCCTGTCCGCTCACCCGGCCGCGGATGGCGTTGTACTCGGGGCCCATCTTCGCCGTGGTCCGGATCCACTCCGGCTTGCGCTCGATCGGGGTCTCGGCGTTGCGCGCCTCGACGCGCAGCAGACGACGTCCTTCGGGTGCGACGGTCACGCAGCTCTCCTGGCAGTCTCGGTGATCCCGGTCGTGTCCGGGATCACTCAAGCGTACGCCGCCACTGTGGAGGGTCGAAGGGGGGCGACGTGGACCCCCTTCGTCACTACACTGTGTAGTAGTCGCGGGCGACGCCCGCGCCCGACGCTGGAGGTAGTCATGACGGAGTCTCCCATCCACGTGATGCGCGCCCAGGAGAGCTGGGAGGCGCTGCGCGCCAACGAGTTCGGGCGCCTGGCCTTCCATCTCGCGGGGGAGGTGCACATCGTGCCGATCAACTACGCCACGGACGGCGAGGTCCTGCTCTTCCGCACCGCCGAGGGCAACAAGCTCCTCGGGATCGTCATGAGCTCCGACGTCGCCTTCGAGATCGACGGCTACGACTCCGCGCACGCCTGGTCGGTCATCGTGCGCGGCCGTGCCCGGGTGCTCGAGGGGAGTGACGAGCGGGAGCGGGCGGAGGCGTCGCGCTTGCGCTCGTGGATCCCGACCGACAAGGACGTCTTCGTCGAGATCACGCCCCACGAGGTGAGCGGGCGGCGCTTCGACCTGGCCAAGCCGTGGGAGCACATGCTCCCGACCGGCTGATCAGGCGGACGCGGCCGCGCCCCGGGTGAGGGGCAGGTCCTCGGTCATCACCTCGAGCAGGTGGGCCTTGGCCGAAGGGAGGATGTCGGCCACCGTGATCTCCCGCCCGGTCTCGAGCGCCAGCGTGGAGACATCGGCATCGGGGATGCCGCACGGGACGATGGTCTGCGTCCACGACAGGTCGCAGTCCACGTTGAGGCTGAAGCCGTGCATCGCGACGTCGCGGGAGACGCGGATGCCGATCTGGCCGAGCTTGCGGTCGCGGGTGCCGTCGGTGCCGGGGACCCAGATGCCGGAGCGGCCCGGCACGCGGGTGGCGGTCACACCCACGTCCGCGGCGACCCGGATCATCATCTCCTCGAGGCGGCGCACGTGGGCGATGACGTCACGCCGGCCGGGCAGGTGCGCGATCGGGTAGCCGACGAGCTGGCCCGGACCGTGCCAGGTGATCTTGCCGCCGCGGTCGACGTCGATGACCGGGGTGCCGTCCATCGGCCGCTCGTGCGGCTCGGTGCGCTTGCCCGCGGTGTACACGGCCGTGTGCTCGAGCAGCAGGGTGATGTCCTCGAGGTCGCCGGCCACGACCGCCGCGTGCACCTGCTTCTGGTGCTCCCAGGCGGTGAGGTAGTCGACGGTGTCGGGGGCGAAGCCCAGCTCCTCGAAGCGCATCCGGCCAGCCTACGCCGCGCTGTCGCGTCCCTCTTCGCCTCCCTGTCCGCCTTCGCCACCCCGTCAGCCCGGTGGAGGTAAACGCGCGGACGAATCACCCGCGAGTCGACGTCCACCCGGACCCGGGGCCGGTGATCACCGGGGCAGTCGCCGGACCTCGAGCGGGGTCTCGACGGCGCGACCGTCCGCTCCCTTCGTCACGACGTAGGCCCCCTTGCCGTCGACCTCGGAGACCGCCTCGACGAGCTCGGTGCCGCGGTAGACCAGGCCGACCCCGTCGTCGGTGCAGTGGGTCTCGCCGAGCGTGCCGTCGGCGACGAGCGCGTGGACGGTCGGGCGACGCCGGGCCTCGTTGTCGTAGTGCACGCCGTTGTCGAAGGGGAGCAGCCCGAGGCCGTCGGTGACGGCGCGCAGCTCGGGGCCGAAGGAGTCGGTCGTGCCGCCGCGGAACCAGCAGATCGAGCCCGCGCTCACGCCCGCGAGGACGACGCCCGCCTGCCACACGCGACGGAAGATCTCGTCGAGACCGTGCACCCGCCACACCGCGAGCAGGTTGGCGACGGACCCGCCGTTGACCCAGACGACGTCCTGCGCGAGCAGGTGGGCCTCCATGTCGTCGACGCTCGGCATGGGGAAGAGGTTGAGGTGGGTGACGTCGTAGCCGGCCGCCGCGCCTGCCTCGGAGAAGGCGGCGTTGAAGGTGCGCGAGTCACCATTGGCCGTGCCGAGCTGGCAGATGCGCGGACGGGAGGTCGTGCCCGACAGGTCCACGGCGTGGTGGACGAGACCGGCGAAAGCGAGGTCGCCCCGCTCCGGTCGGACGTAGCCACCCGAGGTGGCGAGGATCGTGGGGGAGTCGGCAGGCATGGCCGCAGTCTAGGAGCCCTGTGGATAAGTCGACGGGCGCGCCGGCGATCTGCGCCATCGTGGAGGCATGGACGAGATCCCGCCGCAGGTGCCCGGATACCGCCTGACGCGCGTGCTCGGGCGCGGCTCCACGTCGACGGTGTGGCGCGCTCGACGCGACGTCGACGACGAACTCGTCGCGATCAAGCTGCTGCCCGCCGGCGCCGACGAGGAGGCGGTGCGGGAGTACGCGATGCTCCAGCACGCGGCCGCGGAACATGTCGTGACGCTCCACGAGACGCTCGAGGTCGACAGCGACGACGGTCCGGCGATCGCGCTCGTCCTCGAGCACCTGGCCGGCGGGAGCTTGGCGCGGGTCGTCGCCGAGCGGGGCCATCTGACCCCGGGGGAGACGGTGACGGTCATCGCGCCGATCGCGCAGGCAGTGGCCGGGCTGCACGACCTCGGCATCGTCCACGGCGACCTCAGCCCGGGCAATGTCCTCCTCGACTCCACGGGCCGGCCGGCGCTCTCCGACCTCGGGTACTCCCGGCTGACGGGGGAGCCTGCCGGCGACGTGTACGGCACCGACGGGCACGTGGCACCGGAGGTGCTCGACGGCGGCGACCCGACCCGCGCGGCAGACGTCCACTCGCTCGGCGCGCTCGCGTGGCTGTGCCTCACCGGGGCCGCGCCGGGGCACATCGCCGAGCGTGCCTCGCTGGCCGACCTCGTCCCCGGGGTACCAGCGCTCGTCGCGGTCGTCGAGTCCTGTCTGGTTCCGGATGCCGAGGCCCGGCCGGAGGCGGACGAGGTGGCGCGTTCGGTCTTCGACGCGGTCCCCGCGCAGCCGTTGCGCATGACGGCGACAGGTGACGTCGCGACGAGCCTGACCCGGCGCATCCGCGAGGCGGCGGCCGAGGACGAGGTGCGCACCCCGCAGTGGCAGCTCGAGCTGACGCGTGCCGAGACGGACGAGCCGCGCCGGAGGTGGTGGCGTCGTCAGTCCCGGAGACGCTCCGGCGGGACGCGGGCGAAGGGAGGTCGCCACGCCGCTCCCCGCCGCCACCGCGACGAGCCGATCGACCTCACGCGGGACGTCGAGCCGGTCGAGGAGAGCGAACCGCGCGCCATCGCCCGGTCGGCACTCGGGCGCGATGGTGGGGGACGACGGGTGGGCGCCCTGGTGACGGTCGGCCTCGGTCTGCTGCTCGCCGTGCTCGTGCCGTGGCAGCAGCTGGCGAGTGCCGGTGCGCCCGACGCGCAGACCCCGGTGGCACCGCAGGGGACGAAGGGGGAGACCAGCCCCCTGCACGACCGCTCGGCAGCGCGGGAGGCGCCTCGACAGCTCGTGCAGGAGCTGACCGACCTGCGGCAGACGATGGTCGTCGAGCTCGACGACAGTGCCCGCACCACCCTCGACGAGCCGGGGTCGCCGGCGGCCACGCGTGACCGGGAGCTGGTCGCCGAGCTGCGTACGAGCGGTGCCCGGTACCGGGGCCTGACGATGACGGTGCGTTCGGCGAGCCTGCAGAGCACCAGCGGGGACCGCGCGGTGGTGCGCGCCGTGGTCGACGAGAGCGCATACGACGTCGCGGGCAAGGACGGCTCGCGCACCCCGCGGCCCGCGCGTCAGGGGCAGGAGGTCGACCTCGTCCTCGTCTGGCACGACGGTGCCTGGCGCGTGCGTGACGTCACCGCCGCCCCCGACCGGACGGACTGAACCGACCAAGCCGCGCATCTCCCCGGGCGGCTGCGCGGTCTGGCGCGCATTTGCCCGGGCGGCTGCGCGGTCTGGCGCGCATGTGCCCGGGCGGCTGCGCGGTCTGGCGCGCATTTGCCCGGGCGGCTGCGCGGTCTGGCGCGCATTTCCCCGGGCAAATGCGCGTTTGTCGGTCCGCGTCAGGCGAGGAGGTGGTCGAGGGCCTCGTCGAGGTGCTCGTGCCGGTGCTCGAAGCCGGCGGCGAGGAGTCGCTGCGGCAGGGCCCGGGTCGAGGCGAGCACCTCCCCGGAGAACTCACCGAGCACCACGCGCAGTGCCAGCCGAGGCGCGGGCAGCACGGCGGGGCGGTGAAGCCGTCGCCCGATGCCGCGAGCGAGCTCGCGCTGGCGCACCGGGTGCGGAGCCGTGAAGTTGAACGGCCCGACGAGCGCTGGGTCCTCGACGAGCCGCGTGTACCCACGGACGACATCCGTCAGCGTCACCCACGGCATCCACTGGCGGCCCGAGCCGAGCGGACCACCCAGGCCGAGCCGACCCAGCCGGAGCATCGGGGCGAGGGCGCCGCCCTTCGTCGACAGGACGATCCCGGTGCGGGCGTGGGCCACCGGCACACCGGCCGCGACCGCCGGCGCGGTCGCTCCCTCCCAGTCCCGCACGAGGCCGGCGACGAAGCTGTCGGCCTGGGCCGAGTCCTCCGTCAGGACCTCGTCGCCCCGGTCGCCGTAGACGCCGATCCCCGACGCCGTGACGAGTCGCGTCGGACCGTGGCCCGCAGCGATCGAGCGCGCGATGAGGTCGGTGCTGTCGACGCGCGAGGAGTGCACCAGCGCCTTGTACTCCGGCGTCCAGCGCTGGTCGCCGATGCCGGCGCCGGCCAGGTGGACGACGGCGTCGACACCGGCGAGCACCTCCGCGGGCAGGTCCTGCGCCTGCGGGTCCCACTGACGCTCATGAGGCCCCGACGGCGCCCGGCGCACGAGGTGGACCACGTCGTGCCCTTCCGCCGCCAGCGCAGACGACAGCGCGCCGCCGATCAGTCCGGAGGCTCCGGTGATGGCGACGCGCTGTTGTGGGGTGCTCACGGTCAGGCCTCGAAGCGGCCTTCCTCAAGGCGAGCCTTGACGGTCCCGAGGAAGCGAGCGGCGTCGGCGCCGTCGACGACCCGGTGGTCGTAGCTGAGCGCCAGGTACATCATCGACCGGATGGCCAGCGTCTCGCCGCCGTCGTCGGTCGTGATGACGACCGGCCGACGCACGATGGCGCCGGTGCCGAGCATCGCGACCTGCGGCTGGTTGAGGATCGGGGTGTCGAAGAGCGCACCCCGGCTGCCGGTGTTGGTGATGGTGAAGGTCCCGCCCGACAGGTCGTCCGGCGTGATCTTGTTGTTGCGCGTGCGGTCCGCGACGTCCGCGATCGCCCGGGCGAGGCCGGCGACGTTGAGGTCACCGGCGTTCTTGACGACCGGGGTGAGCAGCCCGCGCTCGGTGTCCACGGCGATGGAGAGGTTCTCCTGGCCGTGGTAGACGATCTCGTCGCCCTCGACACTCGAGTTGATGCTCGGGTGCTCCTTGAGCGCCTCGGCCGTGGCCAGGGCGATGAAGGGGAGGAACGAGAGCTTCGTGCCCTCGCGGCTGGCGAACTCGGCCTTGGCGGCGTCGCGCACGCGGGCCACCTTGGTCATGTCGACCTCGACGACCGTCGTCAGCTGGGCGCTGACCTGCAGCGACTCGACCATGCGCTCGGCGATGACCTTGCGCAGGCGGGTCATCTTCTCGCGGGTGCCGCGCTTGGATGTCGGCACGTTGGACTCCAGCCCGGCCGGCACACCGGACGGCGCGGACGCCGCCGGAGCTGCAGCGGCAGGGGCGGCCGCCGGGGCGGACTCCTGCGGCTGGTTCTTGGCGTTGGCCGCCTCGAGCACGTCCTGCTTGCGGATGCGACCACCGATGCCGGTGCCCGTGACCGTCGCGAGGTCGATGCCGTTGTCCGCCGCGATCTTGCGCACTAGCGGCGTGACGTAGGCGGAGGCGTCGCCACCGGAGGCCTCGGCCTTGGGCGCTTCGGCCTTGGGGGCCTCCACCTTCGGTGCGTCCGCCTTGGGCGCCTCTGCCTTGGGCGCCTCGGCCTTCGGAGCCTCCTGCTTGGGAGCCTCCTGCTTCGGCTCCTCCTTGGGCTCCTCAGCCTGCGCGGCCTCCGGCTCCTGCTCGGCAGCCTCCTGCGCGTCGGTGCCGGCCGTCTGGGGGTCCTCCTCCTCGGCCTGCGGCGCGGGGGACTCCGCGGCGGCGTCCTCGGACTCGCCGCCACCGGAGCCACCGACGATCGCCAGGTCGGCGCCGACCTCGACGGTCTCGTCCTCCTGGACGAGGATCTTGGTCAGGGTGCCCGCGACGGGGGAGGGGATCTCGGTGTCGACCTTGTCGGTCGAGACCTCGAGGAGCGGCTCGTCGACCTCGACGGTGTCACCCTCGGCCTTGAGCCAGCGCGAGACGGTGCCCTCGGTGACGGACTCACCGAGCGCGGGCATCGCGACCTTCGTGCCCTCGCCACCGGAGGCGGGCTTGGCCTCGGCCGCCGGCGCCTCCTCAGCCTTGGGCTCCTCGGCGGGGGCCTCCTCGGCCTCCTCCTCGGCCTTCGGCTCCTCAGCCGGGGCCTCCTCCGTCTCCTCGGCCTGCGCCGAGTCGTCACCGGAGTCGGACGCCGCCGGGGCGTCACCGTCACCGATCACCGCGAGGTCGGCTCCGACCTCGACGGTCTCGTCCTCCTCGACGAGGATCTCCTGGATCGTTCCGGCGACGGGCGAAGGGATCTCGGTGTCGACCTTGTCGGTCGAGACTTCGAGCAGGGGCTCGTCAACCTCCACCGTGTCGCCAACGTTCTTCAGCCATCGCGTCACGGTGCCCTCGGTCACGGACTCGCCGAGGGCCGGCATCGTCACCCGCTCAGACATGCGCCTCTGCTCCTTCTATCGAGATGGTTCACGTCACAGACTCTCACGAGTCGGTGTGTTCCTGTCCACAGGGCCCACGTCCGCGAACGCGATGGTTCGCCGTCGTCGACGGGACCTGCGTGGTCGGGGTCAGGCATGGGCGTGGAGGGGGCGTCCGGCCGCGAGCATCGCGGCCTCCCCGAGCGCCTCGCCCTGACTGGGGTGGGCGTGCACCAGGGGCGCGATGTCCTCCGGGTGCGCCTCCCACCCGACGGCCAGCTGGGCCTCGCTGATGAGCTCGCTGACACCAAGGCCGACCATGTGGACGCCGAGGACCGGACCGTCCTTCTCCCGCACGAGCGTCACCGAGCCGGTGGTGCCGCGGATGATGCTGCGACCGTTGCCCCCCAACGGATACGTGACGGTCTCGACGTCCTTGCCGGCCCCCTTCGCCGCCTCCGTGGACAGGCCGACGGAGGCGATCTCGGGGTCGCAATAGGTCACCTTGGGGATGTTGACGTCGTCGACGGGCTTGGGGTCGAGTCCGGCGACGTCCTCGGCGACGAAGATGCCGTGGGCGAAGCCGCGGTGCGCCAGCTGCAGACCCGGCACGAGGTCGCCGACGGCGCGCACGCCCTCGACGCCGGTGCGCAGCCGCTCGTCGGTCGGGACGTAGCCGCGATCGGTCGCGACGCCGACCTCCTCGAGGCCGATGCCATCGCTGCGCGGGCCGCGGCCCACGGCGACGAGGACGAGGTCGACCTCGAGCGGGTCGGCGCCCTCGAGGTGGACGGTCGCGCGCTGCTCGTCGGCTTCGACCGAGGTGACCCGGGTCGAGGTGAGCGTGGTGATCTTGCGCTTCTTGAACTCGCGGGTCAGGTGCTTGGAGATCGACGGCTCCTCGAGCGCGACGATCCGGTCGAGGGCCTCGACGACGGTGACCTCGGCGCCGAAGCTGCGCAGCATCGAGGCGAACTCCACGCCGATCACGCCGCCACCGAGCACGGCGACGCGCTGCGGGATCTCGGCGAGGTTCATCGCCTGGTCGCTCGTCATGACGCGCGGGCCGAGCTCGACGCCCGGGATGGTCCGCGCGTATGAGCCGGTCGCCAGGACGACGGTCCGACCGCTGACGCGACGGGTGCCCCCTTCGCCCTCGACCTCGACGGTGGTCGCGTCGACGAGCCGGCCACGGCCGGTGACGACCTCGATGCCGGCCTGCCCGATCAGGCCCGTCAGACCCTTGTACAGCTGGGAGACGACCTTGTCCTTGCGCGCGTGCAGCGCCACGGTGTCGATGCCCTCGAAGGTCGTGAGGATCCCGTGCGCGGCCCCCGCGCGCGCCCCGTCGGCCAGCTCGGCCGCGTGCAGCAGCGCCTTGGTCGGGATGCACCCGCGGTGCAGGCAGGTCCCACCGATCTTGTCCTCCTCGACCAGGGCCACGGACAGGCCCAGCTGGGAGGCGCGCAGCGCGCAGGCGTAGCCGCCGCTGCCGGCGCCCAGGACCACGAGGTCGAAGGGGGACGAGGTCGAGTTCGTGGGGTCGGCCACGGGTGTGCTCCTTTGCGCTGGGTGTGTCCGGGGTCACGGACGGCCCCCAGCGTAGAGGGTGCGGGGCTTGGCCTCGCGACCTGGTTGCGCAGGTGCAGGACTGGACGCGGACGAGGCGATGCCCCGGGACGAGGCGATGCCCCGGGACGAGGCGATGCCCCGGGACGGGGCTGGCGCGAATCAAGGAGAAGTCCGGACTGCCCACCCACCGTGAGACGGAGGGAGAGCGGTCCGGACTTTTCCCCAGCGCCACCCCGTGCCCGGGGCATCGCCGGTCGGGTGGGTCAGACCGGGTGGGTCAGACCAGGTTGGCCAGGTGCTCCAGGAGGGTGCCGACGGCGACGCCGGTGCCGCCCTTGGGGATGTGGCCCCACGGGCCGCCCTCGTTGAAGGACGGGCCGGCGATGTCGAGGTGCGCCCACGGGATGCTCTCGCCGTCGGCGTCCTTGGCGAACTCCTGCAGGAAGAGACCGGCGGTCAGGGCGCCGCCCCAGCGGTCGCCCTTGTGCGCGATGTCGGCGACGGCGGAGTCCAGGCCCGAGCGCAGGTCGGCGGGCAGCGGCAGCGGCCAGCTCTCCTCGTCGGCGCGGTCGGCGGCCTCGGTGATCGCCTCGCGCAGCTCGTCGTCGTTGCCCATGACGCCGAAGATCTTCGGGCCGAGGGCGACGACACACGCGCCGGTCAGGGTGGCGACGTCGAGGATCTGGTCCGGGTCGGACTCGGCGGCCAGGGCCATGCCGTCGGCGAGGACCATGCGGCCCTCGGCGTCGGTGTCGATGATCTCGACGGTCGTGCCGTTGCGCATCGTGACGACGTCACCGGGGCGCTGGGCGTTGCCGCCGGGCATGTTCTCGGCGAGGCAGAGGTAGCCGGTGACGGCGACGGGCAGCTCGAGCTCGGCGGCGGCGACGACGGTCGCGGCGACCGCGGCGGCACCGGCCATGTCGGACTTCATCGTCGTCATGCCGGCGGAGGGCTTGATACACACGCCACCGGTGTCGAAGGTGATGCCCTTGCCGACGAGCGCGACGTGCGGGACCTTCTTGCTGCGCGGGGCATAGGAGAGGGTGACGATGCGCGGCGGACGGCTGCTGCCCTGGCCGACGCCGACGATGCCGCCGAAGCCGCCCTCGACGAGCGCCTTGTCGTCGAGCACCTTGACGGTCAGCTTGCCGGAGGAGGCCTTGGCGACCTCCTGGACCTGCTCGGTGAAGGACTGCGGGTAGAGCAGGTTGGGCGCCGTGTTGACCAGGTCGCGGGCCCAGGCGACGTTGCGCGCGACGGTCGCGGCGGTGTCGAGCACGTCCTTGGGCGCGGACTCGCGACCGAGGGAGGAAAAGACGGTGATCTCGCGGTCCTGCGTCTCGCCGGGCGCGGACTTGTGCGCGGTGAAGGTGTAGTCGCCGGAGACGGCGCCCTCGGCGATCGCGGCGAGGTCGCTGTCGTCGGTGTGCGGCAGCGAGATCGCGACCGAGCCCTTGCCCGCGGCACGGACGGCCGCACCGGCGGCGCGACGCAGCGCGTCGGTGGGGTACCCCCCTTCGTCCGTCGTGGTGTCACCGAGCCCGACGAGGACGACCTTGTCGGCCTTGAGGCCGGGCACGGCGGGAAGGGTGGCGGTCGCCCCGACCTTGGTCCCCACCTCGAGGACCGGCAGGACCTGGTCGAGGTGCTTGGCGGTGGTCTTGGGCAGCTCGGTGCTCGCCACGGCGGTGACCGGGTCGGAACCGGTGACCCCGATGACGAGGGTGCGGCCGGACCAGGCGGCGAGGGAACGGGAACCGAGGATCAACGAGGGCACGTGTGGGCGCCTTTCGGTCGGAGAGATGGGTCTGTCTACCCTCGGCAGGCTATCCCGTATGGCGAGACTGTAGGTTCGGACGCATGACCGACAGTGACGTCCTGCGTACCTCCCCGATCCACGAGCGCCACGTCGCGCGCGAGGCCAAGATGGCCGACTTCGGCGGCTGGGACATGCCCATCGAGTACCCCGGCGGCGGGGTCGTCGCCGAGCACACGGCCGTGCGTGAGCGGGTGGGCCTGTTCGACGTGAGCCATCTGGGCAAGGCGCGGGTCTCCGGTGCCGGCGCGGCGGAGCTCATCAACACCACGCTGACCAACGACCTCGGTCGGATCGGACCCGGCAAGGCGCAGTACACGTTGTGCTGCAACGAGTCCGGGGGAGTGGTCGACGACCTCATCGCCTACCTGCGCAGCGACGACGACGTCTTCCTCGTGCCCAACGCCGCCAACACCGCGACCGTCGTGCGCATGCTCCAGGAGGCGGCGCCGGAGGGTGTCGAGGTGAGCGACCTGCACGAGGACTACGTGGTCCTCGCCGTCCAGGGCCCCAAGAGCGACGAGGTGCTCACCGCCCTCGGTCTGCCGGTCGACCACGACTACATGTCCTTCGACGACGCGCAGTGGGAGGGCCACGACGTCACCGTCTGCCGCACGGGCTACACGGGGGAGCGCGGCTACGAGCTCGTCGCCCCGGCAACCGCCGGACTGCAGCTGTGGGACGCGCTCGTCGAGGCGATGGCCCCCTTCGACGGCCTGGTCTGCGGTCTGGGTGCGCGCGACACGCTGCGCACCGAGATGGGCTACCCGCTCCACGGCAACGACCTGTCGCCCGAGATCACCCCGGTCATGGCGCGCTCCGCGTGGGCCGTCGGCTGGGACAAGGAGACGTTCTGGGGCAAGGACGCGCTCGTCGCGCAGCGCGTCGCCAAGTCCTCCCGGCTGCTGCGTGGCCTGCTCGTCACCGGCCGCGGCATCCCGCGCAGCCACTGCGCGGTCAAGGTCGATGGCGCCGAGGTCGGTGAGGTCACCTCCGGCACGTTCAGCCCGACGCTCAAGCAGGGCATCGCGCTGGCGCTGCTCGACCGCTCCGTCGCCGAGGGCGACGAGGTCGTCATCGACGTGCGCGGTCGGGAGATCCCGGCGAAGGTGACCAAGCCTCCCTTCGTCGAGGTGCAGGTGAGGCAGGGATGAGCGATGCCGGTGTCGAGCACACGAGCGAGGAACGAGCGAGGCGCGCAGACGCCGCAGCATCGCGAGGCGAAAGCATGAGCGCGGCATCGGCAGGCGAAAGCATGAGCGGGGCAGGCGAGTCCTATCGCTGGCGCCTCGAGGACGCCGACGGCAAGCCGCTGCCGAGCGACCACACGGTGCCCTTCCCGACGCAGGCGGACGCCGAGGCGTGGTTCGCCGAGTCGTGGGAGGACCTGGCCGGCGCGGGCGTGGCCCAGGTCAGCCTGCTGCGCGAGTCCGAGGTCGTCTACGGCCCGATGTCGCTGTCGGCGGGCTGAGGGTCAGGTCCCTTCGAGGCTCCTCGCAGGGCTCGTCGCACCTCAGGGAGCGGAGCGTCGCTCAGCGGGGGGTGCCGCCGCGCTCGACCATCGGCTTGGGCATGCGGGTGCGCCGGATCTGGAAGCAGCGCATGACCGTGTACATCGCCAAGCCGCGGGTCTCGGTGTCCGCGCCGAAGCGCTCGAGGATCTTCTTCTTCGTGCGGCGCCACAGCAGCACCGCGTCGAGGATCGCGATGAAGATCAACAGGTAGACGCCGAGGAAGGCGTAGGTCGCCCATGGTGCGGCGAAGAGGCTGAGCACGAGCACGCCGAGCATGAGGGGCAGCAGCCACTCGCCGAGGTTGAAGCGCACGTCGACGCTGTCGCGGACGAAGCGGCGGACCGGGCCCTTGTCGCGCGGCGGCAGGTGCTTCTCGTCGCCGGTCATCATCGCCTCGCGCATCCTCTGCGCGTTCTCCCGCCGGGCTGCGCGGTCGGCGGCGCGGGCGGACTTGCGGTCGGTCTGCACGAGGGGACGCTTGCGCGCGGCCTCCTGGTCGCGCCGCTTGGGCGTGGGCCGGTTCTTGGCGCCCTCGCGGTGGGCGCGCTCCTCGACCTGGGGAGCGGCGGTCTCGTCATCCTTCTTGCGTCCGAACACGAGGAGAACTCTAGGTGCACCCCAGCGGTGGGTCGGAGTCGGTGGTCCGCGATACCGTCGGCGGCGTGACCGACACCACCCTCACCGCAGACCAGATCGAGACCCTGCGCGCCCGCGTGCGCGAGCTGATGCCGCAGGTGCGCGCCGACCTCGAGGACCTCACCCGGATCCCGAGCGTCAGCCTCGACTCCTTCGACCAGGCCCACGTGCAGGCCTCCGCCGAGCGCACTGCGGAGCTGCTCCGCGCGGAGGGTCTCGACGTCGAGATCGTGAGCGAAGGGGGGCGCCCCGCCGTCATCGGGCACGTGGACGGACCGGAGGGCGCACCCACCGTCCTGCTCTACGCGCACCACGATGTGCAGCCGCCCGGCAACCGCGAGGACTGGGACAGCGACCCCTTCGAGCCGACCGAGCGCGACGGGCGCCTCTACGGACGCGGCGCGGCCGACGACAAGGCCGGGATCATGGCGCACGTCGCGGCCCTGCGGGCCCACTCCGGCAACCTGCCGGTCGGCGTGACGATCTTCGTCGAGGGCGAGGAGGAGATCGCCAGCGAGTCGCTGCCGCGACTCCTCGAGCGCCACGGCGACAAGCTGACCTCCGACGCGATCGTGCTCGCCGACTCGCTCAACTGGGCCATCGGCACGCCCGCCCTGACGACGACGCTGCGGGGCTCCCTTCGCGCCGTCGTCACCGTGCGCACGCTGGACCACGGGGTGCACTCCGGCATGTTCGGCGGGGCCTGCCCCGACGCCATCACCGCGCTGTGCCGCCTCATGGCCACGCTCCACGACGACCAGGGCGACGTGGCGATCGAGGGGCTGCTGCACACCGACGCGCCCGACATCGACTACGACGAGGCCCGCCTGCGCGAGGAGTCCGGACTGCTCGACGCGACCGAGCTCATCGGCACCGGCTCGATCCCCTCGCGCCTGTGGACCAAGCCCGCGGCGGTCGTCATCGGCATCGACGCGCCGAGCGTCGACGAGGCCGGCAACGTGCTCAACGCGAGCGCCAGCGCCAAGGTCAACCTGCGGCTGAACCCCACCCAGGATCCGCAGGAGGCGTGGGAGGCCTTCCAGCGGCACCTGCAGGACTACGCGCCGTGGGGTGCCACGGTCGAGGTCGAGCTCGACGAGCAGGGCTGGGGCTTCGCCGCCGACGCGCAGGGCCCGGTCTACGACCAGGCCCGGGCCGCCTTCGCCGACGCCTGGGGCACCGACCCGGTCGACGTGGGCATCGGTGGCTCCATCCCCTTCGTCCAGGCGTTCGCGGAGAAGTTCCCCGACGCCGCGATCCTCGTCACCGGCGTCGAGGACCCGGACACCCGCGCCCACGGGGCCAACGAGTCGCTGCACCTGGGTGAGTTCGAAAAGGTGTGCACCGCCGAGGCGCTGCTGCTGGCCCGCCTCGGCGCGATGCGCGGCTGACGAGGAGCCGACGTGCCGCAGAGCGCCGAGGAGATCTTCGAGCTGGCGAGGGCGCGCACCGACGCGCCCTCACTGGACTTCGTCGAGTGGGCCGCCTTCCCGTGGGCGGCCGATGGGGGTCGCGTGGTCGCCAAGGACCTGCTCCCCCCGGTCGAGACCGACCGCGTCCGCAACGGCGAAGGGGGTCGTGACTGCTGGCGGTGCGAGCATCCCGACGAGGGGGTTGTCTGGAGCAACGAGCGCTGGGTGCTCTCGACCGACCGGGAGGGTCGGGGCGGCCTGCTGGCGCTGTGGTTGCAGACCCGCGAGCACATGGACTTCGGCGACATGGACGAGGACCTCGCGGGGGAGTGGGGGCGGCTCGTGCACCGCCTGCACAACGCGATGCTCGCCCTGCCCAACGCCGGTCGCGTCCACATCGGCAAGTGGGGCGACGGCACCGCACACCTGCACACCCTCGCGATGGTCCGGCCGGCACGCCTGCCTCAGGTCATCGGCTCCTTCGCCGTCGAGTGGGACGACATCCTGCCGCCGGTGCCCGAGGAGGTCTGGCAGCGCGAGGTCGACGAGGTCGTCGCGGTGATGGGCACGCGCGACGGCGCGACCGGAGGAGACTGAGGTCATGGTCCGGCTCATCGCGGTGCACGGGGACATCACCACCCAGCAGGTCGACGCGATCGTCAACGCCGCCAACTCCGCGATGCGCGGTGGCGGGGGCGTCGACGGTGCGATCCACCGTGCCGGCGGTCCGGCGGTCCTCGAGGACTGCATCGCCCGGTTCCCCGACGGCCTGGCCACGGGAGATGCGGGGTGGACGACCGCGGGAGACCTCCCTTCGCGCTGGGTGATCCACACGGTCGGCCCCAACCACGCTGCCGGACAACGCGATCGGTCGTTGCTCGTCTCCTGCTACCGCAGGAGCCTCGAGGTCGCCGACGAGCTCGGTGCACGTTCGGTGGCCTTCCCGCTCATCAGCGCCGGCATCTACGGCTGGCCCAAGGACGACGCGATCGCTGCCGCCGTCGAGACGATCTCGGGTGCGGACACCGCCGTGGAGGAGGCGCGGATCGTGGCCTTCGACGCGCAGACGCATGGGCGGGTCGCCACCGCTCTGGCTAAAAGTTAAACTTTCAACTAAGGTGGTCGGCATGGCACAGGGCACATACGTCGAAAAGGACTTCAACCGCGACACCGCGTACATCGAGGACCGGATCACCTCCGACGGGTCCAGCGAGTGGCCGGTCGAGCCGGGGCGCTACCGCCTCGTCGTCTCCCGAGCCTGTCCGTGGGCCAACCGCGCGATCATCGTGCGCCGGCTCCTTGGCCTCGAGGACGTCATCTCGATGGGCATCGCCGGGCCCACCCACGACGCCGACAGCTGGACCTTCGACCTCGACGAGGGGCACCTCGACCCGGTGCTCGGCATCCCGCGCATCAAGGACGCCTACCTGGCGCGCTTCCCCGACTACCCCAAGGGGATCACCGTCCCGGTGATGGTCGACGTGCCGAGCGGCCAGGTCGTCACCAACAACTTCCCGCAGATCACCGAGGACTTCTCGACCCAGTGGCGCGAGCACCACCGCGAGGGGGCGCCCGACCTGTGGCCCGAGCACCTGCGCGAGGAGATGGCGGTCGTCAACAAGCGCGTGTACACCGAGGTCAACAACGGCGTGTACCGCTGCGGGTTCTCCGGCGACCAGGCGGCGTACGACGCGGCGTACGACCGGCTCTGGGCCGCGATGGACTGGCTCGAGGAGCGACTCTCGACGCGCCGCTACCTCATGGGCGACCACATCACCGAGGCCGACGTGCGGCTCTTCACGACCCTCGCGCGCTTCGATCCCGTCTACCACGGCCACTTCAAGGCCAACCGCTCCAAGCTCACCGAGATGCCGGTGCTGTGGGCCTACGCCCGTGACCTCTTCACCACGCCCGGCTTCGGTGACACGACCGACTTCGTGCACATCAAGAGCCACTACTACGAGGTCCACCGGGACATCAACCCGACCGGCATCTTGCCCGCCGGGCCCGACTACTCCAACTGGCTGGAGCCGCACGGTCGCGAGGCCCTGGGCGGATCCCCCTTCGGCCCGGACGGGACCCCGCCCGGTGCACCGAGTGAGGCCGAGCGGGTGCCGGTCGAGCACAACCCGCTGCTCGACGAGACCGGGATGGTCCGCACCGCCTGAGGCTCTCTCCTCCCCACCCACCC
>NZ_BCSQ01000066.1 GCF_001570945.1 Janibacter anophelis NBRC 107843
GGGCTCCTCGCCGGCCGGACGTGGCTGGCCAAGTCCGGCCCCGCGACGACCGCGGCGCTCTCGGCGGTCTACCTCGGCGGCTTCGGCGCCTCGCACCCGCTCGCGAAGAAGGTCGGCGCCTGGCCCGCGGTCCTCGGCGTCGCGGCCGTCTCCGCCGCTGCGTCGTACGCGCTCGTCGACCGGAAGTGATCAGCCCTCGTACGGCAGCACCAGGTCGGTCCGCAGCGTGCTCGGATCCATGTCGGGGCTCGGCTCGGTGACGTAGACCTCCCAGAAGGGCAGCGCCGGCTGGCGCCCGTCGGCCCCGACCTGCTGCATCAGCGCGCCCCAGGCCCCGGAGAGACCGTCGTAGCCGCCCAGGTGCGAGACCGTCGCGACCTGGGTCGCGGGCATGCTCGAGGGGTAGAAGGTGATGCCGCCGGCCTCGAGCTCGCCGTCGAGCGGCGTCGCGACGGGGAAGCCGAGCTCGAAGGTCATCGTCGCGCCCGGCATCCGGTGGTGCAGGGAGAAGGCGGGGCCGGCGATCTGTATGCCGTGCTCCTGCAGCGCGGGCACGAGCGCGGTGAAGCTCTCGTCGAAGATGCCCGGCATGTCGTCCGGCAGGACCTCCTCGGCCTTGCGCACGACGGTCGGGATCTGCTGGGTGGTCAGGTACGTGACCTGCTCGTGCGGCGGGGCGGCCCAGCTCGGTGTCTCGCTCACGGGGTCCTCCTGGATCGGGTCCTCTCAGCGTGCCACGTCGAGCGCCGCCGTGAGCGTCACGGCCGCGGTCCAGGCGAGCGGCGCGGGCCCGGCGGGGGAGCCGTCGTCCCGCACCTTTTCGGGCAGCGACCCGGCCTCGGTGCGGTGGCCGTCGAGCCAGGCGAGCGTCTCGAGTGCGCGCTCGCGGGTCGCGTCGGCCGTCGCCCAGGCCCCGGCGAGCACCGCCGTCTCCGGGGTCCACGCCACGCCGTCCTCGCGCCAGTCACCGCCGGGGGCGTACCCGCCGTTGGGTCGGGACATCTGCCGCGCGGCCTCGTCGAGCGCTGCTCGCAGCTCGGTCTCGCGGGGCGGCGCGGTGCGATAGGGCGGCAGCAGCCACGCGATCGCGGTGTCGCTCGCGCCGCCGCCGATGCGCCGGGGCCACCCCCGCCGACCGAAGGTCGCGTGCACCTGCGCGTCCATCCGGGTCGCCGCGGCGGCGCAGCGCTCGGCCAGTTCGCCGCCGACGAGCGTCGCGGCCTGCTCGAGCCCGGCGAGCAGCGGAGCGGCCGTGCCGAGCGTCAGCTGGCGCTCCTCGAGCTCCCAGTAGTCGGGCGAAACCCGCGGCAGACCGTCCCCGTCGAGCCGCGTCAGCGCCGTGGCCGCGCAGTGCCGGACGAGCGCGTCGATGCGGCCGGCCTCCGCCGTCCCGCGCCACGAGTCGACCGTGGACCCGGCGGCCCACAGCACCCAACCGAAGCCGTCGTCCTGGGGCGGGCGATCGTCCGGGGTGCCGCCGTCGAGCGCGTAGCGCGCCTGCATCCGCGGTGCCCGGCCGACACGTTCGGCGAGGGAGGAGAGCTGGCGGGTCGCCCCCTTCGCGTCCCCGAGGCGGTGGAGCGCGACAGCGACGTGGGCGGTGTCGCGGGGCCATGCATGGCGCCACATCGGCGACCACCCGCGACGGCCAGCGGCAGGCCGGCCGAGAGCACCCACAGGTCGAGGGCGGCCGCACGGGCGAGGTCGGAGGGTGCGCCGGCGGCGCGCGGCAGGGTCAGTCCGGCGAGCCACTCCTCCTGGGCCTCGAGGAGGGGCTCCTGCTCGGGGCCGACGAGCACGCGGGACCCGGGGAGCACCTGCTCGAGATGCTCCCGGTCGACGAGCTGTCGGGTCCCGCGCCACGGGCCGTGCTCGGAGCGCATGGCGACGGTCAGGCCGTAGGTGGCCGGGACCTCGTGACGGGTGCGGTACAGGCCCACCCCACCGGTCGTCGTCGCCCCGAGAGCGAGGGCGGCGAGGGACCCGGTCATGAGGGTGCGCCGGTTGGCCCCGCCCGGCACGTCCTCGGTCATCGGGTCAGGCTAACGAGCCTCATCGCGCCGCCGGTTGTTGAGCATGCCCACGGCCACCCAGGCCGCCGTGACGAGCAGCGCCCCGCCGACGACGTAGAGCCGGGAGGGCTCGCCGATGAGGCCGAAGCCGATGCCGTAGGCCATGGTGATGACGAGTGCGATCAGAGCGAGTGTGCGTGTACCCATGCCGCACAGTTTCGTGGCATCCACCGTGGGGTGTACATCCGGGTCGGGTCAGTCCGTCAGCTCGGCGAACCGCTCCCGCGTCAGGTAGACCATCCGCGCGTCCTTGTCACCGACGCGGACCTGCTCGCCGATCTCGAACCCGCTCTGGACGAGCCGGGCGAGGACCGCCCGGTTGGACGCGTCCGGTTCGCCGACGATCCGCTGCACCGCTGGGTCGGCGAAGGTCCAGCCGATCACCGAGGTCCCCACGGTCAGGGCGTCCTCCCCGGGCGCGACGAAGATGTGCGCGCCGAGGTCACCCGGCTGCACGTCGTAGGCGTCCGCGATCGGGTCGTGCTCGGGCTCGTAGGTCTGCAGCAGCGCCACCGGGCGGCCGTCGACCTCGCCGATCCACGCCCAGTGGGCCTCGAGCGAGTCGACGAACTCGTAGGTCTCGCGCACCTCGTCGACGGTCTGGTCGCCCATGCCCCAGAACCGCCCTCGCGGCTCGGTGACCCACGCGTGGATCGTCGGGGCGTCCTCGGCTGGCCGCAGCGGGCGGAAGGTCAGCGTGCTCATGGTGTCCTCTCGATCGGGTGGAGTCGCCCGGCCGCCCAGCTCTCGTGCTGGTCGTCGGCGAAGGGGGAGTCCGTCGGCCCGTCCGCGCCGAGCGGCACGACCCAGGCGCTCGGCCCGTCGAGCGACCACACGAGTCGCGCGGTGGGCCCGCGCCAGCACAGGTCGCTCAGCCCGGGGGCGGCGGCGGTGGCCAGGACGCAGTCCCCGTCACCGGCCAGCGGCAGGCTCGGCGGGGCGTGGCCCGGCACCGCCCGGACGAAGGGAGCGGCGTGCCGCTCCCCCCACGTCCCGGCGACCCCGGCCGCGGCAGTGCGCTCGAGCGCCTCGACGGCGAGGTCGGCGAGCGGCAGGCCCCAGTCGCGCCCGACGCGGACGATGCGTTCGATGCCGGCACCGACCCGGGCGACCGGGTCGACCCACGGGGCGAACATCGGCGCCAGCCCCGTCGGGGTGTGCAGCGCGGCCAGGCGCGGGTGGTGCGCGACGACCCGGACGAGCTCGCTGCGCCACGTGGCGAAGAGCGCGGCGCGGTCGCTGTCCGCGTCCATGTGGCCGTCCCAGGCGAGGAGCCGGGTGCGCACGTCCTCCGCGGCGCCGGTGGTCGCGACGCACTCGAGGAGGCGTCGGAAGGCCGCCCACGAGCCGAGGTGGGTGTCGACCTGGACGGCGGCGAGGCCGTCGACGTCCCACCGCTCGCGCTCACCGAGCAGCGCGGTGATCCGGCCGGCCCGGTGCGGGGCGGCGAACTCCTCGCCCAGTGCGGCGACCGACTCCCGCCGGTCGTTGGCGTGGACGACGACCTCGCCGTCGGTGAGGTTGCGGCAGGCGGGAGGGGCGGGGACGCAGGCGCCCCCCTTCGTCACGAGGCGGCCGGCGACGCGCTCGCGGACCCGGCCGTCGGCCCCGGCGATGACGAGCGCGTTGACCGGCTCGACCCATCCGTCGAGGGCGTCGTCCACGTCGTCGACGGTGCGGGCGAGCAGCAGGCGGCGCATCGTCGCCAGACCGATGTCGCCGGTCACGGTGGACGGCGAGATCGGGTGCGGCACAGCGGGATCGGCGTCCGGCGCGATCTGCTGGTAGTCGGCCATCGCGTGGGTGACGGCCCAGGCGACCGAGCCGGCGTGGCCGAAGTGGGGCACGCCCGGCACCCCGGCGAAGGCGAGTCCGGCGACGTCGATCTCGGGCGTCGACAGCCGCACCTGCTGGTAGATGCCGGGCGCCTCGAGCACCCGGTGCGGGTCGGCGGCGATCATCGGCGCGCCGGTGCTCGTGCGCGAGCCGGTGAGCGCCCACGCGTTGCTGCCGCCGAGCGGGACGCCCTCGTGGCTCAGCAGGTCGACCGCGTCGCCGAGCTGTTGGCGCAGGTGTCGTCTCCACAGGGCGTGCCCGAAGTTGCCCATGAGCACGTGCTGCACGAGGAAGACCCCGGCCGGGGACCACGGCTGCCACTCCTGCGGCTCGGTCCCGGTCTCGGCGAACTCCGGTGCGCGAGAAGCGCCCTCGGGCAGCCCCGCGTTGACCCCTGCGACATAGGCGAGCAGCCAGGCCGTCGTCTCGTCGTCGAGGTCCGCCACCACCGCCCGCGCCGTCTGCGGCAGCCGGGCAGCGGTGGCGAAGGTGTCCCAGTCGGACTCCCCGAGCACGGTGGTCGTCGTCGCCTCCGACCGCCGCCGTTCGACCTCCATCTGCCAGGCCCGGTCGACCGCGGCCGACCACCCCTGCGCGTACGCCAGGTCCTCGAGCGTCTCCCCCCAGCAGTGCGGGATGCCGTGGGCATCCCGCTCCACCCTCCAGCGTCCGGTCACCGAGCCTCGACCTCCACCGAACCGCGCATTTCCCCGGGGAGATGCGCGCCCTCGGCCCCCACGTTCCCTGAGGAGGTTGCGCAGCAACCGTCTCGAAGGGACGCCGCGTGGAGGGGGTTGGCCAGGTCACCCACCCGGATGAGCGAGCCCTCCGGGTCGGTCAGGTCGACCATCTGCAGCGTGTTGCGCAGCTGCAGCCGGTTGAGGCAGGAGTGCTCGAAGCTCTCCCGCAGCAGGTCCAGCCGTGCCGCGCGTGGGTGGTCGGCCGCGTGCTCGGTGATGCACTGCGCGACCAGCGCCCAGAACTCGTCGCCGGTCATCACCTCGTCGTCGGCGAGGATCTCGGCGACGAAGCGCAGTACGCCGTCGAGCACGTCGGTGAGGACCGACAGCGACTGCACCTGCGGGTCGAGGACGTGCCGGATCCGCTCGACCTCGGGTGGGAGCGGGCGGTCGGACATGACGACGACCTCCTCGCCGATGTCCTTCATGAAGACGCCGGTGGGCACGTGGTCCTCGAGGACGAGGATGAGGTTCTCCCCGTGGGGCATGAAGGCGAGGTCGTGCACGCCGAGGCAGTGGACGACGGGGCGCAGGTAGGCGCGCAGCATGCGACGCACCCACTCGTTCGCCCCGACCGGGCTGGCGGCGATGAGCTCGGTGATGAGCGCGCCCCCGTCCGCGTCGCGGTGGAGCAGCCCGGTGAGGGACTGGAGTCGTTGTCCCGCAGCGAGTTTCGGCACCGGGGACTCGCGCCACAGGGCCGCGACCATCTTGGTGTGCGCACTCGGCGACCCGAGTCGGTGGTAGGCATCGCCCGTGTAGCCGACGGCCGCGACCTCGCGCAGTACACGGAACCCGCAGTCCGCGAGCTCCTCGTCACCGGCCACGAGCCCGGCCACCCAGTCGTTGATCGCGGGGGTGGCGGTCATGTACGTCGGCGACAGCCCCCGCAGGAAGCCCATGTTCTGGATCGCCAGCGCGGTCTTGACGTAGTGCCGCTCCGGCCGGTCGGTGTTGAAGAAGGTCCGGATCGACTGCTGCGCCCGGTACCGGTCGGTGGTCGTCCCGAGGTGGACGACGTCGCGTCGCGCGAGGTCCGCGGCGAAGGTCACCGCGAGCTTGTGGTCCCACTGCCACGGGTGGACGGGCATGAGCAGGTAGTCCGTCGGGTCGACACCGGTCTGCACGAGACGAAGGGAGAACCGCTCCCGGTCCGCGTCGTCCAGCTCGCCGCCGTACAGGTCGTCCTCGGTCATGCCCTCGGCGAGGGAGAGATGGGCGACGGTGCGCCGCACCGCGATCCACACCATCCGCACGTCCGTGCCCGCCTCGGGGGAGTAGGCCGCGTGGTCGGTGGCGGAGAAGCCGATCCGGCCGTTGTTGGCGACGAAGGCGGGGTGGCCCTCGGTCATCGCCGCCTCGATCGTCTGGAAGTCGGCGTCGACGAGGTCGCGGCTGGTGTGTCGGCCGTGGTGCCACTTGAACGCGAGGCTGGCGAGGGTCCCGCTCAGCTCCTCGAGGTAGGTGGAGCGCAGGTGGTCGGGGATGCCGAGGTCCTCGTGCAGGTCCGAGACGACGACCAGGGCGTCGACCTCGGTGGGCACGCCGTCGACGGTCCGCTCGATGCTCACCGGGTCGACCCGCCAGTGCTCCAGCGCGTGCCGGGTCGCAGCGAAGGTGTAGCGCGCCGCGCCTGCCTCGATCGTCCACCGGTCACCGACGGGCTCGGGGACGAGCAGCCGCTCGTGGGTGAACTCGCCGATCGCCTTGGCCGCCACGTGCCGGTGGGCGCGCGCCATGACCTCCGGCTCCAGGTGCGCGATGTCGGGCGAAGGGAGAGGTGCCGGCCCACCCCCTTCGAGCTCGGAGCGCGCGAAGTCCTCGACGGTGCACAGGCTCAGCAGGGCCTCCTTGTCCGACAGCGAGATCCGGCGGTCCACGACGAACCCGGCCGCCGCGTTCTTGGCATGGATCGCGTGGTTGCGCGCGTCGGGCTCGACGACGACGCGGGTGACCGCGGGGTCGCGGAAGCAGAAGTGCATGACGGCGCGGAAGACCTGCGAGGTCAGTCCGCTCACCGGGGTGTCGGTGGCTGCGACGAGCACGTGCATGCCGATGTCGCCCTCGGCCACGCGGTAGTGCGCGGCGAGCACGCTGTGCCCCGGGTCGTAGGTCTCGGTGAGGAAGACCGGCTGGCCGTCGATCCGCCCGAGCCACGCGTCGTGGCGCGGGTCGCCGTCGATCTTGTCGAAGGCGGCCCGCGACTGCTCGGGGGTGAACCCCTGCATGCCCCAGAAGGTGGACTTGGGGTGGGTCACCCAGTCGTGGAGCAGCTCGATGTGCTCGGCGGGCACGACCGGCTCGATCGTGACCCGGCCGACGGGGGAGAGGAAGTGCCAGGCGCTCATCGGCCCACCTCCACGGCCTGGGGCTTCGAGGCTCCTTCGTCGCACCTCAGCCCACGTGGGTCTGGGTCCCACGTTCCGCGTGGGCGGTGCGAGGCCGCCCGCGGCCGAGCCTCGAGCCCCCGCTCGACGACAGGCGACTCGATCTCGTGGACACCGAAGTGCTGGAACGCGATCCGCTCCTCCACGGGGTACACCTCGCGGCCCGCGATCGCGTTGATGATCACCGAGTTGCGGTACGCGCCCATGCCGAGGTCGGGTGCGAGGACGGAGTGGGTGTGCTCCTCCGCGTTCTGCACGAAGATCCTCCCGTCGAGGTCGATGCTGTAGTCGGCCCCGGTGTCGAAGCGGTCGCGGGCGTCCCGGCGGATCCGGTCGGCGACAGGCGCGAGGAAGTGCGGCGTGCGCGGCCGGTAGCCGGTCGCGAGCACCAGTCCCTCGGTCGTGACGGTGACCGAGGCGTCCTGCTCCTCGTGGTGGACGCGCAGGGTGTACCTCCCTTCGTCCTCGTCCCACCCGGCCTCGCGCACCTCGCTGTTGGTGAGCAGGGTCGTCGGCACGGGGCGTCCGGTCTCGACGCGCAGCCGGTAGAGGGTGTCGTAGATCGTGTCGACGAGGTCGGCGCTGATCCCCTTGTAGAGGTTGCGCTGCTCGCGCAGCAGCACGTCGCGGCGCTCGAGCGGCAGCGCGCTGAAGTACCGGGCGTACTCGGGCGAGGTCATCTCGAGCGTGAGCTTCGTGTACTCCATGGGGAAGAACCGCGGCGAGCGCGTCACCCACGTCAGGTGGTAGCCGTGCTCCACGCAACCCTCGAGCAGGTCGAGGTAGATCTCCGCGGCGGACTGCCCGCTGCCGACGACGGTGACGTTCGCGTTGTCCTGCAACGCTGCTCGGTGGTCGAGGTAGCCGCCCGAATGCGTCACCGGGCCGCCGAGGCCCTCGGCGACGGGCGGGACGGCGGGCTCGGTCCCGATGCCGAGCACGACATGACGAGCACGAAGGGAGGTGAGCGTCCCGTCGCTCCGACGGGCCGTGACGGTGTACGTGCCGTCCCCGGCGTCGCGCTCGACCGCGGTCACCGTGTGGCCCCAGCGGATCGTGTCGAGCTGCTCGGCGACCCATTGGCAGTACTGGTCGTACTCCGCGCGCAGCGGGTTGAAGTCCTCGCGGATGTAGAAGGGGTAGAGCCGCCCGACCTGCTTGAGGTGGTTGAGGAAGCCGAACCGGTTCGTCGGGTCGGCCATCGTCACCAGGTCGGCCATGAAGGGCACCTGGATCGTCGCGCCCTCGAGCATCATCCCGGGGTGCCAGGAGAAGTCCTCGCGCGCCTCGAGGAAGACGCCGTCGACGTCCGGCAGGTCATGGGTCAGCGCGGCCAGCCCGAGGTTGAAGGGGCCGAGCCCGATGCCGATGAGGTCGAGCACCGCTCCCTGAGGAGCTTGCGCAGCAAGCGTCTCGAAGGGCTTCATCGCGCCACCCCCGCGCCCGTCGCTCGCACCGGTCGTCGAGGTGCGAGGGCGTCCGCGCCCAAGCCTCGAGACGAGGTGTCCGAACCGAGCGAGGCGACCGCCACCTCGTCCATGGCGTCCTCAGCGATCAGCTGCTCCCCGGTCGCGGCGATCGTCTCGAGGATCCCGCTCAGGTGCTCCAAGGACGTCTGCGGGTTGAGCAGCGTGAACTTCAGCCACGAGCGGCCCTCGATCGTCGTCCCGGCCACCATGACGTCGCCGCCGTCGAGGAGCGCGTGGCGGATGCGCGGGTTGAGCGAGTCGGCGTCGTGCGCGCTCAACCCGGCGGGGCGGTACCGCAAGAGCACGGTGCTGAGCACCGGCTCGGTGGCGACCTCGAAGCGCTCGTCCTCGACGAGCACCTCCCACACCTGGTGCGCGCGGTCGATGACCTCGTCGAACATCCCGCCGACGGCATCAGCACCGGTGATCCGCAGCGTCATCCACAGCTTGAGCGCGTCGAAGCGGCGCGTGGTCTGCAGCGACTTGTCGACCTGGTTGGGGGTGACCGCGGTGCGCGGGTTGAGGTAGTCCGCGTGGTGGGTGACGTGGCCGAGGGTCGCGCCGTCGCGCACGATGATCGCGCTGGAGCTGACCGGTTGGAAAAAGGTCTTGTGGAAGTCCACGGTCACCGAGTCGGCGCGCTCGATCCCGTCGAGCAGGTGCCGGCGACGAAGGGAGACGAGCAGGCCGCCTCCGTAGGCGGCGTCGACGTGCAGCCAGGCGCCGTGCTCGGTCGCGAGGTCGGCGATGCCCGGGATCGGGTCGATGACGCCCAGGTCGGTCGTGCCCGCGGTGGCGACGACCGCCATGGCCACCTCGCCGCGCTCGCGGACGCCCTCGAGCTCGCGCCGCAGCGCCTCGAGCGACATCCCGCCGGTCGCGTCGGTCGGGACCGGGATGACCGCGCTCGGGTGCAGCCCCATGATCCGCGCGGACTTGATGACGCTGAAGTGGCTGTGCTCGGTGGCCAGGACCCGCAGGCGCGGCGCGACATCCGCCCCCGCCCGTCGCTCCGCCTCCCCTCGTGCCAGGAGCAGACCCTGCAGGTTGGACTGGGTGCCGCCGCTGGTGAAGACGCCGTCGGCGAGCGACTCGTCGAAGCCGATCCGGCCGGCGGTCCAGCGCACCAGCCGCTGCTCGACGAGGGTGCCGCCGGCGCTCTGGTCCCAGGTGTCGACAGAGGTGTTGACGGCGGCGATGATCCCCTCGGCCAGGACGGCCGGCAGTGCGACGGGGCAGTTGAGGTGCGCCACGTACGACGGGTGGTGGAACCAGATCGCGTCACGCAGGTAGACGTCGGTGACCTCGGCGAACGCGGCGTCCAGGTCGGCGGCCGGGCGGTCGAGGTCGACGGACTCGACCGCGGGTGCCAGGTCGGCGACGGTCGCGCCGGTCGACGGTGCGTCGGCGGCCAGGTGCCGGGCGACGAGGCGGGTCACGCGGGACATGCCGGCGACGTAGTCGTCGGCGGTGTCGTGGGTCAGGAGGTGCGGGTTCACCGAGCGGACTCCTAGAAGTGAGGTGTACCTAACTTAGGTATGGCTGCCCTAAGATAACGACCCGTCGCTCCCTTCGCTCGTCGAGCGTTGCGGCGCACCGCATCGGCGTGGATGCGCGATGATGCGTACCCGAACGCCGACCGCCCGACCCCGAGGACCACCCGTGGCCAGCACCCTCACGACCGACCCGCGCACCCTCGACGGGTCCGGTGCAGAGCGGTTCCGACTGATCACCGCGCTGTACTTCACCCAGTACCTCGGTGTGGGCTTCCTCACGATCGGTCTCGTGGCCATCCTGCGAGATGGCGGCACGTCGCTCGCCACACTCGGCATGCTGCAGACGATCGGCCTGATCTGGCCGCTGAAGTTCCTCTGGTCGCCCCTCGTCGACCGCTTCGGCAGCCGCCGCTTCGGCCACTACCGCTCGTGGCTCGTCCCGCTGCAGCTCGGGCTCGTCATCACCCTCCTGGCGCTCACCCCCTTCGCCACGCCCTCGGACCACCTCGGTCCCGTCATGGCGATCTGCGCGCTCTTCGTCTTCTTCTCCGCCACGCAGGACATCGCGGCCGACGCGCTCGCCGTCCGCCTGCTCTCCGACGGTGACCGCGGCCTGGGCAACGGCATCCAGGTCGGTGGCAACTACCTCGGCAGCGTGGTCGGTGGTGGCCTGGCCGTTGTCGTCTACGACCGCTTCGGATGGGTCCCGGCCATGGTGATGCTCGCCCTGCTCACCGCCACCGCGCTGGGCGTCGTCATCGCCTTCCGCGAGCCGGAGCGGGTCGTGCAGGTGCGTCGTCCCGGGCTGCGCGAGCTGCTCTCCGTCTTCGGCCAGCCCGGGTGCCGCAGCTGGGTGCTCGTCGTCGTCCCGCTCTACTACATCGGTGCGGCGGTCGGCTACGCGATCGTCTCGCCGGCGCTCGTCGACGCGGGCTGGTCGCTCACCAAGATCGGCATCGTCTCCGGCGCCATCGCCTCGGCCCCCGCGGTGCTCGCCGCGCTGGGTGCCGGTGCGCTCGTGCGCCGCTGGGGTCGCACGCGGGTGCTCGTCCTCGGTGGCGCACTGCTCGTCGTCGCGACCCTCGGGCTCGTCCCGCTCGCCCTCGGTGAGGCGGCCACGGTCTGGACGACCGTCGCGCTGTGCGCCTTCATGGCGGCGTACGCGGTCGCCAATGTCGTCGTCTACACGATCAACATGGACTTCGCCCGGCCCGACTCGGCCGGCACCGACTTCACGACGCTGACCTCCTTCGCCCTCGCGGTCTCCTTCGTCGCGGCGGCCATCGCGCTCACCGCGGCCGTGTACGTCGGCTACATCGGGGTGCTCGTCGGCTCGATCGTCCTCATCGTCATCGGCACCGTCCTCGGGCTGCGGCACCAGCGTCGCCACGGCCACGCCTGACACCGCGGACGAAGGGGGGACCCGTCACCTCGTCGATCGCCACGCACGGCTCGTCCCGGACCCGTCCGTGGTCGCCAGGACGACGGCGCCGGACGGCTCCTCGGCCATCGCCACCAGGCGCCCCGACAGGTCGGTGGCCTCGGGCTCGGTGGCGAGGCGCACCACCCGCGTGGTGTCGCGCTCGCCGTACGCGGCGGTGTCCACCCGCCCGGCGACCACGGCCAGCGTCGGGCTCTGCGTGCGCAGGGCGTCCGCCGCCACGGTCGTCGCGGTCGAGGCCGCACCGGGAGTGCCGTCGGTCAGCGGCAGCCGCCACACCACGACGTCGTCGTCGCGCCTGCCGGCCACGGTGCAGTGGTCGGCCGCGCACGCGACAGCACCGCCCCGGGCGATGCCGGCACCCTCCGCGGGCAGCGTGATCTCCCGCCAGGGCCCTCCCGGTGACCGGGCGGTCCAGGCGACCGCGACGTCGTGGATCGACGGCTCGAGCTCGGTGACCCAGCCGACGGCGAGGTAGCCGTCCGGCAGTGCCGCCACGGCGCCGGGGGAGGGCTGCCGTTCGGCGGTCGCCCGCAGCGCCGACCCGGGGCGCGGTGTCATGACCCAGCGCTCACCCCGTGGCCGCCAGACGGCGACGTCGAGCCCCTGCTTGCTCGCGCTGACCCGGCTGCCGAGGATCATCGGTCCGGCCCGGGACACCGCCACGCCGGTCAGCCCGCCGGCGTCCCAGCCGCCGAAGGTCTCGAAGGGCTGCGGCTGCTCCACCACCCGCTGCCGGTCGCCGCTCCACACGGTCCAGCGCACGTTGCCGTGGGCCCCGGCTCGGTGGCCGCCGAGCGCGACGGTCCCCGCCGGCCCGGAGTCGACGGAGGACAGCTCCGCCTCGCGACCGGCCCACTCCCACAACGTGTCCATCTCCACCTGCCCGGAGCGGCCGTCGGCGCGCAGCTCGTGCAGCGACGCCCGCTCCCGGGCGTCCTCGTCGTACCGTCCGACGAGCAGGCCCTCGGGGGTGCCGGTGAGCGTCACCACCCGGCCGGGACCCGGGAGGGTCACCGGCTCCCAGGCGGCCTCCGACTGCGTGGGGGCGTCCGTGCAGCCACCACCGGCCACGACGACGAGGGCGAGGACCGGGCCCAGCGCGCGCACCCGGCGCCCCACGAGGTCACAGCTCCTGCAGGTAGCAGAGCATCCGGTGGTCGGCGCCCGGCAGCACGTTGACGAAGCCGTGCCGCTCGTAGAAGCGGCGGGTGTCCACGTCGACCTCGTCGACGTTGATGTGGACCTCGCCGACCCCCTTCGCCCGCAGGTCGTCGACGACCGTCGTCAGCAGGAGGGTGCCGATGCCGCCGTCGCGCAACGCCGGGGCGACGTAGAGCTCCTCGAGCTGGGCGAGCGGGCCGTCGTGGTACGGCGTGGGCCGCAGGGTGAGGTAGGCGAATCCCACGGCCGCACCGTCGTGCTCGGCCAGGAGCACGAGTACGTCATCACGTGCGAGCAGGGTCGCGAAGCGTCGCGCGAAGTCGGCCGCCACCGGCGTCGGTTCGTCGAACTCGACGTTGAACTCGTGGAGCAGCCGGCCCACGAGGCCGGCGTCCGCCGGACCCGCGGCACGCGTGGTCGTCATCGCACCAGTGTGGCCCCGTCAGGGCTGCATGACGACCTTGATGCAGCCGTCCTCCTTGTCCCGGAAGGTCCGGTAGGCCTCGGGCGCGTCGGTCAGGGGCACGTGGTGCGTCGCGAGGCCCTCGAGGTCGAGGACGTCGCCGTCGCGCCCGACGATCTCGAGCAGCTCGTCGCTCCACCGGCGCACGTTGGCCTGGCCCATGCGCATGGTCACCTGCTTGTCGAACATCGTCATCAGCGGCATCGGGTCGGCCATGCCGCCGTAGACGCCGCTGAGCGAGATGGTGCCACCGCGGCGGACGCTGTCGATGCTCGCGTGCAGCACCGCGAGCCGGTCGATGCCGATGGTCTCGACGGCCTTGCGGGCCAACGCCTTGGGAGCGCGGGCGGTGAGTCCGATGACCTTTTCCGCCAGCGGGTTGCCGTGGGCCTCCATGCCGACGGCGTCGATGACCCGGTCCGCGCCGCGGCCACCGGTCGCCTCCATGACGGCCGAAGGGAGGTCGTCGACCGTCCTCGTGTCGATCGTCTCCGCGCCGTGCGCGGCGGCCATGACCAGGCGCTCGTCCACGAGGTCGACGCCGATGACCCGCTCGGCGCCCTGCAGCGCCGCGGAGCGCGCGGCCATCTGGCCGACGGGGCCCAGCCCGATGACGAGCACCGTGTCCCCGTCGGTGACGTCGGCGTAGCGAGCCGCCTGCCAGCCGGTGGGCAGGATGTCCGAGAGGTACAGCCAGCGCTCGTCGGGACCGGTCTCGGGGATGCGGATCGGGCCGTACTGCGCCTGCGGCACCCGCAGGTACTCGGCCTGACCACCGGGGACCGACCCGTAGAGGTCGGTGTAGCCGAAGAGCGCAGCGCCCTTGCCCTGCGAGGTCACCTGCGTCGTCTCGCACTGCGACTGCAGGCCCCGCTGGCACATCCAGCAGTGGCCGCACGAGATGTTGAACGGCACGACGACCCGGTCGCCGACGCGCAGGTCCCCGGTCTCGGGGCCGACCTCCTCGACGATGCCCATCGCCTCGTGGCCGAGGACGTCCCCGGGGTGCAGATAGGGGGAGAGCACCCCGTAGAGGTGCAGGTCGGATCCGCAGATCGCCGTCGAGGTCACCCGCACGATCGCGTCGGTCGGCTCCTCGATCCGCGGGTCGGGGACCTCGCTCACCTCGAGGGACTCGGTGGACTGCCAGGTCACGGCCTTCATCTGTTGCCTCCTCGGCATTGGGTTCGCCCCATCGCTACCCGGTGGCCGGCGACCCAACCCCGCTCATCGGAGGGTGGTCGGGCCGGGAGCCCGCATCGCCGCGGACTCAACCGGGCCCGGGTCCGTCTCCCAGCAGTGCCACGAGCTCGCGCTCGACCCGGCGGCGCACCTCGTCGCTGTGCTCCAGGGGTGTGCCCCGGGTCGGTCGCACCCGCCGTCCCTCGCGGTGGGCATCGAGCACCCTCGGGTCGACATAGCTGTCACGCGCGACGGTGGCGGTGTCGCCGAGCGAGTCGGCGGCCGCGTCGATCGCGGTGCGTACGGCCTCCTCGTCGTCCTCGCCCGCCCGCGCCGACCGGGCCAGCGACTCGGCGGCGGTCACGGTGGCGGCCCATGTCCGCAGGTCCTTGACGGAGAACCCCTCGCCGACGAGCCCGACGAAGTGCTCGGCGAGGGCCCCCGCTCCGAGGTCCAGTCGCTTCGACCCGTCGCCGTGCCGCAGTAGGTGGTCGCCGGGACGTCCGGCGCGGCGCAGTGCCCGCAGGGCGCTCACGACGTCCTTGTCGGTGACCGCCACGGAGGCGAACTGACCCCCCTTCGCCGGGAACTCCAGACACACGCCGTCGCCGCGGTCGTGCACGTGCTCGACGAGCAGCGTGGTCACGCCGTGCGAGCCGTGCTCCTGCTCGTACGCGGTGGAGCCGACGCGGAGGCGGCCGGTGTCGAGGAGCCACAGGGCGACGGCGGTGACGCGTGCGCGGGAGGCGCCGCGCCCGCGCAGGTCCTCCCGCAGTCGCCGCCGCATCCGGGGCAGGCGCGGGGCGAGCTCGAGGGCGCGGTCGAACTTCTCCCGGTCGCGCGCCGCCCGCCACCGCGGGTGGTAGAGGTACTGCGTGCGGCCGGCCTCGTCGACGCCCGTGGCCAGGAGGTGGGCGTCGGGGTCGGTGCAGATCCACACGTCCTGCCAGGCGGGCGGGACCGCCAGCTCCTCGATCCGAGCGCGGGTGGCGTCGTCGACGAGCCTGCCGGAGGGCAGGTGGTGGCTGAATCCCCGTCCGCGTCGCCGCCGGGTGATGCCCGGTTCGTCCGGGCTGCTGTGCCGCATGGCCCTGTCCTACCCGCTGGCGGGGCCGGGCACCACGTCGACCCGAATGGAGTCGCCCGACGGGCATCCGTACGCCGATCGGGACGGATCCCGTGTCGCTGTTGCACTGGGGGCTCGGGACGGATTGGGCGGGGCCATGAGCTACCAGCCGCCACCCCCGCCACACCAGCCACCGCCCGGGCCGCCGTACGGCGGCAACCAGCCGCCGTACGGAGGTCAGCCGCCCCAGAGTGGACAGCCGCCCTACGGTCAGCCTCCCCACGGAGGCGGCCAGCCGCCCTACGGTGGCGGTCAGCCGCCCTACGGTGGCGGCAGCATGCCCCCGCCGAGCGGACCGGCGCCCTCCCAGTACAACCCGATCGACGCCGTGAAGTACGGGTGGGAGAAGTTCACCCAGAACCTCGGGCCGCTGCTCGGCCTGACGGCGATCATCCTCGTCATCGGCATCTGCCTGAACATGGTCATCAACCTCGCCTTCACCGGGAGCGTGCTCGGGTCCAGCGCCAGCACGGTCGACCCGGAGACCGGCCTGCCGGACAACTTCCTACAGGCCCAGCTGGCGAGCATCACGAGCAGCTTCGTCACGGGCTTCATCTCGTGGGCGCTCGGCCTGGCCCTCGTGCGCGGTGCGCTCGACATCGTCGACCGAGGGCGCACGAGCTTCGGCGAGATGTTCAGCCGCATCCCGTGGGGACAGGCGATCATCGCCGGCCTGCTCGTGTGGCTCGCCACGACGGTGGGCATCGTGCTGTGCGTCATCCCGGGCATCATCGTGATGTTCCTGCTCTACTACACCAACATCGCGGTCGTCGACGGCCGGTCCGCCACCGACGCCATGGGTGCGAGCTTCACCTTCGTCAGGACCACCTGGCCGAGAACCTGCTGTTCCTCCTGGTCGCCATCGGCCTGATCATCCTGGCCATCTGCACCTGCGGCATCGGCATGCTCGTCGTCATGCCGGTGCTCGCCGTGGCGCAGGCCTACACCTGGCGGGTCCTGCAGGGGCGCGCCGTCGCCTGATCAGCGACGACCGAGGACGCTGACGATGAACCCGGCGTCCTCGGTCCAGCGCTCGAGGGCCCACCCACCGAGGCGGACCTGCTCCTGCAGGCCCGCCTCGGTCGCGTCTGCGTGGAAGTCGGCGAACGCGTAGCCGCGCCCCGCGCCGAAGCCGACGACCGCCCTTCCGCCATCGTCCAGGTGGTCGGCGAAGCCGGTGAGGACGTCGCGCCTCGTGCTCGGCGCGAGGAAGGTCATGACGTTGCCGGCGCAGACGATGAGGTCGAAGGGGGTCTGCCGCCCCTCGTCGTCGCGCAGGTCGAGCGTCGCCAGGTCGCTCACGACCCAGCGCGGGCCGGGGTGGTCCTCCTCGGCCGCGGCGACGAGTGCCGGGTCGACGTCGGCTCCGGTCACGGCGTGGCCGAGCTCGTGGAGCCGCCCACCGACGCGGCCCGGGCCGCAGCCGGCGTCGAGGATGCGTGCGCCGCGGGGCGCCATCGCGTCGACGAGCCGGGCCTCCCCGTCGAGGTCGTCGCCTCGCGCGGCCATCTCGCGGAAGCGGTCGATGTACCACTGGGAGTGGTGCGGGTCCTCCGCGACGATCCGCATCCACTCGCTCTGCTCGGGTGCCATGTCGTCACTCTAGGGAAGCACCACCACGCTGCCTGAGGAGGTTGCGCAGCAACCGTGACCACGGTGCCTGAGGAGGTTGCGCAGCAACCGTGACCACGGTGCCTGAGGAGGTTGC
>NZ_BCSQ01000067.1 GCF_001570945.1 Janibacter anophelis NBRC 107843
ATAGCCGCCAGCGAAACAAGGTGCCCCCGGCAAGATTCGAACTTGCGACACCTTCTTTAGGAGAGAAGTGCTCTTCCCCTGAGCTACGAGGGCCTGGCACCTGCCCGAGGGCCGTGCGCCACCGCACAGGGTACGCGTCATACTCCCTTCGGTGAGCACCCACGCCCTGCAGCGGCGCACCATCGCGACACTCGCCGGGTCCCAGGTCCTCGGGGGTGTCGGGGTCAGCGCGGGCGCGGCCGTCGGCGCACTCCTCGCGGCCGACGTCTCGGGCAGTGAGGCGTGGGCCGGGCTCGGGGGCACCGCGCAGACGCTCGGTGGTGCGCTGGCCGCGATCGTCGTCGCGCGGATCATGGCGGCGAAGGGGAGGCGCCCCGGACTCGTCGCCGGGTACGCCCTGGCGATCATCGGCGGCCTGCTCATCGTGGCCGCCTCGGTGATCGGGTCCTTCGCCCTCCTGCTGCTGGGCTTCCTCTTCTTCGGCGGGGCGACGGCCGCCAACTCACAGGCGCGGTTCGCCGCGACCGATCTGGCCGACGAGGTCCACCGTGGCCGCCACCTCTCGATCGTCGTCTGGGCGACGACCATCGGCGCGGTGGCCGGCCCCAACCTCACCGGCCCCGGCCGCTGGGTGGCCGAGCAGCTGCACCTGCCCGTGCTCGTCGGCCCCTACGTCCTCTCCCTGCTCGGGGTCGGGCTGGCTGCCGCGGTCCTGGGCGCCGCCCTTCGTCCCGATCCGCTGCTCACCGCCCGCGCCCGCGACGTCGACCACGTGGAGCCGGGGCACGAGCACGAGTCCCCGACCAACGGGTGGGCCACGATCACCAGCCGGCCCGACGCACTCGTCGGCGTGCTCGCGATGGCCCTGGGGCACACGGTCATGGTCTCCGTGATGATCATGACGCCCCTGCACATGCGCCACGGCCACGCGAGCCTCGAGGTCATCGGCCTGGTCATCTCGCTGCACGTCCTGGGGATGTACGCCCTGTCACCCGTCACCGGATGGGCCGTCGACCGCTGGGGCGGGCGGGCGATCATCGGTCTCGGCTCCGCGATCCTCCTCACAGCCAGCCTGCTCGCCGCGTCGACCGCAGAGGGGCATTCGGCCCCCCTGACGACCGCGCTCGTCCTGCTCGGCCTCGGCTGGTCCTGCACCCTCATCGCCGGCTCGACCCTGCTGACGGCGGTGATCCCCCTTCGGCAACGGCCGGCCGCGCAAGGCCTCGCGGACGTCGCGATGGGACTGGCCGGGGGAGGGGGCGGCGCCCTCGCCGGGCTCGTCGTCGGCTGGTGGGGGTACCCGGCCCTGGCCCTCCTCGCCGGCGGCACGGCGCTGCTCGTCGGGCTCCTCGTCCCGCTCGGGAGTCGCCGCGGTTGTTAGCGTTGTCCGGTGACCACGCCGCCAGCCACCCCTGCCCAGGTGCCGGCCGACGTGTCCCCGCTGCGGCGCGAGCTCATGGAGCTCGGCGGACCCAACACCCTGCTCTGGCCGGCACGCGACCCGCACGTCGTCGACCTCACCACCGCCCACCCCGGCGGCGTCGCGATGCTGTTGTCCGGCAGGGACGCCCGCCTGTCCGACCTCGTCCGTGAGCCGGCCGCCCTGCTGCGCGCCCAGCGCCGTGCGGCGGAGCTGACCGAGCACGTCGAGCGGATCGCCGAGGAGCACGGGGTGCACACCTGCTTCCTCGCCATGGGAGCCGCGTCGTGGCACGTCCCGGGCGAGGACGAGCGTCCCCTCGCGCCCGTCATCCTGCGTCGTGCCTCGCTGCGGCGGCTGCGGCCGGGCACCGACTTCGCCCTCGACCTGTCCGCGCGCGTCGAGATCAACCCGGCGCTGCTCACCTACCTGCGTCGCGCCCTGCGGCGCGACATCGACGGCGAAGCGCTCGCCGACCTCGGCCGCGCCGAAGGTCGCGGGTTCAACCCCACGCCCGTCCTCGAGGAGCTGCGGCGCCAGTGCGCCGACCTGCCCGAGCTCAACATCACCTCGCGGATCGTCCTCGCGGCCTTCCCCTACGGCAAGGCCGAAGCACTCGCCGACCTCACCGCGCTCGGTGACCGGCTGACCGACGGGCCCGCGGCGACCCTGCTGCGCGGCACTGCGGTGCCTGCCCCGGAGGGTGAGCCCGAGAGCGTCGCCGACACCGCCGTCCTCGACATCACCGCCGACCAGCAGGGCGTGCTCGACCGCGTCGCCGCGGGCGAGGACCTCTACGTCGACGCCCCGCCCGGCACCGGCATCGCCCGCCTCGTCGCCTCGGTCATCGCCCAAGCGGCCGGGGAGCGGCGCAGCGTCCTGCTCCTCACCGAAAAGGCCGCTGTCATCCAGTCGGTCCTCCACGAGCTGTCGCTCGCCGGGCTCGAGGACCTGCTCGTCCACGTCACCGACCCCGCGGCCGAGGTCGACCCGACGCTCGTCGTCGACCGGTGGCCCAAGCGGCCCCCAGAGACGGACAGGTCCTTCGACCGGCCGGGTCGCCGCGCTGCCGCCGCGGCCCGGGTGCTCGACGACCACACCCACGCGATGCACGAGCCCCGCCAGCCCTGGGGCGTCTCGATCGCGCAGGCGCACGACGCGATCGTCGGGCTGAGCACCCGCCGCCCCGCGCCCCGCTCCCGGGTCCGTCTGGGCGGCCGGGTCCTCGCCTCCATCGATGGCGAAGGGAGGGACCGTCTCGTCGAGCAGGTGGTCGGCCTGGCGCAGCGCAAGGCGTGGCGGCCGGGCCGCAACGACCAGCCGTGGGGCGCCGCCCGGCTGCACAGCAGCGCGGACGTCGAGGAGGTCCTCGCCGCCGTGGAGCGCCTGCGCGGCAAGGAGGGTTCCCTCGCCCAGCTGCGGGCGACGGTGCGTGAGGTCTTCGCCGACATCGCCGAGCCCCGCGCCGCGACGCCGGCCGAGCACGGCCGGTTCCTCGCCGGCATCGAAGAGATCCGCGACACGCTCGAGGTCTTCCGCCCCGAGGTCTTCGACACCCCCCTCGACCACCTGCTCGCTGCGACCGGGCCCAAGGGCACGTCGCTCGAGGGCGAGCCCTTGGGCATCGTCGAGAAGCGCCGCCTGCGCACCCAGGCCCGTCGCCTGCTGCGTCCCGGCCGCCCGCCGGAGGACCTGCACGCCGCCCTGCAGCTCGCCTCGACCCAGCGCCGCAGCTGGTCACGGCTGACCGGTGGCGGTGGCCGGCCCCGCATCCCGGCCGACATGGACCGGGCGCACCTGGCCTACGAGCGGGTCTACGCCGACCTCACCCACGTCGGCGCCGTCACCGGCGACGACGACCTCCTCGAGATGCCGTGGGACGAGTTGCTCGACCGGCTCGACGCCCTCGGCAAGGACACGACGGGCGCCCGGGTCGTGCCCGAGGTCATCGACGACCTCGACGACCTGCGGGCCCGTGGGCTCGGCGACCTCGTCGACGACCTGGCCTCCCGCAGGGTCCCCGCCGATGCCGTCGCCGACGAGGTCCGGTTCGTCTGGTGGACCTCGGTGCTGGCCGAGGCGGGCCGCGATCAGCGCTTCGCCCGGGTGACCGGCGAGCAGCTCGACGAGGCCCTGCGGACCTTCGTCGAGGCCGACCGAGCGAGCTTGGGCGCCAACGCCGCTCGCATCGCGACGCGGCAACGCGAGCGATTCCACCTCGACGGTCGACGCCACCGGTCCGCCGCACGAGAGGTCGCCGCCGTCCACGAGGGGCTGCGTCCCAGCCGGCCGTGGTCGGAGGCCTTCGAGCACTGGGGAGGTCTGCTGCGGGCAGCCTCTCCGGCGTGGGCGATGGCCCCCTTCGTCGTCGGTCAGGTCCTGCCCGCGCAGGAGCGCTTCGACCTGGTCGTCGTCGACGATGCCTCCCGGACCACCCTGGCCCGCACGCTCTCCGGCATCGCCCGCGGCGACCAGCTACTCGTCATCGGCGACGCGGCCCAGCTGCCGCCCGACACCTGGACCGCCGACGCCGGCGTGCCCCCGCCGGGACGACCGCGGACCTCTCTCGCCGACCTCGCGGCCCGGGTGCTGCCCTCAGCGGCGCTGCGGGACAGCGCCTATCCCCGACCGCGCGTCGACAACCTCTTCGGCGACGACACGACGGCCGCCGAGGTCGCCCACCCGCCGAGCCCGGTGCCACGCGATGCGGTGCACCTCGTGACCGTCGACGGACGTGACGTCCTCGACGAGCGCACCGGCCTCGTCGAGTCCACGCAGGCCGAGGTCGCCGAGGTGGTCGAGCGCGTGCGGGAGCACCTCCGCCGGTACCCGAAGCGCTCACTCGGCGTCGTCACCTTCGGCCAGGCCCACGCGGACCGCGTCGCCGAGGCCGTCGCGGAGCTGGCCCTGGCCGAGCCTGCGGTCAAGCAGGCGCTCGACGCCCTGCGCGAGCCCTTCGTCGTCAAGCCCGCCGACCGGTGGCAGCGCGAGCAGCGTGACACCGTCATCGTGTCCGTCGGCTTCGGGCGCTCCCCGCAGGGGCGTGTCCTCCAACGGCTCGGCGCTCTCAGCGGGGTCACCGGCGCCGAGCTCGTGCTCATCGCGGCCACCCGTGCGCGTCGGGCCGCCATCTGGGTGACGACCATCGAGCCCGACGACCTCGCCGGCGACCGTGGCAGCCTGCCCGGCCACCGGGCGCTGCGCACCCTGCTCACCGGGTTGTCCGAGCCGACCCCGGTCCAGCAGGGTGGCCAGTCGCAGCTCAGCCCGCTCCTGGACGGCTTCGTCCAGCGGCTCCGCGACGGCGGGCTCGTCGTCGCCACGGACGTCGGCGAAGGGGAGCACCGCGTCGACATCGCCGTGGCCGACCCTCGAGACCGGCACCGCCTGCTCCTCGCGGTCGACGTCGACGGGCCCGGGTACGCCGGGTTGGCGTCCACGCGGCAGCGCGACCGGATCCTCGTCGAGCGGCTCACCGACCTCGGCTGGGCGCACCTGCGCCTGTGGGCGGTCGACATCTTCGCCGACCCGGCCCGTCAGGAGGCCCAGGTCGTGCGGGCCGTGCGCGAGGCGATCGCCGAGGAGGGCACATGAGCGAGCAGCCGAGCGCGGACGCGCCCCAGACGGAGGGTGCGGGGACCCCCCTTCGTCCGGCGGCGAAGCCGAAGACCAAGCCGCGCGTGCGCCCCACGCCCGAGCAGACGAAGGACGACACCGACCGCGGGTGGGGCGAGCGCCCCGACGAGGATGCCCATGACCGCTGGCTGCAGGAGCAACGCCCGCCGCACTGGGAGTGAGCGACCATCGCCTGCGCGGGCGAAGACAGAAGAGGGGGTCGGTCACCGTGCGGTGACCGACCCCCTCCTCGAGTGGTGCGGTGTGACTCAGGCGCGACCGGCGCGCAGGGAGTCGCGGATCTCGCGGAGGAGCTCGACGGACTCGTCGGTGGTCTCCTCCTCGTTCTTGACGAAGCGCTCGCGCATCGCGGTGTAGGGCTTGATGACACCGAAGTAGACGACCGCGGCCATGATGAGGAAGGCGACGAGGGCGGTGAGGAACGGGCCGACGGTCTGGAAACCGAAGATCTCCATGTCGTCGAAGTTGAACTCCTCGCCGCCGGTGATGCGACCGATGACCTCGAGGAGGAAGTTGGTGAATGCGGTGACGACGGCGGCGAACGCGGTCGCGATGATCAGACCGGTGGCGATCTCCACGAGATTGCCGCGCATGAGGAAGTCCTTAAAGCCCTTCATGAGGGTCTCCCTTCGTGTGGATGACAGGGGCATGGCGTTTCAAACCTCTGGAACGCCATCGTCTTACAGTGTGAACCACACTGAGCCCGATCGCCCGGCAAAACGGTCCGTCGTGTCGCGCTCATCCCCCGGCGACGAGCACGAAACCCCCCGAGGTGGACCCGTCCGGCCCGAGATGTCGCAGGACCGGCCCGATGTCGCTGCGGCGCAACGTGATCCGTGCCACGGTGAGGCCCGAAGGGGTCTGCGAGGTGCCGGAGACGCGCGCGCCGGTCGCGACGGGGGCCTCGCGCCCGGGGACGTAGACCGCCACCGCGTCGCCCGCGGCCAGGTGGTCGGCCGGCAGCGCGAGGGGCAGGGAGAGCTCCGGACCCTCCCGCTCCGTCGTGGGGGGAGGAGGAGGCGAAGGGGGCCGCACGGCCCCGTCGGTCAGGTGCAGCGCGAGCAGGATGGAGCATGCGGCCAGACCGCGGCGCACGAGGGACAGGCGCCACGCGGCGCGCCGGGACGGCCCGAGGACGGACGGGAAGAGCTGGGCCAGGCGCGAGGAGGGCATGCCCCGAAAACTAGGCGCCGGGCGGCCCTCCCGAGGGTGGCGTCAGCTCGCGGTGGACGACGCGGTCGCGGGAGATGTGGATGTGGACGACGAGCCGGCGGAGGAGTCAGAGCCGCTCGACGACGAGCCACTCGAGGACGAGCTGCTCGACTCGCTCTTGCGGGAGTCGTTGCGGTAGAACCCGCCTCCCTTGAAGACGACGCCCACGGCGTTGAACTGCTTGCGCAGCACGCCACCACACTCGGGACACGTCGTGAGCGCGTCGTCGCTGAAGGACTGGACGATGTCGAAGGCGTGGCCGCAGTCGGCGCAGGCGTAGGCATAGGTAGGCATATCGGGCTTTATCATACGTCGCCGCGCCACCCGGCCAGGCGTCCGTACCGAGCGACGGAACGCAGCCGCGCCTCTGTGGCCTCACGCTGGTCGCCCGGGGTGACGACGAGGAGCCGGTCGTTCGTCCACAGCCGGGTGTGCGCGTCGGGGACGAAGGTCTCGTCGCCGCGGACGACGAGGGAGATGTTCGCCCCCTTCGGCAGACGCAGCTCGAAGACCTCGACGCCGGCCAGACGCGACCCGGGGGCGACGACCACGTCGAGCAGCTCCGCCCCGAGCTCCTCGAGCGGCATGGCCTCGACGACGACCCCGGCGGCTCGGCTGAGTTCGGTGACCCGCAGCGCCCGCGCGACCCACGGCATGAGCGGCGCCTGAACGAGCGTGAAGATCACGACGAGCATGAAGACGAGGTCGAAGACCCACTCGATGCCGGGCACGGAGTTGGTGATGGGCACGGTGGCGAGCACGACCGGCACGGCCCCGCGCAGGCCGGCCCACGAGAGAAAGGCCTGCTCGCGCCACGGCACGCCGAAGGGGGTGAGCGAGACCATGACCGACAACGGCCGGGCGACGAGCAGCAGCACGAGCCCGGCGAGCACTGCGCGAGGCAGCTGGTCGATGAACCCCGACGGCGTCGCGAGCATGCCGAGCATGACGAAGAGCCCGATCTGGGCCAGCCAGCCCAGCGCCTCGGCGAAGCCCGTGACCGACTGGCGGTGCGGCAGGTGCATGTTGCCCAGGACGAGGGCGGCCAGGTAGCAGGCGATGAACCCCGAGGTGTGGATCGACGCCGCGCTCGCGTAGGCGAGCACCCCGATCGCCACGACGCCGAGGGAGAACAGCCCGGACGTCCCCGACGCGAGGCGCCGCATGAGCTTGCCGCCGAGCCACCCGATGGCCAGGCCGACGAGGGCACCCCCGGTGAGCTCGGCGACGGCGAGCAGGCCGATGGTCCACCACGGTTCGGCGGTGGCCGGGTCGGCGACCCGCAGGGACAGGGCGGTGACGAGCAGCACGACCGGGGCGTCGTTGAAGCCCGACTCCGCCTCGAGCATCCCGGACAACCGCCGGGGGAGCGGCACGACCCGCAGGACGGAAAAGACGGCGGCCGCGTCGGTCGAGGCGAGGATCGCGCCGATGAGCAGGCTGATCTGCCAGTCGGTGTGCAGGATCTCGTGCAGCGCGACCGCGACGACCCCGACGGAGACGAGCACGCCGACCGTCGACAGCGCCAACGCGGGCGCGACCGAGGCGCGGATGGAGGACCACTTCGTCGTCAGGCCACCCTCGACGAGGATGAGCACGAGGGCGCAGTAGCCGAGCACCTGCGCCGCCTGGTCGGAGTCGAAGGGGATGCCCAGCCCCTCCTTGCCCACTGCCAGACCGATCGCGAGGTAGAGCAGCAGCGTCGGCAGGCCGGCCCGGCTGGCCAGGCGCACGGCCGCGACGGCGATGACGAGGACGAGGGAGCCGGCGAGCAGCGCGAGCGAGAGCTCCGACAGCCCGAAGCTGCCCGTCTGCTCGGCCGTCGTCATCACCGCAGTCCCCGGAGTCCTTCGGCGGTGAGGACCCACTCGACGGGCACGTCGTGCGGCTCGTGGGGGAGCAGGGGGTCGCCGTGCTCGCCCGGGTGGAGCAGGACGAGCACGGGCACGCCGGGGCGCAGCATCGGCAGCACCCGGTCGTAGCACCCGCCGCCCTGCCCGAGCCGTGTGCCGGCGGTGTCGACGGCCAGACCCGGGGCGAGGACGAGGTCGGCTCCCGTCGGTGCATCGATGCCGAAGGGGGCCCGCCCCGGGTCGGCGAGGTCGCACCAGTCGAGGCGCATGTCGGGCAGCGTGATGGGGACGAGGACCAGGTGGCCGGCCGCCTGCAGCGCGGCGTTGACCTCGGTCGTCGGCGGCTCGTGGGGCAGGGACTCGTAGGAGAGGACCGTCGAGGGCGCCTCCCGCGCCCACCCGTCGGGCGGTGACGACAAGAGCGCGTCGGCGATCGCCGACGCGTCGTGCGTGAGGTCACGTGCGGCAGCCAGCTCCCGCCGCCGCGCCCGCAGGAGGCGACGGACGTCTCCCTTCGTCGTCGCGTGCGGTGCCATGAGCGCATCGTAGGGTGACCCGCATGGGACGCGAAGGGCGTGACGAGGCGGTACGCCGGATGGTCGACCGCGGGGTGGACCGGCGGGCGATCACCGTCTTCGAGGACTACTGGGACCAGCTCGCGGCCGGAGCCCAGGGCATCGTCCGCGAGGACGAGATCGAGCCGCTCGTCGACGTGCCCGAGCTCGCGGCCATCGAGGTGGGAGACGACGAGCGGCGCGCGGCGCTGGCGCAGGTCGCCGTCGTCAAGCTCAACGGCGGGCTCGGCACGAGCATGGGCATGTCGGGGCCCAAGGCGGCGCTCGTCGCACGCGACGGCCTGACCTTCCTCGACGTCATCGTCCGCCAGCTCATCGGCCTCGAGGAGCGCTACGGCAGCCGGCCGCCGCTGCTGCTGATGAACTCCTTCCGCACCCGCGACGCGTCGCTGGAGATCCTCGAGCGCTACCCGCAGATGGCCAAGCAGGCGCTGCCGCTGGACTTCCTGCAGAACATGGAGCCCAAGCTCGACGCCGAGACGCTCTCGCCGGTCGACTGGCCGGAGGAGCCCGAGCTCGAGTGGTGCCCGCCCGGGCACGGCGACGTGTACGTCGCTCTCGCGGCCTCCGGGCTGCTCGACGAGATGCGCGCGGCGGGCATCCGCTACGCCTTCATCTCCAACTCCGACAACCTCGGCGCCACCTGCGACCCCGACATCGCCGCGTGGCTGATCGCCGAGGGCATCCCCTTCGCCATGGAGGTCGCCGAGCGCACCCTCAACGACCGCAAGGGGGGTCACGTCGCGGTGCGCCGCAGCGACGGCCGGCTCGTCCTGCGCGAGTCGGCGATGGTCCTCGACGAGGAGCAGAGCCTCTTCCAGGACACCGACCGCCACCAATGGTTCAACACCAACGACCTGTGGATCGACCTCGACCGGCTCGACGCGCTGCTGCGCGAGCGTGACGGCGTGCTCGGCCTGCCGATCATCGTCAACCGCAAGACGGTCGACCCGACCCGGCCCGACTCCACCCCGGTCATCCAGATCGAGTCCGCGATGGGCTCGGCGATCGAGTCCTTCGAGGGCAGCGTCGCGCTGCGGGTGCCGCGCTCGCGATTCCGCCCGGTGAAGACGACCAACGAGCTGCTCCTGCTGCGCAGCGATGCCTTCGAGCTCGACGAGCACTCGCGGGTGGTCTCGCGGATCGACGGCCGCGAGCCGCGGGTCAGCCTCGACGGTGTCTACAAGCTCGTGCGCGACTTCGACGCGCGCTTCCCGAGCGGCCCGCCGTCGCTGCGGGAGTGCACCTCCTTCGCGGTGGAGGGCGACGTGACCTTCGGCGCCGACGTGCGCGCGGTCGGTGACGTCGAGGTCGTGGCCCAGGAGCCGGCCGAGGTGGCCGACGGGACCCGGCTCGAGGGCCGGGTCGCGTTGTCCCCGTGAGGCGTTCGCGTCGGTTCGTCCTCTCGGCGACCACTGCGGGAGGCGAGCTGGTCTCCCTTCGTCCATTGCGAAGGGGGGACCGTGCCGAATTCGTCGCGCTGCGGACCCGCAGCGCGGACTGGTTGCGACCGTGGGACCCCACGGTCCCGCCGGGCGGTCAGCCGCGGCGCGACATCGCCGCGGACTTCCGCGGGTACGTGCGCGCGCTCGACGCGGAGGCGCGGTCCGGTCGTGGACTGAGCCTGGTGATCGTCGTCGACGGCGCGATCGTCGGGATGGTGGCCGCGAGCAGCATCGTCGAGGGCGCGCTGCGCTCGGCGAGCATCGGCTACTGGGTCGGGCACGAGGTCGCCGGTCGGGGCATCGCGCCCACGGCCGTGGCGCTGCTCGCCGACCACCTCATGGATCCGCACGGCCGGGCGCTGCACCGGATCCAGCTCGAGATCCGCCTCGACAACGCGCCGTCGCTGGCCGTCGCGGCCAAGCTCGGGCTGCGCGAGGAGGGCGTCAAGCGGGCCTACCTGCACATCGACGGGCAGTGGCGTGACCACCGCACCTTCGCCGTCGTGGCCGAGGAGGTCGGTGCCGGAGGGCTGCTCGAGCGACTTTCACACCAACAACACCCGTCACGTGCGCGACACACCGAGTAACCTGCGACACCCCGAGCCGTAACCTGCCTAGCGTTGACCCCGTGCAGCCGAGCAGCCTCATCTTCGTCCTCGTCGTGGCGATCTGGGCTGTCTGCCTCCTCCAGTACTGGATCAAGCGCCGCGACCACCTCTCCACCGTGCGATCCGTCGACCGCTTCTCCGCCGCGATGCGGGTGCTCGACGACCACCGCCTGCGTCGTGGGACCACCGAGCCCACGCCGCGCTCCTACTCCGTCGCCCCCACGCGCACCGCGCGTCCCGAGGTGACCGTCAAGCACGCCGACGCGCCGCCGCGCGGCCGCATGGTCGAGCCCGTCGTCGGCGCCTCGCGCCGCGTGCGTGGCCTGACCCTGCTGACGATGCTCGTGCTCCTGCCCTTCGTGGCGCTCGTCGCCGCCTTCGGCCCGCTGCCCTGGTGGGTCGGCGCCGCGTGGCTCGTCGGTACGGTCGCCGCCTTCGGGTGGCTGCGTCAGGCCGTGCGTGCCGAGCGCGAAGCGCGTGGTCGTGAGCGGGTGGCGCTGCGTCGTGCGCAGGCGCCCGCCGAGCGTGCCCCGGCCGTCGACTCGGCGCCCGCGCCGGCCCCCCGGCGCCGCGCCGAGCGCGTCTACGACGTCGCGGTGAGCGCCCCGACGACCGCCGAGACGGTCGCGGACGACACGGTCACGGCTGCTGCGCCCACGACCCCGGAGCCCGGCACCTGGGAGCCCACCCCCGTCCCGCGGCCCGTCTACGCGATGAAGGCACCGGCCCACCGGCCCGAGCCCACCCCGGCTGCCACCCCGGCCCCGGCCGTCGCGCAGGACGAGGTCCCGCAGGTCATCGAGGTCGAGGACGAGGACCTGCCGGCCATCGCCGGCTGGGGCTGATCGACCCAGCGGCCCGAATTGCGAGGAGCGGGCCCGCCGGTGTTATGGTTACCGACGTTCTCGGGGCTGTGGCGCAGTTGGTAGCGCGTCTCGTTCGCAATGAGAAGGTCAGGGGTTCGAATCCCCTCAGCTCCACCCAACCGAAGGCCCCCGGCGCAGCCGGGGGCCTTCGGTTTGCCGGGACGAAGGGGGTGACGGGCACCCCCTTCGTGAGTAGCGTCGTTGCCCACCACCCAGGGAGGCGACGATGCGCCAGGTGACCTACTCGATGGGCTGCTCGCTCGACGGCTTCGTCGTGGGACCGGACGGGTCCTTCGACTGGTCGGTGCCGGACGAGCACGAGTTCGCCCAGCACATCCACGACCTGCGCGGCACGGGCGTGCACCTGCTCGGGCGGAGTCTGTACGAGACGATGCTCTACTGGGAGGACGTCGACCAGGAGCCGGAGACGGACTTCTCGACGCGCGAGTGGGCGCGCCTGTGGCGCGAGCTGCCCAAGATCGTCTTCTCGACCACCCTCACCGAGGTCACCGGGACGAACACCCGGCTGGCGACGGGCAGCCTCGCCGAGGAGATCGAGCGGCTGCGCGCCGAGTCCGACGAAGGGGAGATCGCTCTCGGTGGCGCCCGGTTGGCTGCGGAGGCGGCCGAGCTCGACCTCATCGACGAGTACCGGCCGTTCGTCCACCCCGTGCTCATCGGGGGCGGGCTGCCGTACTTCCCCGAGCTCGAGCGGCAGGTCCGTCTCGAGCTCGTGTCGAGCCGGGCCTTCGGGACCGGGGTGGTCGCCTCGCGCTACCGCGTGGTGCGCTGACCGTCAGTCGCCGCGGGCCTCGGCCAGTCGCCGCACCGGGCCGAAGGTCATCGCGAGCATGAGGGCCGCGACGATCGCGAGCAGCCACAGGCCGATCGCGTAGGAGTCGGTGCGGCCGTAGATGTAGCCCATGAGCAGCGGCGGGACGAATCCGCCGAGCCCACCGGCCGCACCGACGATGCCGGTGACACCACCGACGCGGGCCGGCTCGGTCACCTGGGCGATGAGGCCGAAGACGGCGCCGCTGCCTGCGCCGAGGGCCGCGGCCATGGCGAGGAAGGCGACCGTGCCGCCGGCGTGCAGCGGGGGGTTGCCGGCGGCCATCGCGGCGCACACGGCGGTGACGGCGAAGACGACACCGAGCACGGGGATGGCGCCGACCCTGTCGGCCATCGCGCCGCCGATGGGGCGGGCGATGACGGCGACGACGACGAAGCCGGCCATGCGCATCGAGGCGTCGGCAGGGTCGAGACCGTGCGCCGTGATGAGGTAGGCGGGCAGGTACACGGAGAAGGCGACGTACCCACCGAAGGCCACCGCGTACAGCGCGCAGGTCATCCACGTCACGGGCAGCGTCGCGTTGGCCCGCAGGCGCTGCGCGAGGCTCGTCGTCGGTCGCGTCCGCCCCGGGGCGTCCCGCAGGACGAGCCAGGCGATGACGGCGTACGCGGCGAGCAGCGCCGCGGTGATGACGAAGGGGAGGGACTCCCCCTTCTCGAAGAGGCGGACCGTGGTGAGCGCGCTGATCGCGGTGCCACCCATGCCGGCGCCGAAGACACCGACGGCGAGTCCGCGCTTCGCCGGCGGGAACCACGCGTTCACGTACGGCACGCCGACGGCGAAGATCGTGCCGGCGACGCCGAGGAAGAAGCCGACGACGAGCAGCAGGGTGAACGAGTCGAGCGCGAGGAAGGGCACGGCGAGGACCGGGACGATCGTCAGGGCGGAGACGAGGGGGAACATCACCCGCCCACCGAGGCTGTCGGTCAGGGCGCCGACGATGATCCGCCCCAGCGAGCCGACGACGACCGGGACGGCGACGAGCAGCGAGACGTTGGACTCGCTGAGCTCACCGAGCTGTCCGGTGCTGCGGAAGAGGGGGCCGAGCGGGCTGAGCAGCGCCCAGGCCCAGAAGTTGAGGACCGACCCGATCGTGGCCAAGGCCAGCATGACCCAGGGTGACCCGACGCGCTGGTCGTGGACTGTCTCGCTGCTGCTCATGAAGCGACCTCCGGAAGGAAACCGATCCGCTGGGCGGTGGTTCCGACACTAGCGGAGGTCGCGTGATCGCAGTCACGGGGTCGGCGGTCCGGTGACCAAGCGGCCGTCGGCACCCCGCGGCCACGGGTTGGGCGTGCAGCCGTCGAGCCCGAGGGTCTGCTGGAGCATGACCGGTGCCGGCCGACCCTTGCCCGGGCAGCGCTCGTGCCCCTGGCCCAGACCGTGGCCGACCTCGTGGTTGACGAGGTAGTGCCGGTAGGGCGCGAGGTCGCGCACGTGCGGCACGCCGTCGAGCCACCGGTCGAGGTTGAGCATGACGTGGCGCCCGGCGCGGCAGGAGGTGTAGCCGTCGGTGTCGGCGCCGGCGGCGGCGCAGTAGGCGTCGACCGTGTCGGGGGTCGCCAGCCGGATGACGAGGTCGGCGTCGGCCGAGGCGACCCGCTGGAAGCGCCAGTGCCCACCGGCGGTCCAGCCACGAGGGTGGCGCAGGGTGGCGTCGACCGCGAGGGCGAAGTCGCGCACGGACACCCCGCTGCCCTGCTCGACCTCGACCCGGTAGGTCATCAGCTCTCCGCGCGTGCCGCGGACCGGGCCGCTGCGCGGCAATGCGCGGTAGCGACCCGTGGACCGGTAGGTGTGGGTGGGCGTCGGCGTGGTCGACGACGAGGACGAAGGGGGCATCGCCGGTGGCGGCGTGAGGTCGGCGGCCGTCGTGGCGCTGGTGGCGTGCTCGCTCGTGGACGTCGGTGAGGGCGCCTGGACGGTCTGGGCTCCGCGAGCGCCCTTGACTCCCAGCGCGACCGCGATGACGAGCACGAGCGCGGCGAGGGCGACGCCGAGCTGTCGACGCCGCGCCTGCTCGGGGCTGCGCGGCGCCATGCGAGGGGACGCCGGACGGTGGGGCGGGGGCACGGTCCTCAGGGTACGGCGGTGGACCGCCTCAGGATGCGGCGGTGACCTGCGGCGCCTGGGCGTCAGCGTGCGCGAGCAGCCAGTCGCGCAGCCGCAGCGTCGAGCGGCAGTCGTACTCGTTGTACTGCCGCAGGTCCTCCAGTCGCGCGGCGGCCTCGGTCGCGTTACCGGCCGCCACGGCCTCGCGGTAGCGCTGGTACTCGATGATCGAGTCGCCGCCGGCGGTCACGCCGTCGGCATCGCGCAGCTCGTCGCCCATGTAGAGCGGCTCGAGCCGTTTGATCGAGTAGGACGAGCTGCCCACGCGCACACCGGCCTTGACCACCGCGTAGAGATCGACGAAGACGCCGGAGTCGAGGATCTGCGCCACGTCCTCCCGGAGCACGTCGTGGCGCGCGGCCAGGCGGGTGAGGGCGGTGCGCTCGTAGGGGGAGTAGTGGAAGACGTGCAGGTCCGGCCAGCGCTCGAGCCGCTCGCGCAGCCACCCGACGAAGCCGATGAGCGCTGCGCGCTCCTGCTCGCGGTCGTGCGCCCAGAAGGGCACGAACTCGCCGGTGGCGGTCAGCGACCCGAAGAGGTACTCCAGGCCCTGGTCGGTGGGGGTCGTGCCCCGCCACAGCGGGTCGCCCTCGAAGTCGAAGAAGACATCACCCTCGCTCGGCGGGGGCAGTGCGGCGAGTGCGGCAGGGTCGTGGACCTCGTACGGCAGCGGGTCCTCGGGCGTCGGCTCGGTCAGCTGCAGCCGTGCCTGGCTGCGCAGCGCGGTCAGGGCGGTGTCGTCGATGCCCTCGACGGGTGCGGTGCGGCCGGCGAGCTCGGTCATCGTCGTGACGCCGGCCTCGAGCAGTGCCCGTCGGGTCGCGGTGCGCACGCCGGCGACGAGGCCCACGTCCTCGCGCGCGGCGAGCTCGGCCCGGCAGGCGTCACAGCGCAGGCAGGCCCGCCAGCGGGGGTCGCCCCAGGTGACGGGGGCGCCCTCGGCGACGTGGGTGTCGAGCACCTCGAGCAGGCGAGATCGGACCTCGGCCAGCTCCTCGGCGAGCTCGTCGCGCGGGGCGTCGTGGTGGGTGCCGTCACCGAGGATCAGCCGGACGAAGGAGGCGACCCGCACCCCGGAGCCCGCGAGGGCGTCGGCGTAGGCGGCGGCCTGGAGGAGGGCGTGTGGGCGGGGGCTGCGGGCCAGCTTGGTCTCGGCGACGACCCAGCCGGCGTCGTCGCGCAGCAGGTGGTCGGCCCGGCCGGAGAAGCGGTCACCGCGGACCGCGGCCTGGTGCACGAGCCGGGTCGCCGGGTCGTCCAGGACGGCGAGCACGCCTGCAGCATCGAGGCGGCGGGCGTCGACGACCCCGTCGCCGGCCTCGCCGCCGACCTGCTCGGTCAGCTCGTCGGTGACCTCGCGCTCGTACTCGCGGCCCAGGTCACCGAAGCGGTCACGGACCGGGTCGACGACCGCCGGCACCGGCTCGCGCAGCCCCAGGCGCACGTCGGCCGTGACGAGCAGCGCGTACTCGCACTCGCGGCCGTAGCGCAGGTCTCCCGCGGTGATGACCGCGGGCTGCGGGCTGCCGTCGGCGAGGGGGAGGTCCATGCCAGTCAGGGTACGAGGGAGGTCCGACACCTCGGGGTCGAGGTGGTGGGGGTGGGGGAGCACCTCACACCCAGCTCGGGAACCACATCCGCCAGCGCCAGTGGTCGTACGGGATGACCTGCGCGGTCCAGATCGGCCAGAACCACGCGAAGTTGGCCAGGACGATCAGCAGGTAGACCCCGACCGCGGCCTGCCCGATCCGGCGTCGCCGCGCGTCGGCGCCCGGTGGCCCGAGCGCCAGCCCGAGCATGAAGACGACGGCGAGGACCACCCAGGGCTGGAAGGAGATCGTGTAGAAGGTGAAGATCGTGCGGTGCTGCAGGAAGAACCACGGCAGCCACCCGCCGACGAAGCCGGCAAGGACCGCGCCCGCGCGCCAGTCGCGGCGGAAACCCCAGTGGTAGACGAGGAAGAACAGCGCCACCGTCGCCAGCCACCAGATCGAGACCGAGCCGACCGAGCTGATCGCCTTGGAGCACTTCTCGACGTCGCACCCGGTCATGCCCTGCGTCGGCGACTCGTAGAAGAACGAGGTCGGCCGCGACTGGATCATCCACGACCAGGGGTTGGACTGGTAGGTGTGCGGCGAGGTCAGGTTGTCGTGGAACTCGAGGATCTGCACGTGGTACTGCCACAGCGAGCGAAGGGCGGGGGGCAGCCACTGCACGCCCTCACCCGGGTGGTCCGCGGCCCACGTGCGGTTGTACCCGGTGCTCGTGACGAACCAGCCGACCCACGACGCGAGGTAGGTCGCCAGGACGACCACGGTCATCGAGATGCCGGCCCAGACCCCGTCCTTGCCGATGCCGGCGACGATCCAGTGGCGGGCGCCCGCCGCCCTTCGCGCT
>NZ_BCSQ01000068.1 GCF_001570945.1 Janibacter anophelis NBRC 107843
GGGCGCCGGCGGCCTCGGCCCGCCGCCGCAGCGCCTCGGCGAGCTGACCGGCACCGCCGACGGGCGAGGGGAAGCCCACGTCCTGGCAGAGCATCGTCATCAGCCACCCGTAGAGACCGCTCCCGGCGGCCGTCGGGGGGATGTCGGCGTGCATCGCGTTGCCGGCGAGCAGCTGCCCGCCGCCGCGCCCACCGAAGGTCTCGCGCGCCAGTTGGGTCACCGGCAGCACGGCCAGCCGCGCGAGGTCCGGTGCCTCACGCAGCCCCAGCCTCGCGAGGAGGCGCGCGGTGTCCTTGACCGGCGGCCAGCGGGTCAGCAGGGCCGCGAGCAGCGGCTCGCGCACCCGTCGGTACTGCTCGACCATGTCGAGCCAGGCCTGCCCGTCGCCGGGGTGCTCCTGCTCCAGCCCGGCGGCGGTGTCCTCGGCCTCGGGCAGGAGGGGGACCCCCCCTTCGTCCGGTCCGGACACGTGGGCGAGTGGACGCGGCGCGTGCGCCCACGCCAACCCGTGCTGCTCCAGCTCGAGCGCGCGCAGCACCGGTGAGGCGACAGCGAGGGGGTGGCAGGCGCTGAACTCGTCCTCGATCCACCCGTCGCCGCTGCGGCTCGCGACGGCACCCCCGACCCGGTCGCGCTCCTCGACCACGAGCACGTCCCACCCGGCGTCGGCGAGGAGCGCTGCGGTGACGAGCCCGTGGTGCCCCGCCCCGATGACGACGGCATCGACGGTCTCCACTCAGACCTCCTCGTGTCGCGTCTCCCGCTCGGCGAGCAGGCAGAGTCGGTGCAGTGCCTCGCGGTTGCGCACCCGCAGGGCGAGCCGGCGCGCCGGCGGTGGGGCGAGCACGGCGAGCCCACCGGAGGCATCCTCGCGCATCGTCACCTCGGTCCCGTCGGCGCCCACCCCGACCTCGAGCTCGACGAGCTGTGTGCCCCACGGGCGGACGCGGGCACGCAGCAGCACGTACATCCGCTCGGGGTCGCACTCGACGACGGAGGTGGTGTCGTCACGCACGAGGGGCCACACGCCGACGGAGTGGTGCAGTCGCGCACCGGGTGCCGGCCACGACGCGTCGACCGCGCGCACCCGCGAGGCACCGACGACCCAGGCGCCATAGGTCCAGCCGTCCTCGATCACGGCCCACACGCGCTCCGGCGAGGCGCGGGTGGTCCAGCGCACGGCGGCGCTGCGGGACAGGTCGTGGGACGCGCTCTCGACGTCACTCATGGCCGCCTCCGGGGTCGGGTCCGTGGACCCTGCCCCTACCCCGACGGCCCCCGGAGCACACGCTCCGGGGGCCGCCATCTGGGAGAGGTCCGATCAGCCGCTCTTGCGGCGGAACATCTGCTGGGTCGCACTGGTCTCCGCGCGGTGCGCATCCTCGACCTTGCCGTGCGCCCCATCGGGCGAGACGGATGTCCCGCCGTGCGACTGCTTCTTCTCCAGCGCTTCCCGGAACTTCGCCTTCACGTCCTCAGGAGCGCTCTCGTGCTTGCTCATGGGACCTCCCTTCGTCGGCGGCCGGGACCGCGGACGCGGCCCCTGTCCGACCACCATCCCGGACGAAGGGAGGACAGGCAACGGCTTTTCGCCCGGGCGGCCGGGCAAAGGGCCGGCTCAGGCGTCGAGGAGCGGGTGGCGCTGGATGATCTCCTCGCGGCCGGGGCCGACACCGATCGCCGAGACGCGGGCGCCGATGAGCTCCTCGGCACGCAGGACGTACGCCTGGGCGTTGGCGGGCAGCTCCTCGAAGGTGCGACACCCGGTGATGTCCTCCCACCAGCCATCGAGGTACTCGTAGATCGGCTGGGCGTGGTGGACGTCGGACTGGTTGACCGGCATCTCCTCGACCCGCTCGCCGTCGATCTCGTAGGCGACGCAGATCGGCACCCGCTCCAGCCCGGTCAGGACGTCGAGCTTGGTGATGACGAAGTCGGTGACGCCGTTGATCCGGGTGGCGTAGCGACCGACGACGGCGTCGAGCCAGCCGCAGCGGCGCGGGCGACCGGTCGTCGTGCCGTACTCGTGGCCGGTCTTGCGCAGGAACTCGCCGTCGTCGTCGAAGAGCTCGGTCGGGAAGGGACCCTCGCCCACGCGGGTCGAGTAGGCCTTGAGGATCGCGATGACCCGGCTGACGCGGGTCGGCGGGATGCCGGAGCCGGTGCACGCCCCGCCGGCCGTCGCCGAGGACGAGGTGACGAAGGGGTAGGTGCCGTGGTCGACGTCCAGGAGCGTGGCCTGGCCGGCCTCGAGCAGGACGTTCTTGCCCTCGTCGAGGGCCTGCTCGAGCACGAGGCTGGCGTCGACGACCATCGGCCGCAGGCGGTCGGCGTAGGAGAGCAACTCCTCGACGACGGCGTCGACGTCGGCAGCTCGGGTGTTGTAGATCTTCGCCAGGACCTGGTTCTTGAAGTCGAGCGCCGCCTCGACCTTCTGCCGCAGGATCCCCTCGTCGAAGATGTCCTGCACGCGGATGCCGACCCGGTTCATCTTGTCGGCGTAGGTCGGGCCGATCCCCCGGCCGGTCGTGCCGATCTTGCGCTTGCCGAGGAAGCGCTCGGTCACCTTGTCGAGGGTGCGGTTGTAGGGCGCGATGAGGTGCGCGTTGGCGCTGATGAGCAGCTTGGAGGTGTCCACCCCGCGCGCGTCGAGTCCGTCGAGCTCCTGGAAGAGGACCTCGAGGTCGATGACGACACCGTTGCCGATGACGGGCACGACCGTGGGGGTGAGGATGCCCGACGGCAGCAGGTGGAGGGCGTACTTCTCACCGTCGATGACGACGGTGTGCCCCGCGTTGTTGCCACCGTTGAACTTCACGACGTAGTCGACGTCGTGGCCCATCAGGTCGGTGGCCTTGCCCTTGCCCTCGTCGCCCCACTGGGCTCCGATCAGCACGATCGCCGGCATCGGTCCTCCTCGCCCGCCGCGACGGGCGGGGCTCGACAGCACGTCAGCCGCGGGAACGCCCCGCGGCTGCTCACCGGCCCAGTCTACCGAGGGCCCCTCGGCAGGCGGCCGTCGCGCTCGAGGGCGACGCCGAGCTGCAGCCGGGTGCCGACGCCGTACTGGTCCATCAGGGCGGCGACACGCCGGCGCACGGTGCGCAGCCCGACGTGCAGAGTGCGGGCGATCATCTCGTCCTTGGCGCCGAGGGCGAGCATCCGGATGAGGGCCTCGTCGGCGTCACCACCCTGCACCTCGACCTCCGGCGAGACCGACCACATGAGGTCGAACCATGCCGCGAAGCTGCGGACGAGCGCGGGGTTGCGGACGAAGACGTACGGCGAGGTGGGCCGGCCCCACTCCGCGAGGGTGATGACGGCCTCGTCGCCGAGGAGGAGGAACTCGGTGCCCACGAGGTCGGAGACCCGCTGCTGCTGGCCGGCGCCGCGCTTGACGGCGAGCTCGCCTCGCGCGACCTCGGTGCCGAGCACGCTGGGGTGCAGCAGGGTCCGCTGCACCTGGCCCTCGACCGCGCGGGCCCGCTCGTTGCGGGAATTGACCTCTTCGCGTCCGGCCCCCACGTCGAGGTCGAGGATGACGTTGTCGGCACGGTCGACCTGGCCCGCGAGCCGGTCGATCATCGGCGCCGCCATCTCCTGGGTGAGGACCTGCACCCCGGGGTCGTCGCCGAGGTCGATGTTGTGCATCCGGGCCCGCAGGGTCATCAGCGCGTCCCCGATGTCGATGAGCTTTTCGCGGCCCTGCTCGATGCGGATGCTGTCCTCCGCGAGATAGCGCTCGAGACGGCGCAGCGGCTCGTCGTCGGGCACCCGCGTTGGAGACATGAATGGCATGTTAGTGCCAGTGGCCTCATCATGCCGTCTTGGTCGACGGGCGTGGTGCAGAATGGGGCCTGCGCGCGGGCGCCGCCGATGGATCAGGGGACTCAGAGCGGCGCCCGGCGCCTCGCACTCTCCGGGCACGGGACACCGGACCGCGTCGAAGGGCGTCACGACCAGGTCGTGACGCCCTTCGTCGTGCCGGGGTTGGGTCAGCCGAGCAGCGCCCGGGCCGCCTCCAGCGACGAGTCGGTGAGGAAGGTGCGGCAGCGCGCCTCCTCCTCGGTCTCCTCGATCTCACCGGCGGCCTGGGACAGCGCGGCGAGCGCGCGCAGGAATCCGCGATTGGGCACGTGCGACCACGGCACGGGCCCCTGGCCCTTCCAGCCGGAGCGGCGCAGCGCGTCGAGCCCGCGGTGGTAGCCGGTGCGGGCGTAGGCGTAGGCCTCGATGGAGCGTCCGCCATCGAGCGCGGCCTCGGCGAGGACCGCCCACGGCAGGGAGGACGAAGGGAGGTCCGCCGCCACCGCAGCGGCGTCCTCACCGGCGTCGATCCGCGCGGTCGCGGGGTCCTCGGGCAGGCGGGTCTCCGGGATGCCGAGCAGGTTGTCCATCAGGCCTTCACCGACGTCCCGGCCGAGCGCAGGTTCTCGCAGGCCTCGACGATGCGGGCGGCCATCGACGCCTCGGCCTCCTTGCCCCAGGAGCGGGGGTCGTACTGCTTCTTGTTGCCGACCTCGCCGTCGATCTTGAGCACGCCGGTGTAGTTCTCCAGCATCCAGCCGGCGACCGGGCGGGTGAAGGCGTACTGGGTGTCGGTGTCGACGTTCATCTTGATGACGCCGTAGTCGACCGCGTCGGAGATCTCCTGCGCGGTGGACCCGGAGCCGCCGTGGAAGACGAGGTCGAGGGGACGCTCGCCGTGGTCGGTGCCGTGCTTGGCCACGATCGCGTCCTGGCACTGCTTGAGGATCTCGGGCCGCAGCTTGACGTTGCCCGGCTTGTAGACCCCGTGGACGTTGCCGAAGGTCAGGGCCGTCATGTAGCGGCCCTTCTCCCCCAGGCCCAGCGCCGCGACGGTCGCGAGCGCGTCCTCGGGGGTGGTGTACAGCTGGTCGTTGATCTCGTTGGCGACGCCGTCCTCCTCGCCACCGACGACGCCGATCTCCACCTCGAGGATGATGTCGGCGGCCGCGGAGAGCTCGAGCAGCTCCTGCGCGATCTGCAGGTTCTCCTCCAGCGGCACGGCCGAGCCGTCCCACATGTGCGACTGGAAGATCGGGAGCCCGGTCTTGTCCCGGCGTTCCTTGCTCGCCGCGAGCAGCGGACGGACGAACCCGTCGAGCTTGTCCTTGGGGCAGTGGTCGGTGTGCAGCGCGATGTTGACGTCGTAGTTCTTGGCGACGTGCTCCGCGTAGGCGGCCAGCGCGAGCGAGCCGGTCACCATGTCCTTGATCGTCGGGCCAGAGAGGTACTCGCCACCGCCGGTGGAGACCTGGACGATGCCGTCGCTGCCGGCCTCGGCGAAGCCCCGGATGGCGGCATTGAGCGTCTGGCTCGAGGTGACGTTGATGGCCGGGTAGGCGAAGGACCCGGCCTTCGCGCGGTCGAGCATGTCGCGATAGACGTCGGGAGTGGCGATGGGCATGTCGGTGGTGCCTCCTGCGCGGGTGCTGTGGTCTTGCGGACGATCCTCGCAGACCGTGGGCCGAAGGGGGAGCCCACCCGCTCCCTTCGCCCCGCCTGCGCCGGACGCGGCCACGGCCCGCCGTCGAGCATGTCGTCGTACCCGCGAGTCACTTCACGGTCGAGGTCGCGGCGAAGGGGAGGCCGAGCTCAGCGGAGCAGGTCGTGGCGCTCCGCGGCGAGCGCGTGCGACTGCGCCTCGGTGGCGGCACGGCGCCGGTCCAGCTCCGCGAGGACCGTGCGCACGGCGTCGCGGCAGTGGTGGACCGTCGTCACGGCCCGGCTGGCCCGTAGGGAGACGTGCGTCTCGACGCCGATCGTGTTGAGGATGTCGAAGGCCTTGGCCGCCCCGGAGATCTCGAGAGGTGGCAGCGGCGCGAAGGACGCGTGCATCCCCGTGTCGGCGACCTCGCGTCCCAGATCGGCGAGTGCGGCGTTGACCTGCAGGAGCAGCTCGTTGGCCGGGGCGACGCGGGTGTACTTGTCGAGGTCGATGAGCGGGCTGGAGATGAGCGAGCTGTCCGCCGAGCTCAGCCGCCAGATCATCTCCAGCTGCTCGCGCGCCTGCGACAGCAGTGCCTCGGCCCGACGACCGGCGTCCAGCGCCTCGTGCAGCTCGCGCAGCAGGGCCTGCGCCCGGCCGCGCTCGTGGGCGATCGCCGTGAGCCGGGTCGCGACGGGACCGCCGCCACCGACGAACTCGGCCTCCCGGTCCGCTGCCGCCCGCTCGTAGCGGGCGACGGCGTCCCCGAGCCCGGCCCGCTCCCGCTCGAGGCCGGCGAGGTACTCGCGCGCGGCCTGCGCGTTGCCGATCGCGAAGCGGTCGCCGGTGCGCCCCGCCTCAGCGTCCAGGAGCGGCACGTCCGCCCGGGTGCGGGCGATGCGCGCGTCGAGGTCGAGCTGCCGCTGCCACTGCTCCGTCGCCTCCTCCAGCGCGGCCAGCGCCCCGGTCACGACGCCCGCCCCGGGGCGAGGATGGCCGGTACGGTCGTGGCGACCCGCTGCAGCCCCAGACGGGTGAGGATCGGCAGCGAGTCCGGGCTGCAGTCCACCCGGACGAAGGGGAAGCCGCGCTCGGTCGCACAGCGCGCCCGTTCGGCGACGAGGGCGCGGTAGATCCCACGGCGACGTGCTGCGGGGTGGGTCGAGCCGCCCCAGAAGGAGCAGAAGTCGGCCCCCGGCGAGTAGCGCACCCACGCGGCACACACCACCTGCCCGACCTCGACGGTTGGCACCTCCGCTTCGCCGGCCAAGGGCTCGGCTGCCCGGGCGACGAAGACGTCGATGAGGTCCGGGCTCGCCCGCAACTCCTCGCGCAACTCGGCCGTGTGGCCGCCACGGCGGCCCCACACGATCTTGGAGAGGTCCGCGATCCCAGCAAAGGCCCCGTCGTCGTCCGCGTCGACCTGTCGTAGGGCCACCCCCTTCGCCTCGACGGGGTGGACGAGTGCCGCCGTCTCGCCGAGGACGAGGGCCTCGTCGTCCTCGATGACGAATCCCTTGTCCCGCAACCGCTCGAGCAGGTCAGCGGGCTCGTCGTAGTCGTAGGTCTTCCACTCGACCTCCTGCCCCCGGGCGCCGAAGAACTCGACCTGCCGGTCGATCCAGCGGTCCGGGTCCTCGCCGAGCCCCTCCGGGCACTCGACCATCGCGAACCCCGCCGGGTCCTGCGACCACGTCCGCCGCACGGGGCCGTCACGGTCCTGCATCAGTCCCGGGCGCGGCTCGTCCTCACGTCCGGCCAGCCGGATCTGCCGGTGGAACTCCTCAAGGAGCGTCATGCTCGCGCAGCCTGCCACGTGCTGCGGACCCGCGTCCTCCTTGTTAACGTCGAGCACGCGACCGGGGGGACGCTGCCCCGACACGTCACGACGAAGGGGATCCACCTGTGCTCACCGCGACCCGCCACCGGCTGATCGCCGCCGCTGCCACCACGCTCGTCCTCGCGGCGGGAGGATGTGGCTCCGACTCCGACAGCTCGTCGGACGCCACCTCCTCCAGCGGCTCGGCCGCCGCCTCCTCCAGCGGCTCGGCCGCCTCCTCCGAGACGTCGGCCGGCTCGTCCGGGGCCGCAGGGACCCACAGCGTCGTCGTCGACGGCACACCCCTCACGGCCGACTCCTGGCGCGTCAAGTGCCAGAAGAACGACGCCGAGACCAAGGGCACCGCAGGCCTCCTGGAGGACGTGCCGCTGGAGGAGATCGCCGACGCGATGTTCGTCAGCGTCGACTTCGACATCGCGGACGGCAAGGTGTCGGACGTGAGGAACGTCTTGGTGACCGGGGGGCCGTCCGGGGACGTCCACGCCATCACCGACGAGACGACGGTGACGATGTCGGAGACGTCGGTGCGGGCCGAGGGCACTGCCCGTGGCACCGTCGACGGCGCGCAGCGCGACGACATCCCCTTCACCGTCGAGATCTCCTGCCCGTCGTGGGGTGGCCTCACCGACGAGGGCGACCAGATCCCGCCCGGCTGACGCCAGCCCACCGCAGCGCCTCAGCCGTGAGCGCCCTGCCAGGCGATGATCCGGTCCAGCGCCTCCGCGATGGCCTCGGGCCCGGCAGCCAGGGACAGCCGCACGCAGCGCGACCCGGCGACCGGGTCGAAGTCGCCCCCGGGCGTGACGGCCACGCCGGTCGCCTCGAGCAGGGCGCTCGCGTACTCGCGGGCGTCGGCGAAGCCGTGCATCGCCTCGCCCAGCTCCGCCCAGTAGTAGAAGGCGCCGTCGGCGGGCGCCGCTGCGCCCCAACCGAGCTCGGGCGCGCGGGCGAGCAGCACCTCCCGGGCACGGGCGAACTCCAGGCGCGCGGCCTCCCCTTCGGCATAGGTCGCCTCGTCGAAGGCCGCGACCGCCGCCTCCTGCGCCGCCGCCGGCGGGCAGAGCGCGATGTTGCCGGCGAGCGCGTCGACGGCCGCCCGCAGGTCCTGCGGCACGAGCAGCCAGCCGAGCCGCCACCCGGTCATCCCCCAGTACTTGCTGAAGGAGGAGACGACGATGGCGTGCTCGTCGACCTCCCGGGCGCAGACCCCCTTCGCATCGGGGCCGTCGCCGTAGGTGACGCCGTGGTAGATCTCGTCGCTCACCAGGCGCACCCCGTGCGCGCTGCACCACGCGGCGATCGCGGCGAGCTCGCCACGGTCGACCATCGTGCCCGTGGGGTTGGCCGGTGAGGCGAGGACGAGTCCGGCGAGCGGGGCGCGGGCGTGCTCCTCCTCGAGCTGGGCGACGGTCGGCTGGTAGCGCTCGACCGGCCCCGTCGCGATGTCGACGACCTCGCAGCCGAGCGAGGCGAGGATGTTGCGGTACGCGGGGTACCCGGGTCGGGCCAACGCGACCCGGTCGCCGTGGTCGAAGGCCGCGAGGAAGGCCAGGACGAAGCCTCCCGACGAGCCCGTCGTCACCGCGACCTCCGCCGGGTCGAGGTCGAGCCCGTACCACCGGGCGTAGTGGCCGGCGATCGCCGCGCGCAGGGGGGCCGTCCCCAGGGCCGGCGTGTACCCGAGCGGCCGTGCCTCGCCGTGGATGCGGGACGCCGCGGCCTGCACCGCGCTCGGGGCGCCCTGGCTCGGCTCGCCGGCGCACAGCGAGATGACCTCCCGGCCCTCCGCGCGCATCCGCGCGACGGTGGCGAGGACGTCCATGACCTCAAAGGGGGCGACCGCGGACCGGGAGGACGGGGCGAAGGGGGTGGTCATGGGGACATCCTCACCCCTCGGGCCATCACGGGTGTGACCGGGGCCACGCGCAGGGTGTAGCGTCTCCCGGCCACACCAACCGGAGAGGACCCGTCGTGTCCGAGACTACGGCCGGATCGTCAGCACGACCTGGATGATCATCACCGCCCTCGGTGCCATCACCACGGCCCTCATCGGTGTCGCGTACTTCAACGGGCCCGACCCGGCCAAGGCGATCGAGGACCCGGAGACCGTCTTCCTGCTGCTGAGCCAGATCTTCTTCCACCCGCTCGTCGCCGGATTCGTCCTGGCCGCCGTGCTCGCGGCGATCATGTCGACGATGTCGAGCCAGCTCGTCGTCTGCTCCTCCGCGCTCGTCGAGGACCTCGTCAACCTCACCGGTCGCAAGGCCTCCGACACGGCCCTGCTCATGTACGGCCGCATCGGCGTGCTCGTCGTCGCCCTCGTCGGGCTCGTCCTCGCGCTCGACCCCGACTCGGCGATCCTCGAGCTCGTCGCCTTCGCGTGGGCCGGCTTCGGTGCCGCCTTCGGCCCGATCATCCTGCTCTCGCTCTACTGGCGCCGCCTGACCGCCCACGGCGCGCTCGCCGGCATGATCGTCGGTGCCGTCACGGTCTTCGCCTGGGGCAACATCGACAGCCTGAGCGACCGGATGTACGAGATCGTCCCGGGCTTCCTGCTCAACCTGCTCGTCGCCGTGGCCGTCTCGCTGGCCCAGCGGTCCGACGACCCGGGCATCGGCGAGGAGTTCGACCGGATGGAGCGCGACCTCGCCCGCGACCGGGGCGACATCGACCTGACGACCGCCCCGTAACCGGGTCCGGCCCCTCGAGACCGTCGCTGCGCGACCTCCTCGGGGAGCGTGGACCGCGGGATGAGTATCGGGACGCCGGGGACCTGAGTACTCCGGCGGATCCCCCCTTCGTCGCGGGGCGCGAGTCTCGTGGTCATGGACACGACCACGATCTCCCGCCTCGCGGCGGCCACCCCGGACACCCGCAACCGGGTCGTCGACCTCTACCGCGCCGTCGCGATCGGCGTCGTCGTGCTCGGCCACTGGCTGATGGCAGCCGTGGTCGTGCGCGACGGCGAGATCTCGATGGCCAACACCCTTGACCTCGTCCGACCGCTGCAGGGCCTGACCTGGGTCCTGCAGGTGATGCCTCTCTTCTTCCTCGTCGGCGGGTACGCCAATGCCACGTCGTGGCGCTCCGCGCGGGCGAAGGGGGACACCTGGGCGACGTGGCAGCGCGCCCGACTGCGCCGCCTGATGACCCCGGTCCTGCCGCTCCTCATCGCCTGGCTGGCGATCTGCTCGGTGGGCGTGGCGGCCGGTGCCTCTCCCGACCTGCTGCGGCTCGCGAGCCAGTCGGCCCTGGTGCCCACCTGGTTCCTCGCGGCCTACGTCCTCGTCGTCGCGGTGGCCCCGCTGACGCTCCGGCTCTGGGAGCGCTACGGCTGGTGGAGCTTCTTCGGAGGTATGGCCGTCGCCGGGATCGTCGACTACGTCTCGATCTCGACCGGCTCGGTCCTCATCGGCTTCGTCAACTACCTCTTCGTCTGGGCGAGCGTGCACCAGCTCGGCTATGCCTGGCGTGACGGCGCCCTGGACAGCGCAGCGCGGCGGATCGCGTTGTCCGCCATCGGTCTTGGCGCCGTGGCCGCACTCGTGCACTTCGGGCCCTACCCGGTCGCCATGGTCGGCACCGGCCAGCCGGTGGAGAACTCCTACCCCGCCCGCGTCACGCTGCTCTTCCTCGGGATGTTCCAGATCGGGCTCGCCCTGCTCGCCGAGCGCCGGCTCAACACCTGGCTCCAGCGGCCGGCGGCGTGGCGGGCGACGATCGCCGTCAACGCCCGCATCATGACCCTCTACCTGTGGCACATGACGGCGATGCTCGCCCTCGTCGGCCTCTCGCTGGCCCTCGACGGCCGTGGCCTCGGGCTGGAGCCGGCGAGCGGTCAGTGGTGGGCGACCCGGCCGGTGTGGTTCGCGGTCTGCGCCGTCGTGACGATCGCCCTCATCGCGGTCTTCGGCCGGCTCGAGGACCCGAGCATCGACCTGCGCCCGGCCCCGAGCGTGTGGCGTCCGGTCGTCGCGACGGTCGCGGTGTGCGGTGGCCTGGCCGTCATGGCCAAGTCCGGCATCGTCTCCGCCGACGGCGTGCACTGGATCTGGCCGGTGCTGCCGGTCGCGGCCCTGCTCGTCCTGCGGATGGTGCCGCTGCGGGCGCTGCACCCACGGGCCTGACCCCCTTCCACCCGGATCCCGCCTCCGTGCGTCATGAGATGCACGGAGGCGGGGGGGTCTATGGGCGCTGGCCGAAGGTGTGCCGCCGCACCCACGCGTGCATCGCGATGGCCGCGGCGGCACCGGCGTTCATCGAGCGAGTCGAGCCGAACTGGCTGATCTCCAGGACGACGTCGCAGGCCGCGAGCATCTCGGGCGAGATCCCCGGACCCTCCTGGCCGAGGACGAGGACGCACTGCCGCGGCAGGTCGTGGGTCTCGATCGGGACGGCGCCCGGCACGTTGTCGATCCCGATGATGCGAAGGGGGGTCCCCCCTTCGCCCGCGGTGCTCGCCCACTCCACGAGGTCGGCGACGTCCGGATGGTGGTGCTCGACCTGGTAGCGGTCGGTGACCATCGCACCGCGGCGGTTCCACCGCCGCTTGCCGACGATGTGGAAGGCGGCCGCTCCCATCGCGTTGGCGGTGCGCACGACCGAGCCGATGTTGAAGTCGTGCTCCCAGTTCTCGATCGCGACGTGGAACTCGTGCCGCCGGGTGGCGAGGTCGGCGGTGATCGCCTCGTGCGACCAGTAGCGGTACCGGTCCTCGACATTACGCCGGTCGCCCTCCCGCAGCAGGTGCGGGTCGAGGCGCTCGTCATCGGGCCACGACCCCTGCCACGGGCCGACGCCATGGCTCACAGCGGACGCGGAGGACGCGCCCGTACCATCGTCCGGGGTGCTCACGTGCCCCACCGTAGACATCACCGCCTCGGAAGGGCTGCATGAACACCATCGTCGACTGGGTCCTCGAGCTGATGGACAGCATCGGGGGACCTGGCATCGCGCTCGGCATCTTCCTCGAGAACCTCTTCCCGCCGATCCCCAGCGAGGTGATTCTGCCGCTCGCCGGCTTCACCGCGGCCCAGGGACGCTACTCGATGGTCGAGGCGATCCTGTGGGCCACGCTCGGGTCGGTCACCGGCGCGCTGCTGCTCTACGGCATCGGCGCGGCGCTCGGGCTGGAGCGGCTGCGGGTCATCGCGCACCGGATGCCCCTCGTCGACGTCGCCGACATCGACAAGACAGACGCGTGGTTCGGCAGGCACGGGCCCAAGGCGGTCTTCTTCGGGCGCTTCGTCCCCGGGATCCGCAGCCTGATCTCGATCCCCGCGGGCATCGACCGGATGCCGCTCGTGCAGTTCCTCGGCTACACCACGGCCGGCTCGCTCATCTGGAACTCGCTCTTCATCTGGATCGGCCACCAGCTCGGCGACCGCTACCACCTCGTCGAGCAGTACATGGACCCGATCAGCAAGGTCGTCTACCTGCTGATCATCCTCGCTGCGGTGGGTGTGCTGGTGTGGATGGTCCGGCGCTCGATGCGCCGCACCCACGACCCCGACGACCAGATCGACGTGGAGTCGCTCGACTGACGCCACTCCCCCGTTGGAGGTATGCGCGCTGACCTTTCACCAGCGCGTATACATCCACCCGCGCGGGGTGGCGAAAACCGCTCGTGCGTTGTCGGGGGCGCCACCTAGGCTGATCCGACATGAGCGCACCCGTGATCGAGGCCTCCGGGCTGGTCAAGACCTTCGGCGACTTCGTGGCCGTCGACGACGTGAGTTTCGAGGTGCCCCGGGGCACCGTCTTCGGCCTCCTGGGCCCCAACGGCGCGGGCAAGACAACGACCGTGCGCATGATGACCACCCTCGCGACGCCCACCCGCGGCTCGGCCCGGGTCGCCGGTCACGACGTCGTGCGCGAGCCCGACGCGGTCCGGGCATCGATGGGCCTGACGGCGCAGAGCGCCACCGTCGACGAGCTGCTGACGGGGAGGGAAAACCTGCGTCTCATCGGTGACCTCTACGGGCTCGACCGCCGCTTCGTGCGGCGTCGTAGTGACGAGTTGCTCGAGCAGTTCTCCCTCACCGAGGCGCGCGACAAGATCGTCAAGGAGTACTCGGGCGGCATGCGCCGCCGCATCGACCTGGCGGTCAGCCTCATCGCGCAGCCCGAGGTGCTCTTCCTCGACGAGCCGACCACGGGTCTCGACCCGCGCAGCCGGGTCGAGCTGTGGGACGTCCTGCGCGGACTGGTGCGTGACGGGACGACACTGCTCCTCACGACCCAGTACCTCGAGGAGGCCGACCACCTGGCCGACGAGCTCATCGTCATCGACCACGGTCGGGTCATCGCCCGGGGCACACCGCTGGAGCTGAAGGACCAGTCCGGCGCCGCCAGCCTCGTCGTCACGGTCTCCCGGCCCGACGAGGTCCAGCAGGCCGCGGGCCTGCTGCGCGCGATCGTCGGCGAGGTCCGGGTCGACGAGGACGCACGCCGGCTCACCGCCCCCTCGGGTGACGTCGCCGCCCTGACGCAGGTCGCCCGGCAGCTCGACGAGGCCGGCATCGACGTCGACGACCTCGGCATGCAGCGGCCGAGCCTCGACGACGTCTTCCTCTCCCTCACCGGCCACCGCGCCGAGGAGTCCAGCAACCCCGAAGAGGTCCCCGCATGAGCACCGTCACCGAGAGCGTCGCCGTCGACCGACCTGCCACGCCCCCGAAGGGCGCCGGTCGCGTCCGGCAGATCACCACCCTCGTGCGTCGCAACCTCACGCACATCAAGCGCCAGCCCGAGATGCTCACCGACGTGACGATCCAGCCGATCATGTTCGTGCTGCTCTTCGCCTATGTCTTCGGCGGGTCGATCAACATCCCCGGCGTCGACTACAAGCCGTGGCTGCTGCCCGGGATCATGGCGCAGACGATCGCCTTCAGCGCCTTCATCGTCGCGATCGGGCTCAACACCGACATCGGCAAGGGCATGGTCGACCGACTGCGGTCGCTGCCCATCCGGCGCTCGTCGATCCTCATCTCGCGCAGCATCGCCGCGCTCATCCACTCGAGCATCGGCGTGGCCGTCATGTCGGTGACGGGCCTGTTCATCGGGTGGCGGCTGCACGAGGGCGTGGTCAACGCGCTCATCGGCTACGGGCTGCTGCTGCTCTTTGGCTTCGCGATGATCTGGATCGGCATCCTCGTCGGCTCGGCGATGCGCTCGGTCGAGGCGGTCAACGGGCTGATGTTCACGACGATCTTCCCGATCACGTTCCTGTCCAACGCCTTCGCCCGCACCGACGTCATGCCGACGTGGCTGCGCACGATCGCCGAGTGGAACCCGATCAGCTCCCTGAGCCAGGCCATGCGGGACAACTGGGGCGTCGCGGGTCAGCCGCTGCGACCCGACGCGCCGTGGCCGCTGCACCACCCCGAGTTGGCGACGATCATCTGGTCGGTCGGCATCACCCTCGTCATCGCCCCGCTGGCGCTGCGCGCCTTCAACGCCCGCACGACCGACTGAGCGACGGTCAGGCAGTCTGGCTGACCGTCGACCTCCGTCGCGCGCATTTCCCCGGGGAAATGCGCTCCTGACCGACACGACCGCGCATTTCCCCGGGGAAATGCGCGGGTCAGCGGGAGCCGTGGCCGAGGACGAGCGCGGCCAACTGGGTGCGTGAGCGCACCCCGGTCTTGCGGTAGATCCGGGTGAGGGTGCCCTCGACCGTCTTGACGCTCAGGTGCAGGCGCTGGGCGATCTCCCGGTTGCTCGCGCCGTCGGCGACGAGCCCGGCGACCTGCTGCTCGGTGAGCGTCAGGCCGGCGAGCGGGTCCTGCCCGTCGGTCTCCTCGGGTTCGAGGCTGTGCAGGGCCGCTCCCTCGGGGAACTTCGCCTGGACCCAGGTCGACCACGGCACGGCGTGCAGCGGCCGCAGGACCTCGCGCGCCCGGGCGGCGGCCTCGCGGCTGCGGCCGGTGCGCCGCGCCCGCCGCTCCACGTGGGCGAGCGTGACGAGCGAGCGCGCCTCCTCGACGGGCAGCCGCCGCTCGGCGGCCTCGTCGACGGAGCGGATGGCCAGCTCACGGGCGGCGTCGAGGTCACCGGTGGCCGCACCGATCTCCGCCTCGGCACGGTCGACCCCGAGGACCACCCCGGGCGAGCCCAACCCGGCGTCGATCCCCTCTCGCACCGCGGCCAGCAGGTCGCGGGCCTCGTCGACCTCGCCCGCCACGGCGAGTGCCGTGACCGCGTCCGCATGCCAGCGAAGGGAGGTCAGGTCGCCGATGCCGCTGGCCGCGTCGATGTCGCGCAGCTCGCGGAACGCGGCCACGGCCGCGTCGAGCTCGTCGAGGTGCAGCCGGGCCAGGCCGAGGTGGGCGAGCTGGCGGCGCAGGTAGCGCTCGTCGTCCTGCTGCCGGGCCAGATGCACGCCGCGCTCACTGATCGTCACCACCCGGTCGAAGGAGCCGCCCACCGCCTCGGCGATGGCCTCGATGTACCAGGTGGTGGCGACCGGGGTGTCGAAGTGCGACGCGGCCCGGGTGGCCCGGCCGGCGAGCTCCAAGGCCTCCCGGCCGCGGCCCTGCCGGGCGACGACCTCGACCAGGCTGCGCAGGACGTGCACGGTGTCGAAGCCCGCGTCGGGCCCCACGCCGCCGAGCATGTCGACCAGTTCGGCCCGGGCCCGCCGCAGGTCGTCGTCGTGGAGGGCGAAGCGCGCGG
>NZ_BCSQ01000069.1 GCF_001570945.1 Janibacter anophelis NBRC 107843
GCGCCCATCTCCGCCGGTCGAGGTGCGAGGCCGTCCGCGGCCGACGCCTCGAGACCCGACTCTCCCCCTTCGCTCACGGCGCACTCACCTCACCGAGCGTGACCGTGAAGGTCCGCCCCTGCAACCCCGCCGGCACGTCCTCGGGGACGGCAGCGGTGATGAGCACCTGCTCGCAGTCGGCGATCATCGCCGCGAGCCGCTCCCGACGTCCGGAGTCGAGCTCGGCGAAGACGTCGTCGAGCACGAGCACGGGGTCGTCTCCCAGGTCGTGCCGCAGCAGGTGGTAGGCCGCCAGGCGCAGTCCGAGCGCGAAGGACCACGACTCCCCGTGCGAGGCATAGCCCTTGGCCGGCATCTCCCCGAGCGCGAGGACGAGGTCGTCGCGGTGGGGACCGACGAGGTTGACCCCCCGCTCGACCTCCTGCTCCCGCACCCGCGCCAGCGACTCCAGGAGCATCGTGCGCAGCTCGTCGATCTCCGGCACCTCACCGCGGGCGATCGCCTCGGCGGCCTCCTCATGCAGCGAGCTGCGGTAGACCGCCGTGGCCTCGGACTGGTTGGCGCTCACCTCGCGGTAGGCGTGCTGCAGGTGCGGGACGAGGTCGCGCAGCAGCCGCAGCCGCGCGTAGAGCAGCTGGCTGCCGACGGTCGCGAGGTGGTCGTCCCAGATGTCGAGGGTCCGCACGGCCTCCTCGGCCGCGGCCCTGGGGTCGACCCCCTCGGGTGCCGACTGGCTGCGTCGTCCACGGCGCCGGCCGCCGAGGAGGGCCGCGGCCGACTTCAGCAGCGCGCCACGCTGCTTGAGGATCTTGTCGTAGTCGGAGCGCACCCCGGCCCACCGCGGCTGGCGCTGCACGAGCAGGTCGTCGAGGAAGCGCCGCCGCTCACCCGGGTCCCCCTTGACCAGGGCCAGGTCCTCCGGTGCGAAGAGCACCGTGCGCAGGGTGCCGAGCACGTCGCGGGTGCGGGGCAGGGGGGAGCGGTTGAGCTTGGCCCGGTTGGCCCGCCCCGGCGTGATCTCGAGCTCGACGAGGCTCTCCCGCTCGTCGCGGACGACGGCGCAGCGCACGATCGCGCGGTCCGCGCCGAAGCGCACGAGCGGCTGGTCGGTCGCGACCCGGTGACTCGAGAGCGAGGCGACGTAGCCGATGGCCTCGACGAGGTTGGTCTTGCCCTGGCCGTTGAGGCCGACGAGGGTGGTGATCCCCGGCTCGAGGGCCACCTCTGCGGCGGGATAGCTGCGGAAGTCGCCGATGCTCAGGTGGCGGACGTGCACGTCACTGGGTCGACCCGGACCCGCTCGTCGGGCCGGGCGAGCCGCCGGTGCTCTGCGTGCCGGACGTCGGACCGGCGTCGGCCGCGTCGCCCTGGCTGGCCGCGGCGGGGGACTCCGGCTTGTCGACCTTCTTCTCCTCCTTGGCCTCGCTCGCCGTGGGGGAGGCCACTCCCTTCGCCGCCTCGGCCCGCAGGTCATCGCCCTCGGCGGTCGTCATGACCTGGTGCCCGCCGAACTGGCCGCGCAGCGCCGCGACGGCCTGCATGGCCGGGCTGACCTGCTGCCGCGAGGCGAAGCGCGCGAAGAGCGAGGCGGAGATGACGGGCATCGGCACGGCGTGGGCGATGCCCTCCTCGACGGTCCAGCGCCCCTCGCCGGAGTCGGCGGTGTAGTCGCTGACGTCGTCCATCGTCGGGTTCTCCTCGAGGGCCTTGACCATGAGGTCGAGCAGCCACGAGCGCACGACGGTGCCACGGCTCCACGCCTTGAAGGCGCCCGGGACGTCGGTGACGATGTCCTTCTTCTCCAGCAACTCGTAGCCCTCGGCATATGCGTGCATCAGGCCGTACTCGATGCCGTTGTGCACCATCTTGACGTAGTGCCCGGCACCGACCTCGCCCGCGTGGACGAAGCCTTCGTCGCGCGGACCCTCCGGGCGCAGGGCGTCGAAGATCGGCATGGCCAGCTCCACGTGCTGCGCGTCGCCGCCGACCATGAGGCCGTAGCCGTTGTCCAGGCCCCAGATCCCACCGGATACGCCGCAGTCGAGGTAGCCGACGCCCTGCTCGCCGAGCAGCTCCGCGTTGGGAGCGTCGTCGCTGAAGCGCGAGTTGCCGCCGTCGATGACGAGGTCTCCCGGCTCGAGTCGGTCGGCCAGGTCGGCGATCACCGAGCGGGTGACCTCACCCGCCGGCACCATGACCCACACGACGCGCGGCGCCTGCAGTGCGTCGACCATCGCCTGGACGCTCTCGACGTCCGAGACCTCGGGGTTGGTGTCGTAGCCGACGACCTCGTGGCCGGCACGGCGCACACGCTCGCGCATGTTGCCGCCCATCTTGCCCAGACCGATGAGACCGAGCTGCATTGGAGAGCCTTCCTGACGGGGCACCCTGCGGACCAGGGCGAAGGGGGTCAGCCGGCGAGGCGCACCGGCTGCAGGACGTAGCGGTAGGTCGTGTCGAGCTCGCCGTCCTGGCTGTCCTGGCCGGTGATCATCGCCGGCTTGAGGGGAGCGGTGAAGGACAGCCGGGTGAAGGTCGTGCCGAGCACGCCGAGCCCATCGAGCAGGTAGCCGGGGTTGAAGGCGACCTCGATGTCCGGCCCGTCGACCTTGGCCTCGACGGCTTCGGACGCCTGCGCGTCGTCGCCGGTGCCGGCCTCGATCGTCACCTGGCCGTCACCGAAGCGCAGCCGGACGGGCGTGTTGCGCTCGGTGACCAGCGCGACGCGCTTGACGGCCTCGGTGAGCACCTCGGTGTCGACGACGGCCTCGGTCTCGCTCGAGCTGGGGAAGATCTTGGCGACCTTGGGGTACTCACCGTCGAGCAGACGGCTGGTCGTGTGCCGCTGTCCGGCCTCGAATCCGACCAAGCCGGACCCGCCGGCGGCCGCACCGAGCGAGACCTCGATCGAGCCGGCGGCACCCAGCGCCTTGGCGGTGTCCGAGAGGGTGCGGGCGGGGATGAGCGCGACGTGGCTGGCGTCGGAGGTGTTGGGGCTCCACGTGAGCTCGCGCATCGCGAGCCGGTAGCGGTCGGTGGCCAGGAGAGTGACCTTCTCGCCCTCGATCTCGACGCGCACGCCGGTGAGGATGGGCAGGGTGTCGCCGCGGTCGGCCGCGATCTGCACCTGCTGGACGGCCTGGGTGAAGGCGGTGCCGTCGATGCTGCCGCTGCCCTCGGGGGAGGTCGGCAGCGTCGGGTACTCGTCGGCAGGCATCTGCAGCAGCGCGAAGCGGGAGCTGCCGCAGGTCACCTGGACCTTGGCGCCGTCGGTCGTGACGTCGACCGGCTTGCCGGGCAGGTTGCGCGAGATGTCGGCGAGCAGGCGTCCCAGGACGAGGACGGTGCCGGGCTCGGAGACCTCGGCCGCGACGGTGATCCGCGCGGAGACCTCGTAGTCGAAGGTCGACAGGGTGATCGTGCCGTCATCCGTGGCCTCGATGAGGACACCGGCCAGGACGGGGACCGGCGGACGGTTCGGCAGACCACGGGCCACCCACGTGACCGCCTCGGCCAGCACATCGCGCTCGACGCGGAACTTCACGACAGACCTTCTTTCGCCGCGCCCCTGCGCGCGCTCATCCGAATGACAAGAACAGCCATGCGCAAGCACAGCGCATGGATGGCTGACATTACGCGGTCGAGGCGGTCCCCGTGAACCGAGGTGGGCTTGTCATTTCGAGGGCCGGTCGGGCGTGGTCCACAGGTCGGGCCGCAGTCATGCGTGGGGGAGGAATCGGATGGTTCAAGGTCTCATCGTTGTCATAGGCGGTGTGGACATCGTGGACAACTGCCTGCAGCCCCGTCACGGCGCGGATCCTGCCTGTGGACAGCCGGTGGATGAGCAGGTGCACGAGCGAGCGCGGGTGTGGGCGGACCACGGTCGTCACCAACCCCGCATGCCCCTGCACACGTCGTGCACAGGCTTGTCCTCATGGGGCTGTGGGTGAGCGACCCCTGGATTTCCGGGGATGTGCCGGGCAGCTGCAGCAGGCGATGCCGGACGAAGGGGGTCGCCCCCCCCTGGTGTGGACGACACGCGGGACGTGAGGGGCTCTGCTGTGGACGGCCGCGTCGGCGGTGCCGAAAATTCGGGACTCGTGAGGACCCACAGGAGTTTCCACAGGCTGGGGACATGTGGACAACGCACACCAGGAGCGGATCCGGCCGTGGGTCACGATCGGGTCTCGTCGCCACGCACAGCTGGGGAGAAGCCTGTGGACAACGGTGGATGAGGTGGTGGCCCGGAGCGGAGGACGGTCCTCACGGGCGTGCTGCAGGGAGCGAAGGGGGGTCAGCCGGCCTGTTGCTTGATCCGGTTGGTCAGCTCGGTGACCTGGTTGTAGATGGCCCGTCGCTCACCCATGAGCTCACGGATCTTGCGCTCGGCGTGCATGACGGTCGTGTGGTCGCGGCCGCCGAACTGCTTCCCGATGTTGGGCAGCGACATGTCGGTCAGCTCGCGGCAGAGGTACATCGCGATCTGCCGTGCGGTGACGAGCAGCCGGGTGCGCGAGGCGCTCTGCAGGTCCTCGATGCTCAGCCCGAAGTAGTCGGCCGTCTGCGCCATGATCGTCGCGCTCGAGATCTCGCTCGACTGCTCGTTGGGGATGAGGTCCTTGAGCACGATCTGTGCCAGACCGATGTCCACGGGCTGCCGGTTGAGGCTGGCGAAGGCCGTGACCCGGATGAGGGCGCCCTCCAGCTCGCGGATGTTGGTGCTGATCCGGCTGGCGATGAACTCCAGCACGTCGGCGGGGACCGAGAGCTTCTCCTGGATGGCCTTCTTGCGCAGGATGGCGATCCGGGTCTCGAGGTCGGGCGGCTGCACGTCGGTCAGCAGGCCCCACTCGAAGCGGGAGCGCATGCGCTCCTCGAAGCCCTGGAGCAGCTTCGGTGCCACATCCGAGGTGATGACGACCTGCTTGTTGGCGTTGTGCAGCGTGTTGAAGGTGTGGAAGAACTCCTCCTGGGTCTGCATCTTGCCCTGGAGGAACTGGATGTCGTCGATGAGCAGCACGTCGACGTCGCGGTAGCGGCGCTGGAAGTTGGCCGCCTTGTCGTCGCGGATGCTGTTGATGAAGTCGTTGGTGAACTCCTCGGAGTTCACGTACCGCACCTTGACGTGCGGGTACAGGCTGCGCGCGTAGTGGCCGATGGCGTGCAGCAGGTGGGTCTTGCCCAGACCCGACTCCCCGTAGATGAAGAGCGGGTTGTACGCCTTGGCCGGTGCCTCGGCGACCGCGACGGCGGCGGCGTGGGCGAAGCGGTTGCTCGCTCCGATGACGAAGGTGTCGAAGACGTACTTCGGGTTCAGTCGGGTCAGCTCGACCTCCTCCGGCTCCGGCCGACCACGACGCGACCGGGTGGGCGCCGGCTCGGGGTCCTCGTCGAGCAGGCCGTCGTCACGGTCCTCGACGGGCAGCGTCGAGGACAGGCCCTGGGGGCGCTGCGGCTCGGTGGCCGGCACGTCGGTGTCCGATTCGGGTGCCAGTCCCTCGGTCGGGGGCAGCGGATCGCCGTCGGCGAGGTCCGGGTCGACGGTCACCGCGAGGCGGATCTGTCGACCGAGCTGGTCGGACAGGGCCTGGGTGACGTGGCGGCGCAGCCGCTGCTCGACGAAGTTCTTCGAGAAGTCGTCGGGGACGGCGATCAGCGCGGTGTCGTCGAGGAGGCCGACGAGGCGAGCCATGCTGAGGAAGGCCCTGCGCGTGACGGGGACGCCGTCGGCGTCGAGGGTCTCGAGGGTCGTGCGCCACACCTCACCGAAGTCGACCGCATCGGCCACGGGGCGCACCTCACATCCTGCGGCTCGCGGCCGATCGGGTCACTCTGTCAGCTGTCATCCTGCACCGGCGGTGGGTGCATCCACAAAGTTGTCCACAGACTGTGGGTACAGACGGGGGGCAGGTGGTGAGGGCTGACGCTAACAACACCTCGGGACCCGAGCAAGCCGATCGCACCGGCAATTGGGCGGCAACCGGCGTGTCGTCCCCGTCGTGCGATGCGAGGAGTGGCAGAGTCGGTAATTTCTGCGCGGCGCCGGGCAGGGGTCGGGCGGTTTGACCTCGCGAGAGGCCGTCCCTTACCGTGGACGTCGGCCTGTCGGCCGCTTTCGCATGCCCATGATCCGCCGGACTCCGGTCCGGTCCATGACGTGGGCTTCCGATCGTGGCCGAAGACGGCCGTCGACTTCTGCACCGGGCCCCGGCCCACCGATCATCGGAGACCGCACATGAGCAAGCGCACCTTCCAGCCCAACAACCGTCGCCGCGCCAAGACGCACGGCTTCCGTCTGCGCATGCGCACCCGCGCCGGCCGGGCCATCCTGGCCAACCGCCGCTCCAAGGGCCGCGCCAAGCTCTCCGCCTGACGAGCCGGACGGTGCTGCCCGCGCGGCACCGCCTGACGGACCGCGCGGACTTCGCGGCAACCATCCGGGGACGAGGCGCTCGGCGCCACGGTTCCAGGCTGCTCGTGGTTCATGCCCGTGTGGCGGACGCGACCCAGACCGACGCGCGAGGGGACTCCTCTCCGCGCGTCGGTCTCGTCGTGTCCCGAGCGGTCGGCAACGCCGTGACCCGCACCCGGGTCAAGCGTCGACTGCGGGCGCAGGTCGCCCCCTTCGTCCCGCAGCTGCCCGCCGGCACGGACCTGGTCATCCGGGCCAACCCGGCCGCGGCGGAGGCCACGAGCGCCGAGATCAGCGAGGCCCTGCGGCACTGCCTGCGTGACCTGGTCGTTGGAGAGGGACCATGAGGTTCCTCGCGCTGCCGCTCATCTGGCTCGTCCGCGGGTACCAGCTGCTCGTCTCGCCCCTGCTGCCCCCCTCGTGTCGCTACTTCCCGAGCTGCTCCGCCTACGGCGTGACCGCCCTGCAGCGGTTCGGGCTCGTGTGCGGCGGCTACCTGACCGTGCACCGGCTCCTGCGGTGCAACCCCTGGTCCGCCGGGGGCATCGACCACGTGCCCGAGACCTGGGCGCAGCGCGGATCGCCTGACCTGGCGACACCGCGCTACGCCGACGTCGAGGAGCACGACGACGGCGTCGACACCGGCGCCACCGACCGAAGGACGTTCACCACGTGAGCTTCAGCGACATCATGTACCCCTTCGAGTGGCTCGTCGCCTGGATCATGTATCTGTGGCACGGGGCGCTCACCGCGATCGGCCTGCCCGAGGCCAACGGCTGGACGTGGACGCTGTCCATCGTCGGTCTCGTGGTCGTCATGCGCGCCGCGCTGATCCCGCTCTTCGTCAAGCAGATCCATGCCTCGCGCAAGATGCAGCTCATCCAGCCCGAGATGGCCAAGATCCAGGCCAAGTACAAGGGCAAGAACGACCCTGAGTCCCGTCAGAAGATGACGGAAGAGACGATGGCGCTCTACAAGGACAGCGGGACCAACCCGTTCGCGTCCTGCCTGCCGATCCTCGCCCAGTCGCCCTTCTTCTTCGGCCTCTTCCGGGTCCTGAACAGCCTCGACGAGATCGGGGCCGGGGCCAAGGAGGGCATCGGCCCGATCACCCAGCAGGTGGCGGCCCAGGCCGAGTCGTCGACGATCTTCGGCGCCCAGCTGTCCGACCAGTTCATGGGCTCGGAGACGCTCACGGTCAAGATCGTCACGGTCGTGCTCATCATCCTCATGTCGGCGACGACCTTCACGACCCAGTACCAGCTGATGCGCAAGAACATGCCGGCGTCCGCGCTGGAGGGTCAGTTCGCCCAGCAGCAGAAGATCATGCTGTACCTCTTCCCGATCATCTTCGCCGTCTCCGGCGTCTACTTCCCGATCGGTGTCCTCATCTACTGGTTCACGACGAACCTGTGGACCATGTGCCAGCAGTTCTACGTCATCCGCCGCATGCCCGCGCCCGGATCGGCTGCGGAGAAGGCGATGCAGGAGCGTCGCCGCAAGGCCGGCAAGCCGATCGACACCCCGGAGGAGATCCGGGAGCGCAAGCACGACGCGGAGATGGCCGAGGAGCTGGCGGCGAAGGGCGTCATCTCGGGTCAGCGCCAACAGCCGACCTCGAAGAAGCGCGCCAAGAAGAAGAAGAAGTAGCCGGGTCTGCGCGCCTGACGCAGGGGGCTCCGGCCCCCGCGGCGCGCACCCGCCACCGACCGCAGTCCCGGCCGCCCCAGAGCGACCCGCCACAGCCAGGAGAGAGCATATGAGCGAGAACCCCACGACCGACGTCGCGGAGCAGGAGCAGACCACTGAAGGGTCCGTGCCCACCGAGACGGAGCAGGCACCCCAGCGGTCGACCCGGCGCGAGCTGCTCGAGCGCGAGGGTGAGGTCGCCGCCGACTTCCTCGAGACGCTGCTCGACATCGCCGACCTCGATGGGGACATCGACCTCGACATCGACGGCGACCGTGCCGCGGTGGCCATCGTCGACTCCGAGGAGGGGCGCGTCCCGCGCCGCCTCGTCGGTCAGGACGGCAAGGTGCTCGAGGCGCTGCAGGAGTTGACCCGGCTCGCGGTGCAGTCGGCGACCGGAGACCGCAGCCGTCTCATGCTCGACGTCGCCGGCCACCGCGCGGCCCGTCGTGCGGAGCTGGTTGAGATCGCCCGGTCGGCGGTCTCGCAGGTCAAGGAGACCGGAGAGTCCGTCGACCTGGACCCGATGAGTGCCTTCGAGCGGAAGGTCGTGCACGACGAGGTCCTCGCTGCCGGTCTGGTGTCCGACTCCTCCGGCACCGAGCCGCGGCGCCACGTCGTCGTGCACCCGGCCGAGGACGACCAGACCGAGGCGACGAGCGACGCGACTCCCGAGGCGTGACGTCGTGTCCGTTTCACGTGAAACGCTGGACTCATGACGACTGAGATCCCGCAGGCACCGCAGGGCGCCCACCGATGCTTCGGTGGGCGCCTTGCCCGTGCCGAGCAGTTCGCCGCGATCCTCGCCGACACGGGAGTGAGCCACGGCCTCATCGGCCCGCGGGAGGTGCCCATCCTGTGGGAGCGCCACGTGCTCAACTGCGCGGTCATCGAGGACGCCTTCCCACAGGGGGCGCGACTCATCGACGTCGGGTCGGGTGCCGGCCTGCCCGGTGTGGCCGTCGCGATCGCCCGGCCGGACCTCGACGTCCATCTCGTCGAGCCGATGCTGCGGCGCACCGAATGGCTGAGTGACACGGTCACCCAGCTCGGTCTGGACAATGTCACGGTCCACCGCGGTCGTGCCGAGGAGTTACACGGGCAGCTGAGCGCTCCCTTCGTCACCGCCCGGGCCGTCGCCCGACTCGACAAGCTCGCGCGCTGGTGCCTGCCGCTCACCGAGCCAGGCGGTCGCCTCGTCGCGATGAAGGGACGGTCGGCGGCCGAGGAGCTCGCAGCCGCGACCAAGGTCCTGCGCCGCCTCGGTGTCGTGAGCAGCTCGGTGACCGAGCACGGTCACGGGATTGTGGATGAACCCACGCTGACTGTGGATTGCGTCAAGGACGACCGCAGCTGAACGGCGGGCGGTCCCGCGGGTGACGCCGGATGCGGGCGAGGGACGTGACGTCGTCACGAACGCTGTGGCCCGCCCGGCTCTAGGGACACGACCCCGTGCTCCACGGGGAAGCATGCCCACCACGGGCGCCGTTTCACGTGAAACGGCGCCCGTGGTGTTTCACGTGAAACGGCTCGGTTGTCCACAGCGGGTGGTGGACAACTTTCGCCACGTCCGCCTCGTGCACCCACGATGGCGGACTCCTGGGACAGGGAGCGTCGACTGCGTCGCCGCGGCCGCGCGTCCCTTTTGGCGTGTCGGCCCCTCGTGGGGTTGTATGGCTGGGCTCGCAGTCCCACAGGAGGAAACGTCTCGGTGACATCCACACGATCCGTAACGCCGGGTATCGGCTGGCCGGCGCTGGCCGGAACGCTGGACTCGTCACCGTTGGGCTGGCTCACGCGCCACTCCGAGGCGCCTGTCGCACTCACTGAGGACCTCCCGCGTGAGGTCGCAGCGCTGGCTGCCGGACCGGTCGCGACGCCCGTCGAGACGGCACCGCCCGCTGGGCCTGCTCCGGACGCCGACCCTGCGCCGGAGCCCGAACGCACCACCGAGGCGGTGACGCAGACGGAGGCCGGGGCCGACACCGAGCCGACCCTGCCGCGTCCGGCGCAGCCGCGGATCATCACGGTCTCGAACCAGAAGGGTGGTGTCGGCAAGACGACCACCGCCGTCAACATCGCCGCCGCCTTGGCGCAGGCGGGGCTGCGCGTGCTGCTCATCGACACCGACCCCCAGGGCAACGCGAGCACGGCGCTCAACATCGACCACCATGCCGACGTCCCGAGCATCTACGACGTGCTCGTCGACGGCACTGCCATCGGTGACGTGATCCAGCCGTGCCCGGACGTGGACAACCTGTGGTGCGTCCCCGCGACCATCGACCTGGCCGGCGCGGAGATCGAGCTCGTCTCGCTCGTCGCGCGGGAGAGCCGGATGGCCAAGGCGATCGACCAGTGGTTCACGGCGCGGGAGACGGCCGGCGAGCCGCGGATCGACTACGTCCTCATCGACTGCCCCCCGAGCCTGGGGCTGCTGACGGTCAACGCCTTCGTCGCGGCCCGCGAGGTGCTCATCCCCATCCAGTGCGAGTACTACGCACTCGAGGGCCTGAGCCAGCTGCTCAACAACATCCAGCTGATCCAGACCCACCTGAACTCCGCCCTGCACGTCTCGACCATCCTGCTGACGATGTACGACGGACGCACCCGCCTGTCCGCCCAGGTGGCCGACGAGGTGCGCGAGCACTTCGCCGACCAGGTCCTCGCGACCACCGTCCCCCGCTCGGTGCGGGTCTCGGAGGCGCCCAGCCACGGCCAGACCGTGATCACGTACGACCCGCAGAGCACCGGCGCCAGGTGCTATCGCGACGCAGCAGCCGAGATCGCCCACCGGGGCGCCGAGACGAAGGACAACGCATGAGTGAGAAGCGACGGGGACTCGGTCGTGGTCTCGGGGCCCTGATCCCGGATGCCGGTTCGGCCGGCCGCGGAGTGGAGCGTCCCGTTGACGTCTTCTTCCGCGACCAGGACCGCACCCCGGGTGTGCCCAACACCGCGGCCGGCATGCTCGCCGACGCCACGGCTACCACCGGCCCGCTCGGCACGGGCCACGCCCCGGGAACGGCTGCCCCCGACCCCACCGGCACCGGTGCCCCCGCCACCGGTGGCCCGGCCGACACCGGCGGCGCTGCCCAGGAGGCCGCGGCCTCCGACGACGGCCTCGCCCCGGTCCCCGGCGCGACGTACGCAGAGGTCCCGCTCTCCGCGATCCGACCCAACCCGCGCCAGCCGCGCACCGTCTTCGACGAGGACGACATGGCCGAGCTGGTGCACTCCATCCGTGAGATCGGTGTGCTGCAGCCCGTCGTCGTGCGTCGTGTCGACGCGGTGGACGGTGTCGAGTTCGAGCTCATCATGGGTGAGCGGCGCTGGCGGGCGAGCAAGGAGGCCGACCGCGAGAGCATCCCGGCGATCATCAAGGCGACGGAGGACGACGACCTCCTGCGGGACGCCCTGCTGGAGAACCTCCACCGCAGCAACCTCAACGCGCTCGAGGAGGCGGCGGCCTACCAGCAGCTCCTCGACGACTTCGGTTGCACCCAGGAGGAGCTCGCCGGACGCATCGGCCGCTCCCGCCCCCAGATCTCCAACACCCTGCGCCTGCTGCGCCTGCCGCCACTCGTCGCCCGACGGGTCGCCGCCGGTGTGCTGAGCGCCGGGCACGCCCGCGCGCTGCTCACCCTCGATGACGGTGCCCAGATGGAGCGCCTCGCCCAGCGCATCGTCGCCGAGGGCCTGTCGGTGCGCAGCGTCGAGGAGATCGTCGCGCTCGGACTCGACCCGGAGAAGGAGCGCCGGGCCGCTCCCCGAGCCGGTCGTCACCACCCCCAGCTCGACGACCTGGCCGGCAGGCTCAGCGACCGCCTCGACACCCGGGTCAAGATCAACCTCGGCCAGCGCAAGGGGCGGATGACGATCGAGTTCGCCTCCATGGAGGACCTGCACCGGGTCCTCGACCAGATGGGCGTCCCCACCGACGACGCCTGAGCCCCCACGCGGTGCACGACGACGAAAGCCGCACCCGGGGAGGGTCGTCCCGACTCACGGCCTGAGCTTGCGTAGGCCCTGGGGGACAGCCCTCCGCCGGGTGCGGCGTAGGTCAGAGTGCGCCAACAACGTTGCGGCGCAACGGAACTCAGCCCACGAAGGGGTCGAGCTCCTTGACGATCTTCGGCTTCGGCATGGCGCCGACGAGGGTCTTGACGACCTCACCGTTCTGGAAGACGTACATCGACGGGATCGACGTGATGCCGTAGCGGGCGGTGACCTGCGGGTTGGCGTCGGTGTCGAGCTTGACGATCTTCAGCTTGCCCTCGTACTGCCCGGACAGCTCCTCCAGGACGGGAGCAACGGCGCGGCACGGACCGCACCAGGTGGCCCAGAAGTCGACGAGGACCGGCACGTCGCTCTTGAGGACGTCCTGGTCGAAGGTTGCGTCGGTGGTCGGGGTGGTGGCCATGTCTGTCTCCTTGTGTCTCGGTGGTCTGGTGGTCAGCGGGCGCCGACGGTGCCGGCGACGGGGTGGTCCTGGGCGATGAGGGCCTGGTCCTGCGCCGGGGATCCGGCCTCCTCGCGCGCGGCGAGCCAGCGCTCGGCGTCGAGGGCGGCAGCACAACCGGAGCCGGCCGCGGTGATCGCCTGGCGGTAGGTGTGGTCGACGAGGTCGCCGGCGGCGAAGACACCGTCGACGTTGGTGCGCGACGAGCGCCCGTCGACGAGCACGTAGCCCTCGGCGTCGAGGTCGACGACGCCCCGGACCAGCTCGTTGCGCGGGTCGTGGCCGATGGCGACGAAGAGGCCGGTCGCCTCGAGCTCGCGGGTCTCGCCGGTCACGGTGTCGCGCAGGGTCACGCCGGTGACCTTGTCCTCGCCGTGGATCGCGGTGACCTCGCTGTTCCACGCGAAACGGATCTTGTCGTTGGCGTGGGCACGGTCGGCCATGATCTTGCTGGCGCGCAGCTCGTCGCGGCGGTGGACGATGGTGACCGAACGGGCGAACTTCGTCAGGAAGGTGGCCTCCTCGACGGCGGAGTCACCGCCGCCGACGACGACGATGTCCTGCTCACGGAAGAAGAAGCCGTCACACGTGGCACACCAGCTGACGCCGTGTCCGGAGAGGCGCTTCTCGTCGGGCAGCCCGAGCTCGCGATAGGCAGAGCCCATCGCGAGGATGACCGCGTGGGCGCGGTGGGTGGTTCCCTCACCGTCGGTGACGGTCTTGATCGGGCCGTCGAGCTCGACGGCGGTCACGTCGTCGGTGATGATCTCCGTGCCGAAGCGCTCGGCCTGGGCCCGCATGTTGAGCATGAGGTCGGGACCCATGATGCCGTCGGTGAACCCCGGGAAGTTCTCCACGTCGGTGGTGTTCATCAGGGCGCCACCCGCGGTGACCGAGCCCTCGAACATCAGCGGCTCGAGGTTGGCCCGGGCGGCGTAGACGGCCGCGGTGTATCCCGCAGGACCGGAGCCGATGATGATGAGGTTGCGGATGTCGGTGCTGGCGTCGGCCACGAAGTGTCCTTGCATGTGGGTCGGAGGTGCGCCGGGAGCGCTCGGTCTGACGATGACAACGCCATCGTAGGTCGGTCTGTTCCTCCATGGCACCGCGTGCCCGGACTCAGCGGCGCGGGACCTCGACGGACTCGGGCCAGATGGGCTCGCACCCGGGGGTGACGGCCCAGGCGCGCGCCGGACCGTCCGGCGGGCTGTCGCCGATGAGCAGCAACCCGTCACGACCGTCGAATCGCGCCACGTCGATGACGACCGCCTGCATCTGCGGCTGGCCGAGGCGCCCGAGGCAGTCGGTGGCGCCGGCGGCGGTCGTCAGGGTGCCGAGCGCCTTGTCATTGGTGTTGTCGGGGAACTCGGTGGGGTTCTCCAGGAGCTTGGCGGCCGTGTCGGCGACCCCGGCGCGCGTGTAGTCGGTGCCGCTCGCCGTCACGACGAAGGCAGGCACCTCGTCGTCGGCGGAGGCCGTCGCGGACGAGTCCGAGCGCTCGCTGGACCCGCCGGCCTCGTCGGAGGCAGCCGCGCTCTGCTCGGGCGCGGCGGAGGAGGCGTCCTCGCCACCGCTGTCGCGCAGCATCAGTCCGCCGACACCGAGGGCGACGACGGTCGCGGCCGCCGCACCGAGGATCCACGGTGCACCCGAGCGACGACGGCGAAGGGGGCGTCCCCCTTCGTCGTCCATCGTGCGCCAGAAGGTCGAGGAATCACCGGACGCGTCACCTGCGGACTCCCCGGCTCGGGCCGCCTGCTCGTCGGCGAGGCTGGCGCGGATGCGCTCGTTGAGGTCGGCGGGCATGGGACCGCTCTCCTTGAGCCCGGCAAGCAGGTGCCGCATGCCCGTGGGGTCGTTGTCGTCAGTCATGGCCACCTCCGTTCGGGTCGTCGTGCTCTCGTGTGTCTGACGTGTCGGAGCGTTGCGAGGTTCCCTTCGGGCCGAAGCCGGCCTCGCCCAGGGCCCGACCGATCGCCTCCCGGCCGCGGGAGCAGCGTGACTTGACCGTGCCCGGCGCGATGTCGAGGATCTCGGCCGCTTCGGCGACCGGCACCCCGTGCATGTCGACGAGCACCAGGGCCAGCCGCTGCCCCTCGGGCAGCGCGTGGAGGGCCTCGTGGACGGCCAACCGGGTGTCGACCCGCCCCGTGGCGTCGGGTGTCGGCGGGGCCAGCCGGACGACCTCGTCGGTCAGCTCGCTCGTGGGCCGGACCCGGCGGGTCAGGTCGATGCAGGCGTTGACGATGATCCGGTGCAGCCAGGTCGTGACGGCGGCGTCGCCGCGGTAGCCCTCGGCGCGGCGGAAGGCCGAGACGAAGCCGTCCTGCACGGCCTCGGCGGCCATCTCGCGGTCACCGCAGACGCCGACGGCCACGGCCCACATCCGGTCGCGGTGTCGACGGTAGATCTCCGCAAAGGCATCCGGATCGCCGTCGACGTGCCGCCGCATCAGCTCGCGGTCGTCGACGTCGGCCAGTGCAGTGCTGGTCACGGCAGCCACCTCAGCGGACGACGATCTCGCCGAGGGCGGCCCGGTAGCGTCCGTCGTCGCTGGGTGCGAGCGAGGTGAACCACACGGTGACGTACTGGGCGTTGACGTCGGACGTGGGTTGCAGCACGACCTGGCCCTGGCGGCCCTGCGTCTGACCGACCTGGGTGCCGCTGTTGGTCGCCGCGTCGCCGGCGTAGACGGTCGCCTGCGACGTCGTGGGCAGCTCGAGCGTCACCGAGCTGATCTTCTGCGCCTGACCGAGGTCGACGGTGATGCCGACGCCCTGCTTGACCCCGCCGAAGGTCTCGCTCTCGTATCCCTCGGTGGTCCAGGCGGTGGTGGGGTCACCGTCGTAGACCCGCGGGACCTCGGCATTGTGCTCGGCCCCGTCACCGGGCGGCGGGTCGAAGCCGACGGCGTTGATGATGCCCAGGGGCTCACTCCCGCCATCGCCACCGCCGGAGGTGTCCCCGCTGCCGCCGGACGTGGACTCGGTCGTCGGGGCCGAGGTCGTCCCGTCGGCGCCGAGGATGCGGCCCAGGTCGGTGCCCGACCCGATCCGTGATGTGCCGATGCCGCCGATGAGACAGGCCAGGGCCACGAATCCGGCCATGAGCATCAGCACGAGGTTGGACTGGCTGCGGCTCGGTGGTGCGCCCGCCTC
>NZ_BCSQ01000070.1 GCF_001570945.1 Janibacter anophelis NBRC 107843
CGCGTGCTCCGGGTGCGCGAGGACCATGTCGGCGCGGCCCTGGATGAGTTCGTCGGTGGCGAAGGCGGAGTCGAAGGTCATGACGTCGACGAGCTCGCGCATCGTCTCGAAGCTCGGCTGGCGGTAGCCCTTCTGCAGGATCTTCAGGCCCTCGGTCAGCCCGGCCGCGCCCATGAGGGTGGGGCCGCCGGAGGAGGAGCCCATCGTGATGAGGCGGTGGACCCGCTCGGGGTGCTCGTAGCCGAAGCGCAGCGTCGTGCCGCCACCCATCGAGTTGCCGATGATCGTCGCCATGTCGATCTCGAGGGCGTCCATGAGGTCGACGAGCGCCGTCGAGTGGTCGCGCTCCTGCCAGGTGACGGGGTCGGACTCGCCCCAGCCGGGCATGTCCGCGGCGATCACGTGGTATTTCTCCGCGAGGCGGGGGATGTTGGGGGAGAAGTTGCTCCAGCCCGTGGCGCCCGGCCCCGAGCCGTGCAGCAGGATGATCGTCTCGGCGTTGCCGACGCCGGCCTCGTTGACGTGGATCGTCCAGCGGCGGGTGACGACCATCCGGCTCGTCGACGCATAGGTCAGCTCGGCGCTGTCGGTCTGCGTGGTGTCGGTCGTGGCGGTCATGCGAGGGACTCCTTCGTGCGTGCGGTCATGACACCGAAGCCCGCGATGAACTCCGGGATCGGTCGGTAGTACTCGTGCTCGACGACGTAGTCACCGGCGGCGGCGAGGGCGGAGAAGGCGGTGACCCACGTGCGCACCTCGTGCGAGGAGTTGCCTGCGACCGCAGCCATCTCGTCGGTCTCGTAGCGGTCGAAGGAGGCCACCTCCCCTTCGCGGCAGACGGTGAGGAACTCGTGGTCCCACGTCGGGTTGAGGTCGAGGATCGTGGCCCGCCCCGCGGCGAACTCACGGGCCGTGTCGACGACCCGCTGCTCACGGGCCGCACGCGCCTGCGGCGTCGGGTTGCGCCCGGCGAGCAGGCCGGCGCGCACCTCGGGGGAGGCGGTCGCCCACTGCGGCACCGGCGGGTCATGGCTGAGGCCACCGGAGGCGATGACGAGGATCCGCTCGGGCCGGTACGCGGCCCAGCGGCCGATCGCCTCGCCGAGCGCGCGGATGCGTCGCATCGGGACGAAGGGGGCGGCCACACAGTTGACGAAGAGCGGGATCGTCGGCACCGAGTCGATCCGGCCGAAGATCACCTCGAGCGGCTGCACCGCCCCGTGGTCGACGCCCATCGCCCGCGAGATCGTCAGGTCGATGTCGGATGCCTGTACGCGCTGGGCCAGGTCGAGCGCGACCTCGCCGGGCACGTCGAGGTCGCCGGTGGCGGTGCCGTAGTCGCCCAGGCCGTGGGCGGCGAGGCCGAGGCAGAAGGGCGGCATCGTGTCGTAGAAGAAGCCGTTGTAGTGGTCCGGCCCGATGGTGATGACGAGCTCCGGGTCGACCTCGGCGACGAAGGCACGCACCGCCTCGAAGGCGCCGTCGACCTCCGCCCGCACCTGCGGCTCGACCTCCACCCGGTGCAGCAGCGGCGTGTGCGACATCGCGACCAGTGACAGGCTCATGCCACGACCTCCAGCGTTTCCACGCCCTTGGTCTCGAGGCTCCTCGCAGAGCTCGTCGCACCTCGACCAGCGTGGTCCGTCGCGCTCATCGCCACCCGCAGCGCGGCGAGCGCCCGCCCCGAGTCCTGCGCCAGGCAGGCCGCGGCGACGAAGCGGTCGGGCCGCAGGAAGGCCACGCCGACGGCGTGCCGGTCGAACCACCCCTTGATCGACCCGTCGACGTCACCGACGACGAGGGTGCCGGACCCGGCGTACTCCGCCTCGGCCCACGGCCGCTGCGACTCGGACATGAAGGAGACGAAGCGAGCGCCCATGTGCTGCAGCTGTGCTCGCTCCTCCTCGGTGAAAAGACGCGCCGGGTCGTTGCCCCAGGCGGCGACCGTCCACCAGAGGCCGGTGACGTCGTCAAGACGGGCCCCGGTGACCTCGCTGGTGTTGACCCGCGGCTGCGGGAACTGCCGCCCGACCGGGGTGACCTTGTCGACGGCGTTCTTGACCGTCATGAAGATCGAGGTCCGACGACGGGGCTGCTCACCGGGCGCCAGCGAGTCCGGGGCGACGACGACGCCCTTCGCGTAGAAAGGCATCGGCTTGAAGCGCATGTCGGTGAAGTAGCTCTTGACCCGCGGGCTGAGGTTGAGTGCGCGCGAGGCGACATCCCTGGCGCCGCAGACGATCCGGTTGGTCGGCTTGATGACATTGCCGAGCGTCATCGACAGGTCGATCATCGCCTTGGCGTGGTCGTGCCGCTCCGCCTCGAAGCTGTCGAGCAGGCGGTCGTCGGCCTGGCCAGAGAGGACGGCGGCGAGCTTCCACGACAGGTTGGTCGCGTCGCGCATGCCGGAGTTCCACCCCTGGCCCATCCACACCGGCATGAGGTGCGCGGCGTCGCCGGCGATGAGCACGCGACCGGAGCGGAAGCTGCTCGCGATGCGTCCGTGGTGGGTGAAGACGCGGCGGCGGATGACGTCGAGCGAGGCGCTGTCGGGCACGTGCTCGCGCAGGAGGTCCGCGACGAAACCGTCGTCCTCGACGCGCTCGCTCGGCTCGTCGTCGAAGAGCATGAACTCCCAGCGGCGGATGCCGTGCGGCAGGCCGATGGAGACGTAGGGACGGGCGGGGTCGGCGCCGAGGTAGACGTTCGGAAGGCCCAGCGGGTCGTTGCGCACGTCGATGACGACCCAGCGCGTGGACGGGGAGTGGCCGACGAAGTCGACGCCCATCCGCTTGCGGGTGGGGGAGGAACCCCCTTCGCAGCCGACGACGTACTGCGCCGTGATCGTCTCCTCCCGCGCGCTTCCGTCGGGGGCGGTGACGCTCGCCGTGACCTCGACGTGGTCTCCGCGGTCCTGCGCGTCGGTGACCGTGTGGCCGAAGCGCACGTCGACGTCGGCGAAGCGGGCCAGGCCCTCGTAGAGCCGGCGGTCGACGAGCGGCTGGATGAAGCCGAACTTGCGCGGCCAGCCGAGCGGTTCGCCGGCGGGCGCATTGGTCATCATCGTCTCGCCCTTGCCGTTGACCAGGCGCATGACGTGGTGCGGGATGGTGAAGGGGGTGACCTCGTCGACGAGGCCCATCGTCTGGATCGAGCGCATCGACTCGTCGTCGAGGCCGACACCTCGCGGGTAGTCGATGAGGTCGCTGCGGGCTTCGAGCACGATCGCGCTTCGGCCGTAGCGACCCAGCAGGTTGGCCAGGGCCAGGCCGGTCGGGCCGGCTCCGACGATCACGACTTCGGTCTGCATGTCACCACTCCTTCGGGGTCAGTGGCAGCACCATGGCCCCGCCCCCGTGGCCGGGCACACGCCCCGTGCCACCGGGTGGCACGCGCGACACCCCTCGCGCGCCCGGTGGCTGAGGTGCGACGAAGGAGCCTCGAAGCCCCCGCACCTCCGGACGAAGGGAGGCGACTGCGCCCGCCGAAGTCCTTCGTCCTCGTGTGGGCGTTGAACCTCAGCCGCGCATCGCCGCACTCGCCCGGGCGCACACGTCGAGGAGCAGCTGCTCGTAGCCGGCGCGGGCGACAGTGGTCGGCCCGGTGACCGCGAGGGAGGCGACGGGCCGCCCGTCGGTGTCGGTGACGACCGAGGCGATGCTGCTCACCCCTTCGACGTACTCGTTGTCGTCCACGCCGATGCGGGTGCGCGCGACCTTGGCCAGCTCGACGCGCAGCTCGTCGCCGTCGGTGATCGTGCGATCGGTGAAGGCGGTCAGCTCCGACGCGCACACCCTGTCGGCGGCCTCGCGGTCGAAGGCGAGCAGCACCTTGCCGAGGGAGGTCGCGTGGGCCGGGGCGCGCCCGCCGATCCGGGAGGGGGAGTGCGCCCGGTGCACGCCGTGCAGCTTGTTGAGGAAGAGCAGCTCCCCGTCCCGCAGCACCCCGAGCTGGCAGGTCTCGCGGGTCTGCTCGTAGAGGGCGGAGAGGAAGGGGGTGAGCCGCACCTGGACCTTGGCGATCGTCGGCTCGTCCGGCAGGACGAGGTGCGAGCCGAAGAGCGGCCCCGTCCGGTAGTGATCGCCGCGCCGCTCCACCGCACCGGTCGCCTCGAGCGTGTGCAGCAGGCGGAAGGCCGTCGACTTGGCGATACCCGTGCGCCGGGCGAGCTCGCTCACGCCCAGACCCTCCGCGCCGAACTGGTCGACCATCGCGAGCAGCTGGACCGCACGCTCGACCGAGCTGACCTGCTTGGGCACGAGTCCCCCTTCCGTCCAGTGGCGTCGAGACGGCCGCGGGCGGCCTCCTCGGCCAGCGTAGCCGCCCGTGCCACGTGGTGGCACGGGCGCTGTCCCCGGTGACGTCGCACACCGCCAATGGGGCGGGTACCCCTGACCTGGAGGCCCCATGATCAACGACGATCTGCCCACCGCCGCGGCACCCGCGGCGACCGTGACGACGACCCCGCGCGAGAGGCGCCGCGCCCAGTCCTCGAGCTTCATCGGCTCGGCGGTCGAGTACTACGACTTCCTGCTCTACGCGGCCGCCGCCGGGCTGGTCTTCCCCGACCTCTTCTTCTCCGGGATGGACCACGGCACGGGCGTGCTGCTCAGCTACCTCACCCTCTTCACCGGCTATGTCTCGCGGCCCATCGGTGGCCTGCTCTTCGGGCACTTCGGCGACAAGATCGGCCGCAAGCGGATGCTCGTCATCACGCTGCTCGTCATGGGCATCGTCTCCATGGTCATCGGCCTCATGCCGACCGCGGCCTCGATCGGCATCGCCGCCCCGATCCTGCTCGGGATGCTGCGTCTCGTCCAGGGCCTCGCCGTCGGTGGCGAGTGGGCCGGCGCGATGCTCATGTCCGGCGAGCACTCCACGAAGGAGTCCAAGGGCTTCGGCGCCTCGCTGGCGATGGCCGGCGCTCCCTTCGGTGCCGTCATGGCCACGCTCGTGCTCGGCGTGACCTCCGCCCTGTCCGGACCGGCCTTCACCGAATGGGCCTGGCGCATCCCCTTCCTGCTGTCCGCGGTCGTCGTCGCCGTCGGTCTGTACCTGCGCACCCGCGTCTCCGAGAGCCCGGAGTTCGAGGCCGCCCGCAAGCGCGGTGAGGTCCACACCGGCCTGCCGCTCGCGGTCCTCTTCACCCAGTACCGCTCGACGGTCATCCTCGGCAGCCTCGCCGTCATGGCGCCGCTCTTCATCCAGGGACTGCTCGCGGTCTTCATGGTCCCGTACGTCGTCGACAGCGGAGCCGTCTCCCGCGAGGCCGCGCTCTACATGCTCACGCTGAGCAACTTCGTGCACATCTTCACCATCCCGGCCTTCGCCGCGCTGAGCGACCGACTCGGCCGCAAGCCCGTCATGGTCGCCGGGGCCGCCTTCTCCGCGGTCGCCGTGTGGCCGATGTTCATGCTCTTCGACAGCGGCAACGCCACGCTCATCGCCCTCGCCTTCTTCGTCGGCAACCCGCTGATCCAGGCCTCGATGTTCGGCCCGGTCGGTGCCTACCTGTCCGAGCTCTTCGAGCCCACCGCGCGGTACTCGGGCGTCTCGCTGACCTACCAGCTCGGCTCGCTGCTCGGTGCCGGTCTGGCCCCGCTCGTCGCCCAGCGTCTCGTGAGCGGCCCCGGCGACACCGCCTCCCTCGCGTGGTACATCGGTGCCGCCTATGTCATCAGTGCCGTCGCGGTGGTCCTGTCGCGCTCGGCGGCCGTGCGACGTGCAGGGCGAAGGGCGGACGTCGCCGAGGGTGTGCCCGTCGCCTGATCCTCACCCGAGGAGCGTGACGAGCACCAGCGACGTGCCTCCGGCGATGAGCGTCGAGGCGGTCGCGAGGGCCACCGCCTGCACCGGCAGGGGCCACAGGTCCTTGGCCCGGATGCCCAGACCGAGCCCGTACATGCCGGCGGCGAGCAGGAGCGTGGTCGCGAGGTCGGTCGCCGACAGCAGGGACGTCGGGAGCAGTCCGGTGGACCGCAGGGCGACCGCGCCGACGAAGGCGGTGATGAACCACGGGACCGGGGGAGCCGACGTGCGCTGGTCCCCCTTCGCGAGGACTGCGGTGATGGGCGCAAGCAGGGCGACCCGGCCCAGCTTGACCGTCGTCGCCAACGCGACCGCGGAGCCGCCGACGAGTGACCCTGCGGCCACGACCTGGGCGACCTCGTGGATGCTCGCACCGGCCCAGGTCGCGGCCTGGCGATCGGACAGGCCGATGACGTCCCCGAGCCATGGCACGAGCGCGATCATCGCCGAGCCGAAGATCGTCACCAGGGCGACCGCGAGCGCGACGTACCGCTCCCGCGCCCGCACCGTGTCCTGGACGGCGGCGATCGCAGCCGCGCCGCAGATGGAGAACCCGGCCGACAGCAGCACGACGAAGCCCTCGTCCAGCCCGAGTCGTCGCCCGAGGAGCAGCGTCCCCCGGAAGGTCACCGCGACCGTCACCGCGATGACCGTCAGACCTGCCGGACCGATCGAGATGATGTCGGCGACGGGGAGCTGCAGCCCCAGGGCGGCGACCCCGAGCCGCAGGAGCAGCTGGGTCGCCCGGCCGTGCCCGGCGACGACCGGGCGCGCGATGAGGGGAGAGTTGGCGACGACGACGCCGATGACGAGCGCGAGCAGCAGCGGGCTGAGCAGGGGGACGAAGGGGGCGACCGTCACCGCGATCCCCGCCGCGAGGAGTGGGGGCCCGGCGCTCCCGCGTGCCGACGGCGCGGCAGCGGCGACCGGGGGCGACGTCGGGAGGGTGCGGGTCGTGCTCACGGTCCTCACTCTGCCCGCGCGCGGCGCGCTCCGGTAGACGCCGGTCAGCACACAGGTCATAGCCTGTACCTATGGCTGATCTGCCGGACATCGACATCGAGACCCTCCGCCTCATCGTGGCGGTGGACGAGGCCGGGAGCCTGAGCGCCGCCGCGCGCGACCGGGGCCTCAGTCAGCCGTCGGCGAGTGCGCGGGTGCGGGCCTTCGAGGCGCGGTGGCAGCTCGCCCTCCTGGACCGGTCGCCCCGCGGGTCGACCCTGACGACGGACGGGCAGGCGGTCATCGCCTGGGCCAGGCGCGTGCTCACGGAGGCCGACACGATGCGTGCGGGCCTCGCCTCGCTCACGGGTGGGCGCAAGGGCGAGGTGCGGGTCGCGGCCAGTCTGACGATCGCCGAGTTCATCCTCCCGCGGTGGCTCGGGCGTCTGCGCGACTCGATGGAGGTCCACCCACAGCTGCACGTCGTCAACAGTGACCGGGTCGCCGACATGGTCCGGTCGCGCCTGGCCGACATCGGCTTCATCGAGACGGCCGCCCGACCCGCCGGGCTCGAGCACCGCGTCGTCGGTGCCGACCGACTCGTCGTCGTGGTCCATCCGGACCATCCGTGGGCGAGCCGGCGGACCCCCCTTCGGCCGGAGACGATGGCGCGCGCGGAGTGGGTGCTGCGCGAGGAGGGGAGCGGCACGCGCAGCACCTTCGAAGCGGCCCTCGGGGCCCGGCCCACGACCGCCCTGCAGGCCGGCTCGACCGCCGCCCTCATCGGGGCCGTCCGCGCCGGACTGGGCCCCGGGGTGGTCTCCGAGCGGGCGGTCGCCGCCGAGATCGCCGCGCGGCACCTCGTCGCCGTGCCCACCGCGCTCGACCTCGAGCGCCCGCTGACCGCGGTGTGGCGCAAGGGGTCGCGGATGGCAGCCGCGACCTCCGAGCTGCTGCGGGTGGCCTCGGGAGGGTGAGGAAGTCTCCCTTCGAGACGGTCGCTGCTCGACCTCCTCAGGGACCGTGGGCAGGGTCTACCTAGACAACAAGTTGAATAGTAGAGTCGGCGCATGACCTCGCACGCGTACCCCCACCTGCTCGAGCCGATCAAGGTCGGCTCCACGACCCTGCGCAACCGTGTCCTCATGGGCTCGATGCACGTCGGCCTCGAGGAGGCGCCCAACGGCTTCGAGAGGATGGCTGCCTTCTACGCCGAGCGGGCGAAGGGCGGCGCCGGCCTGATCGTCACCGGCGGCATTGCGCCCAACGAGCGCGCCCGGCCGGTCGAGGGCGGCGCGACGATGACGAGCGAGGCCGACGTCGCGGACCACCGCCTCATCACCGACGCCGTCCACGAGGCCGGCGGCCACATCGCGATGCAGATCCTGCACTTCGGGCGCTACGCGTACCACGCCGACCTCGTCGCGCCCTCGCCGATCCAGGCGCCGATCAGCCCCCACGTCCCGCACGAGCTCACCGACGCCGAGATCGAGCAGACCATCGAGGACTACGTGCGCTGCGCGCTGCTCGCCCAGCAGGCCGGGTACGACGGCGTCGAGATCATGGGCTCCGAGGGTTACCTCATCAACGAGTTCATCGTGACCCGCACCAACCAGCGCACCGACCGCTGGGGCGGCAGCTACGACAACCGGATCCGCTTCCCCCTCGAGATCATCCGCCGCGTGCGGGCCGCCGTCGGCGACGACTTCGTCCTCGTCTACCGCCTCTCCATGATCGACCTCGTGCCAGAGGGCTCGACCCTCGACGAAGTCGTCCACCTGGCCCGCCAGGTCGAGGCCGCGGGCGCCGACATCATCAACACCGGCATCGGCTGGCACGAGGCCCGCGTGCCCACGATCGCCACGCAGGTGCCGCGCGCCGCGTGGGCAGGTGTGACCAAGCGCCTCATGGGCGAGGTCTCCGTCCCGCTCGTCGTCACAAACCGGATCAACACCCCCGACGTCGCCGAGCAGCTGCTCGCCGACGGCTACGGCGACATGGTCTCGATGGCCCGTCCCTTCCTCGCGGACCCGCAGTTCGTGGCCAAGGCGGCGAAGGGGGAACCGGAGTCGATCAACACGTGCATCGGGTGCAACCAGGCATGCCTCGACCACACCTTCGGCGGCAAGATCACCTCCTGCCTGGTCAACCCGCGCGCCTGCCACGAGACCGAGCTCGTCATCGGCCCCACCCGCAGCGCCAAGCGGGTCGCCGTCGTCGGTGCCGGCCCCGCGGGCCTGGCCTTCGCGACCACCGCGGCCGAGCGCGGCCATCACGTCACCCTCTTCGACGCCGCCGACGACATCGGCGGCCAGCTCGACGTCGCCCGCAGGGTGCCGGGCAAGGAGGAGTTCGACGAGACGCTGCGGTACTTCCGCCACCGCCTCGCCGAGACCGGTGTCGACGTCAAGCTCGGTGCCCGTGTCGACGCGGACGACCTCTCCGGCTACGACGAGGTCGCCGTCGCCACGGGTGTCACCCCGCGCGTGCCCGAGCTGCCGGGGGTCGACCACCCGAAGGTCGTCGGCTACCTCGACGTGCTGCGCCACGGCGCACCGGTGGGGGAGCGCGTCGCGATCCTCGGCGCCGGGGGCATCGGCTTCGACGTCGCCGCCTTCATCACCGACCCGGGCGACCGGGCGAGTTTGGACATCGCGGCGTTCCAGGAGACCTGGGGGATCGATGGTGACCACGCGACGGCCGGCGGGCTGGTGCCCCCTTCGCACCGCTCGGCGCCACGTGAGGTCACGCTGCTGCAGCGCAAGGCGACCAAGGTCGGCGCGGGACTGGGCAAGACGACCGGCTGGATCCACCGCACCGAGCTCGCCCAGCGCGGGGTGCGGATGGTCCCGGGCGTCACCTACGAGCGCATCGACGACGCCGGGCTCCACGTGACCATCGACGGGCAGGCGCAGGTGCTCGACGTCGACACGATCATCTTGTGCACCGGGCAGGAGCCCAACCGCGCGCTCCACGACGAGCTCGCCGCGCAGGGCGTCACCGTCCACCTCATCGGCGGCGCCGACGTCGCCGCAGAGCTGGACGCCAAGCGGGCCATCGACCAGGGCACGCGGCTGGCGGCGCAGGTCTGATGCGCTATGTCGCGATCGGCGACAGCCTCACCGAGGGCATCGGCGACGACCCGTGGCCCGACGGCACGCCGCGTGGATGGGCCGACCGCCTCGCCGAGATGCTCGCCGCCCACCACGGCGACGTCGAGTACGCCAACCTCGCCGTCCGCGGACTGCGCGCCCAGCAGGTCCTCGAGTCGCAGGTCGCGCCGGCCCTGGCGATGGAGCCGGACGTCGTGACCCTCACGGCCGGCATGAACGACCTGCTGCGTCCCGCCTCGACCCCGATGTCCTGCGCCGCACGCTCGTGGCGATCGTGCGTCCGTTCACGACGAATGGGGTCCGTGTCGCCGTCGTGCCCATCCCCGACATCCGCTCCGTGAGCCCTGCGGGTCGGCTCATCGCCCGCCGCCGTGTGGTGCTCAACGGGATCTACCAGCACCTGGCCGACGAGCACGGCATGCTGCCGCCGGCGATGACGACGGGGACGATCTTCGAGGACCCGCGGGCCTGGGCCGATGACCGGCTGCACCTGTCGGCCCTCGGGCACGAGCGACTCGCGACGGGCAGTGCCGAGGCCTTCGGAGTGCCGGTCGCTGCCGGGTGGGAGCGAGTACTCGACGGGGCCGTGCCGCCGCGCACCTGGCGGACGGAGGCCACGTGGGCGCGCACCCATGTCGGCCCGTGGCTGGGCCGGCGGCTCACCGGCCGCTCGTCGGGCGACGGGCGGGTGGCCAAGCGGCCGCAGCCCCTGCCGGTGGTCGCGGGTCCGGCGTCCTAGCTGTCGCTCGTTCTGCTGGCAGCGGCCGCTGCTGCCTGGATGTCGGCGAAGCGCTCGGCCATCCGCGTGGCGAGGGCCTGCGACGCCTTCATCGGCCGGGTCATGACCATGAACTCGATGATCTTGCCCTCCTCGTCGAAGGTGAGGAAGTCGCACCCGGTGATGTCGAGGCCGTCGACCTTCGCCTGGAAGACGTAGGCCTCCTCGCGGCCGTCCTTCAGCTCGCGGACGTAGTGCAGGTCCTCGAAGACCTCGGCCACCGAGCGCAGGATCGCGGCGGTGATCGCCTTGCCGGGGTAGGGGGTGTGGGCGACGGGGCTGCGGAAGACGACGTCGTCGGCGAGCATCGCCTCGACGGCGTCCATGTCCTTGCGTTCGATGGCTTCACGGAACATGTCGCCAACCTAGTCAACAAAGTGACTAGGCGCCAGAGGTCTGTGCGTCTGACCTCACGTTCCCTGAGGAGGTTGCGCAGCAACCGTCTCGAAGGGCGGGGACCGTACGCTCTGCCCATGGCCCTCCAGGACGCGATCCTCACCGCCCTCGCCCACGACGAGTCGTCCGGGTACGACCTGTCCAAGGCCTTCGACGTGTCGGTCGCCAACTACTGGACGGCCAGCGCGCAGCAGCTCTACCGCGAGCTGGACAAGATGGAGGAGGCCGGGCTCGTGCGCGCCCGCAGCGTCGCCCAGTCCAAGCGACCGGACAAGCGGGTCTTCCGCCTCACCGCTGCCGGCCGTAAGGCGCTGCGCGCCCATACGTTGCGCTCACCCAAGCCCATGGCGGTGCGCGACGAGCTGCTCGTCCAGGTCGCGGCGCTCGAGTCCGGGGACCCGGCGGCGATCCGGGAGCACGTCGTGGAGCGGATGGAGGCCTTCGAGGCGAAGCTGGCGGTCTACCGGCTCGTGCAGGAGCGCACCCTCGCCGGTCGGACCGAGGAGGAGTTCCTGGCGTCGGGTGAGCCCGTGGGGCAGTACCTGACGCTGCTGCGGGGCATCAGCTTCGAGGAGGAAAACCTCGCGTGGGGCTCCCGGGTGCTCGCCGTGATCGACGCCCGCTCCGGCGACTGAGGGTCAGCCGCCCACGGACCGACAGATCACGGCACTGACGACGAGGGCGCGCAGCGTCTCGCCCGCCGCCGGCGCGAAGCCCACGCGGTCGAAGTGAGCTCCCATGACGACCCGGGTCACGCCCGGCAGCACGCGACCGACGACGCGGCCCGCCGGGTCCAGGACCTCTTGCGGTGGGCGGGTCGTCAGGCGCCCCAGCGGGACTCCGGCCGCATCGGCCAGCGAGACCTCGGGAAACATCCGGGTCAGACCCATGCCCGCGACCTCCCCGCTCCCGATCGTGGTGCCGTGCGCGTCGGTCACCTGCATGGTGAACGCACCGTCCTTGCCGGCGGACTTGGCGATCTCGAACCGGGTCGTGCCGTCGACATCCTCGACGACGAAGCCCGCGGCGCCCGCCCACCGCCGGCTCATCGCGCGCATGACGGCACCGGGACTGAACTCCAGCGCGGGGGAGCGGTACCGAACCCTCCCGACCTCGCTGTCCCCCGAGCGCAGCACGAAACACCATCCGGACTCGGGCAGCAGGTCGACCGCGTCGTGGGCGAAGGGGGAGCGCATGTCCAGATCCTGTCAGGTCTCAGTCGCGTCGGGCGCGCGCGGCGAAGGCGTCGAGGGCCGAGGTCACCTGCGGCGCCACCCAGGCGACGTACCGTTGTCGCCCCGTGGCCTTGACGAGGATGCCCGCATCCCGCAGGCGGGCGATGACCGCGTCGGCGGCCGGTTGCGACAGTCCGATCTCGCGCTGGATCAGGGCCGAGGTGACGGCAGGCTGGCGCAGCAGCAGCGGCAGGACGCGCCAGATCGACGCGGTGCGGCGGGCCGTGATCGCCTCGCCCCACTCCTCATGGAGCTCGACGAGGTCCCGTGCCAGCTCCCGGCCGTTGCCGATGGCGGCGAAGGTGGCCTCGACGAAGCGGTCGACGATGGGCGTCACGTCGCCCTGGCGGTAGGCGGTGAGTGCGTCGAAGTACGTGGAGGTGTCGGCGAGCAGACCTGCCGAGACCGGGACCGTCGCGCGGGTCGTCGCGCCGGCGTGCTGCAACATCGCGTGGACCAGTGCCCGTCCGACGCGGCCGTTGCCGTCGGCGAAGGGGTGGATCGTCTCGAACTGCGCGTGCGCGACGGCGACCTGCACGACCAATGGCAGGTCCGTCCGGGCGATGAAGACGCACAGGTCGTCGAGAGCATCCGGGACCCGCTCGTGGCGAGGTGCGACGAAGCTCGCGCCGTGCGGCGACACGGCGGACCCGCCGATCCACACCGGCTCGTCGCGCAGTCGTCCCGGTCCCGCGTGCTGCTGGTCGTGCACGAGGGCCCGGTGGATCGCGAGGATCGTCGGCGGCGACAGCTCCTCGGTCAGGTCGATGGCCCGCTCCATCGCCTCGACATTGGCCGCGACCAGGGCGGCGTTGCTGCCCTGCCGGGCCAGGTCGATCTCGGCCATCGCAAGAGCGCGCGCACCGGCGGTGACGTCCTCGATCTGTGACGAGGATGCGGACTCGGTCCGCAGGAGGACCGAGGCGAGGGGTGCCAGCTCGGTGCCGGGGAGCATGGACGTCAGCTCCGCGTCGAAGCGGGAGATCTCCGCCCGCGCGTCGTCCGCTGCCCCGAGCGTCGTCGCGTCGACGGCCAGCTCGAGTTGGGCGATCTGAGCGGGGATCGCCGCGTCGTACGAGGAGGAGATCCGGGCGCGCTGGCTGCGGGAGAGCGGTTGGCCCGGGTCGCGCTCCCAGGGCAAGTTCTCCCAGCCGACCTGCGTCCCGCGAGTCATCGCTGCTCCTGACATAGGTGAAAGCACGTTCACTTATGTTAGCGCGATTCGGGGCTCGTCCCCTTCGACGTCATGACGAAGGGAGGGGCCACGGCGATCGCTCGCCCTGGCCCCTCCCTTCGCTCGGTCAGCCCTGGGTCTGCTCCCGCAGCGCCTTGGCGGCGCGGGCGGCGACCTCGTCGGCCTTGGAGACCGACTGCGTCACCTGGCGGGCGGCGCGGCGCGGCTCCGACGCACCCGACTGCAGCTGCGGCAGCAGCTGCGCCATGAGCAGCGTCGACAGCGCGGAGCTGTCGCCGGCGCCGGCGTCGGTGTGGACGATGACCGGGCGTGGGGCGTCCTCGGCGAGGCTGGCGCCCACGTCGAGGCGACGACGTGCGAGCTCGTAGCCGAGCACCGCGCGGTTGTCGCGATAGGCGGTGGCCAGCTGCTCCTGCGCCTTGGCCTCACCCTGCGCGGCGACGAGGTTGGTGCGGGCCCGCGTCTCGATCTCGTAGCGGATCTTCTGCGCCTCGGTCTCGCGCTCCTCGAGCATCTGCGCGACGTCCTTGCGGGCCTTGTTGAGCGAGGCCTGGACCTCGACGACCTTGGCGTCGCGCACCTTCTTGGAGCGCTCGATCTCGAGCAGGAGGGTGTCGATGCGGCGCTTGCGCGTCAGCTCCCACTCCTTTTCGTACGCGACGAGCTCCTTGGCGACCCGCTCACGGGTGGCCAGGTGCTCGCGGTACTGGTCGGGCAGCTGCACGTCGGGGATGTTGCAGCCCATGATCTGGACGCCGTAGCGGGTCAGCTGGCGGTTGAGCAGGTCCTGCATGTCCTTGACGTCGCTGCCGCGCAGGTCGTACGCCTGCTCGGTGCGCACCTGGCGGCTGCGCTGCCGGATCGCGTCCTGCACCGAGTTGGACAGCACGAGGTCGAAGTTGCCCGCGCCGATCGTCTGCACGAACCGGATCGCGTCGACGATGCGGAACCGCAGGAAGAACTCGATCGACTTCAGCGGCACGTTTTCGTGCGTCGGCGAGCTGAGCACCGGTGCGGTGTAAGGGATCTCGGTCGTCACGTCGACGACGTAGGCGACACGCGCCCAGGGGTGCCACAGGTAGTGGCGACCGGGGGAGAGGCCCGGGCCGGAGATCGCGCCGAACTTCGTCAGCACCCCGACCGTGCCCTCCTCGATCTCGACGATCGAGGAGCGCCACCACCACAGCGCCGACAGGAGGAAGGAGAGGATCGCGACGAAGATCGCCAGGCCGCCGAGCGCCCCCTTGTCGGACGCGGCGAGGAAGACGCCGCTGAACAGGGCCCACAGTCCGAACCAGATCAGGGCGGTCCAGCGCATGCCGCGCTTGTCCTTGGGGATGACGACGGGCACGAGGGAGCCGGAGTCACCACCACGCAGGTAGCGCGCGACATCGCTCCACCCGGAGACGACCTCCTTGATCGAGCTCATGCCCTGGCCGCGCACGGCGCGGACCGCCTGCTCCATCATCTGGTCACTCATTGCGCTCACCCTCGCTCGCGTCGGTCTGGGTCATCGGCTCGGTCATCGGCGGTGGCGGCGGCATGTCGACCGGCGGGCCGGTCGGCGCGCTCAGGTCGGTGGGCGCCACGGGGGCCGAAGGGCGGATCCCGCCACCGTGACGAGGTGCGGTGTCCTCGACGTCCGGCGTGGTGGGCACGGTGGGCACTGCGGTGCCGGCGGGCCCCGTCGGCTCGGCGACGCTCGGGTCGCCGGAGGTGCTC
>NZ_BCSQ01000071.1 GCF_001570945.1 Janibacter anophelis NBRC 107843
GGCGGGTGCGGCCCACCGTCGGACCCGCCGGTCCAGGCCGCGCGGCCACAGGGCGCGGAACCCGCCGACCATCACGGGGACCTCGACGAAGCGGTAGGAGAGCACCGCGATGACCCACGAGAGCACGAGCTTCAGCACGATGTCGAGGACCATGGGCAGCCCGTCGGTGGGCAGCCAGATCTCCAGCGGCCAGTGGAAGAGGTAGAGACCGTAGGAGATCTGGCCGAGGTGGACGAGCGGCGACCAGCTCATGAGGCGGTTGATCCGCAGCGGCCGCGGGTCGAGGGCCGAGGCGCCCATGCCGGCGGCCATCACGGCGAAGATCAGCATCCCGCCGTTGTCGAAGACCCAGCGCCCGGTGGCGTCGAGGACGAAGAAGGCGGAGATCGCCAGCAGGGTGCCCGCCCAGCCGATCGTCTCTGCTGCGGCTCGCGGCAGTCGCGGCGCTCGTCCCCGACGGTCGGGGGTGAGGAGCATGGCGACGGCCACGCCGACGAGGAGCGCCTGGGCCCGCACGTCGGTGCCGTAGTACAGCCGCGAGCCGGTGGCCCCGGTGTCGGCGAGGTGCGCGGTCCAGACCGCGCTGGCCACGGCGAGGCCGAGGACGAGCGCGGTGCGGGCCCAGCGGCCGCGCACGAGCAGGACCGCGGCCACGAGGAAGGGGGCGAGCAGGTAGAACTGCTCCTCGACCCCGAGGGTCCACACGTGCCGCAGCGGGCTGGGCTCGACGAGGACGTCGAAGTACTGGTCGTCGCGTGAGACGAGACGCCAGTTCTGCCAGAAGGTCATCGTGGCGAAGGCATCGCCCGCCGTCTGCGGCCGGTCCCCCGAGTCGACGAGCAGGGTGTGCGTGAGGACTGCGGCGACGAGCAGCGTCATGGCGGGCACGATCCGCCGGGCGCGCCGGAGGTAGAAGCGCAGCGCATCGATGCGGCCACGGCGCTGGGACTCCTTGATGAGGATGCCGCCGATGAGGAACCCGGAGAAGGTGAAGAAGTGGTTGATGCCCACCCAGCCGCCCGCCAGTTCGGTGACCCCGAAGTGGTACAGCATCACGAGGATGATGAAGAGTCCCCGGTAGCCGTCGATCGCCGGCCGGTACGACGGGCCCATCTGGTCCAGGTCCGTGCTGACGAGGTCCAGCCAGGAGGGCCTGCGCCGGGGACGGGCGCGCCGCGGTGCGGCTGGGCGCATGCGAACTCCAAGGGGGGACGGGTCGGGATCGACGGTCAGGCTACCGGCCGCTCCGGTCACCGGGGGAGCGGTCGTAGTGTGACGTGCATGAGCGCCTCACCGGACGGGATCATCCCCCGCACGCCGCCGCGGTCGGACCACGTCGACTACGCCGGGGAGGGCCTGGTCGAAGGGGAGGTGCCGGGCGCTCCCTTCGCCCTCGTGACGTCGTGGGTGGACTCGGCGCGGGCCCGGCAGGTCGAGCGCGGCGACGTCCCCGAGCCGCTGTCCTTCGCCGTCGCGACCGTCGACGCCGAGGGCCACCCCGACGTGCGCACGGTGCTCATGCGCTTCCTCGACCCCGTCGGCCCGGGCTTCGTCACGAGCCTCGAGTCCGCCAAGAGTCGTCAGCTGGAGGCGGCGCCCTTCGTCGCGGCCACGCTCACCTGGCCGTCGATGTTCCGCGCACTCCGCTTCCGCGGTCGCGCCGAGCGGATCGACGACGCGCACCTCGACGCCTACTTCGCCGGACGCCCGCGCGGCTCCCAGCTGAGCGCGTGGGTCTCACGGCAGTCGCAGCCGATCGAGGGCCGCGAGCCGCTCGAGCGGGCCTGGACCGAGGTCGAGGCCCGCTACGAGGGGCGCGACGTGCCCCGCCCCGCCGACTGGGGCGGCTGGCGCATCGCCGTCGACGAGCTCGAGGCCTGGGCCGGCCGTAGCAACCGCCTCCACGACCGCTTCCGCTGGACCCGCGTCGCCGACGGCGGCCTCGACGATGAGCACGCCTGGCAGGTCGAGCGGCTCCAGCCCTGAGTTCGGTGGCCATACAGGCCCGCGTGGTCAGCTCCGGGCGCGGAACCAGGGCTGGGGGTGGCCCTAAGGACGAAGCCGGCGGACTTCCTCTTCGACGTCACGTGCGAGAGGCATGCCGGCTTCGCCCATGAGTCGGGCCGACCCCCACCCTGGACCCGCGCCCTCGGGGGTTCCCCCCGGTCGGACGGGACCGCCTACCAGTGGTGCATGGAGGCTCGGACGACCGCGGCGATGTCCTCCTCGGTGACCTCGCGGGGCGCGGTCGCCAAGAGGCGTTGCTGCTGCATCGTGCCGGACACGATCCCGTCGACGTCGGCGTCGGTGTAGCCGATCTCGGCGAGGCCGCTGGGCTGGCCGATGTCGCGCATGAGGCGGCGCAGGACGGCGGAGAGCCGTTCGGGCTCGGGGGCGTCGGCGTCCAGGGCCTGCGGGTCGAGCCAGGTCGCGGCGGCAAGGTGCCGCGCGGGGTCGGCCTCGAAGGTCATCGCGAAGGCCGCCGGCGCGGTCGACGCGACAGCCATGCCGTGCGGGACCATCGCCTCGCTCGCGTCGTAGCCGTCGGGACGGAAGTCGGTGTCGAGGTCGTGCACGCGACCGGCGACCGGGTAGGCGTTGGCGTGCGGCACGTGGACGCCGGCGTTGCCGAAGCCCATCCCGGCGAAGGTCGCGGCCAGCGCCATGTCGGTGCGCGCGGCGGCGTCACCCTCGACGGCCCGGCGGAAGGCCCCGGCGAGCAACCGCAGCGCCCGCTCGGCGTACATGTCGGCGATCGGGTTGGACCCGCAGTAGGGGACGCGCTGCTCCGGGGACTTGTGCTCGTAGCTCGTGTACGGGCGAGCCGTCCACGACTCGAGAGCGTGGCAGAGGATGTCCATCCCCGCGGCGGCGGTGACACCGGGAGGCTGGGTCGCGGTGAGCTCGGGGTCGACGACGGCGAGCACGGGCCGCAGCCGCTCGTGGCTGATGCCGGTCTTGACCTTCGCCGCGAGCACGTCGAGGACACAGATCGTCGTCGACTCGCTGCCGGTCCCGGTCGTCGTCGGCACGGCGACCACCGGCAGCACCGGGTGCTCCGGAGCCCGCCCACCACCCACCGGCGCGTTGACGTAGTCCATGAGCTCGCCCGGGTTGCTCAGCAGGAGCGAGACCGCCTTGGCCGTGTCGATGCTCGACCCACCACCCACGGCGACGACGGCGTCGAAGGGGGCCGCCCCCTTCGCCCGCTCCACGGCCGCGGCCAGCGAGGCGTCGCTCGGCTCGACCGCCGCGGAGTCGTGCACCTCGGCCCGCAGCCCGGCGGACCGCAAAGCCTCGGCGACCCGCTCGGGGTGACCGGTCGCCATCAGCCGGGTGTCGGTGACGACGAGGGCCGAGCGCGCGCCGAGGGCGGCGACGTCGTGGCCGATCTCGTCGACGGCGCCGGGCCCGAACTTCAGCTTGGGCGCGGCATAGGTGAAGAGGGTCTCGGGCGTACTGGGCTGGGGCAACATCATGACTCCCTGTGGACCTTGTGCTGGGCGGCTTGGGCGCGGGGCTTGATGACCATGAGGTCGACGTTGACGTGGCGTGGGCGCGTGGCCATCCACGTGATCGCGTCCGCGATGTCCTCGGCGACAAGCGGTTCGGCGACCCCGGCGTAGACCCGCTCGGCCCGCTCGGAGTCACCCTTGAACCGGGTGAGCGAGAAGCCCTCGGTGTGCACCATCCCGGGCGCGATCTCGGTGATCCGCACGGGCTGGTCGACGAGCTCCAGCCGCAGCGTCTCGGTCATCGTCGCGAGTCCGTGCTTGGCAGCCGTGTAGCCCGCGCCGCCCTCGTAGGAGATGCGACCGGCGGTCGAGCCGACGTTGACGATGATCCCCTCGGCCGCGATGAGCGAAGGGAGCAGCGCCTGCGTCACGCGCAGGGTCCCCAGGACGTTGACCTCGTACATCTGCCGCCAGTCCTCGACGTCGCCCGTGGCGACCGGGTCGAGTCCGTGGGCGCCGCCCGCGTTGTTGACGAGGACGTCGAGGCGGTCGCCGACCTCCGCGGCCAGGGCCGCCACGGAGTCGGCGTCGGTGACATCGCAGGTGACGGCGCGCCCGTCGATCTCGGCGGCGAGGTCGGCGATCCGGTCGGTGCGCCGCGCGGCGCAGACGACCTCGTGCCCGGCGGCGGCCAGGGCTCGGGCGGTGGCGGCGCCGATGCCGGAGCTGGCGCCGGTGACGAGGGCGAGCGGGCGGGTCATGCGGACTCCTCGGGGTCGGGGCGGGGGGCGATCCACGTCGCCGCGGCGGTGGCGAGCACCTGCTCGCCGTCGAGCAGGGCGGTGCCGGTGTGGCGCTTGCGGCCCTCGCGCCCGACCGCCCAGGCCAGGACGACGAGCTCGCGGTCGAGCGGCGCTTCGGCGTGGACGGTGGAGGTGAAGGTGCCGAGCAGCAGCGCCTCCTCACCGAAACCGACCGCGAAGGCGCCCGGGCAGTCCAGGGCGGCGAGCACCGGCGACAGGCCCTCCTCGGTGAGCGTCACCGGGGAGGCGAGCACGTCGTCGCGGCCCGTGACCGCTGCGGGACGCACGTGCAGTCCCCCTTCGGCCTCGGGCCCGCAGACGTAGCAGTGGGGGAAGGGGTGGCCGGCCGCGTCGAACCCGGCCGCGGCCTCGCGCGCCTGCTCGAGGGTCACGGGGTCGGGGAGGGCCAGGTCTGGTGCCGGCACCCGGCGCGCGGTGCCGAGCAGCGTCTCGCCGTCGAGCAGGTGCACCGCGAGGTCGGCGCCGTCGCCGACCGAGCCGGCGACCTCCCACCGCAGTGGACTGCCGAGGGGCGTCGGCGCGCTGAGGCGTACCGTCGCCGAGGCCAGGTCCCCGTCAGCGGGGACGAGGTCGTCGAGCCGCTCGGTGAGCATCCCGCTCACCCAGCCGCCGTTGCCGCAGCCGGGCGGACCGGCACGCAGCGGTGGCACGGTCGTGGTCTCGGATGTGGTGCGCACCACCCCAACCTAGCGATGCGCACCGAGGAGAGGATGAGGGGATGAGCGCGGACGGCGACTTCGGCTGGAGGGGCATCGTCATCCCCGCCTACGGGCCGACCTTCCTGTCCGCCGGCGCCGCCGGGGCCGTGCTGCCGATCGCCGCGCTGCGCGCGGACGAGCTCGGGGCGAGCCTGGGCATGGCGGCCTTCGTCGTCGCCCTCACCGGGGTCGGGCAGCTCGTCGGGGTCCTGCCGGCGGGAGCCCTCGTCGCCCGGATCGGTGAGCGCGCGACCCTGCTGCGGGCCGGTGCGCTCGACGTCGTCGCCCTCGCGGTGGCCGGCTGGGCGCCCACGCTGTGGCTCATGGGGGTGGCGCTCTTCGTCAGCGGGCTGGCGACGTCTGCCTTCTTCCTCGCCCGACAGGGCTACATGATCGACGTGCTGCCGCAACGGCTGCTCGCCCGCGGCATGTCGCTGCTCGGCGGCTCGATGCGCGCGGGTCTGCTCCTCGGGCCGGTCATCGGGTCGCTGGCCATCGCCCCCTTCGGCCTGCAGGGCGCCTACGGCGTCGCGGTGCTGCTCGCGGCCGGCTCCGCGCTCACCGTGCTCACCGCACCCGACCTCACGGGTGAGCACGAGCGGGCCCGGGCCGCGGAGCCGCACACCGGGGTCTGGCGGGTCATCCGGCAGCACGCACGCCTCCTGCTGACGCAGGGGATCGCGGTCCTGATGATCTCGGCGATGCGGACCGCCCGCCTGGCGATCCTGCCGCTGTGGGCCCTGCACATCGGGCTCGACGGCGTCGACTCCTCGCAGATCTTCGCGATCTCGGGTGTCGCCGAGCTCGTCCTCGTCTACCCGGGTGGCTGGATGATGGACCGGCTCGGCCGGATGTGGGTCGTCGGGGCGCTGCTCACGGTGATGGCGGCGTCCTTCCTCGTCCTCCCCTTCGCCGACTCGAAGGGGGAGCTGCTCGCCGTCGCGCTGTGCATGGCGCTCGGCAACGGCCTGGGGTCCGGCATCGTCATGACGCTCGGTGCCGACGCCGCGCCACAGGTGGACCGGGCGCAGTTCCTCGGCGCCTGGCGGCTCATGGGCGAGGCCGGCCACTCGGTCGGTTCGCTCGGCCTGAGCGCGGTGACGGTGGTCGCGTCGCTGCCCGTGGCCGCCGTGGCCGCCGTGGCCCTCGGTGCCCTCGGTATCGCGGGGCTCGTGTGGTCGGGAGTCTGGCTCCCGCGGGTCGATCGGGAGCGCGTCGCGGCCTGACGGTGGCCTCCCGGTCGTCGGCGCCGCAGGGCATGATGGGACTCGTGAAGGACCTCATCGACACCACCGAGATGTATCTCCGCACGATCTTCGAGCTCGAGGAGGAGGAGATCCCTCCGATGCGCGCCCGGATCGCGGAGCGGCTGGGTCACTCGGGCCCGACCGTCTCGCAGACGATCGCCCGGATGGAGCGTGACGGTCTCGTCAGCCTCGGCGGCGATCGGCGGCTCGTGCTCTCCGAGGAGGGGCGCCTGCTCGCCACCCGGGTCATGCGCAAGCACCGTCTGGCCGAGCGGCTGCTCGCCGACGTCATCGGGCTGGAGTGGGAGCACGTCCACGAGGAGGCGTGCCGGTGGGAGCACGTCATGAGCGAGCGGGTCGAGCGCAAGATCCTCGCGATGCTCCCGGAGCACCGCGAGTCGCCCTACGGCACCCCGATCCCCGGGCTCGACGAGCTGCTGTCCGGCGGCGAGGAGGCCCCCATCGACTACCTCGAGGGGCTGCAGAGCCTCACCGAGGTCGTCGCCGCCGGTGTCGTGGCGGACGCGCAGTTCCGGGTCCGCCGGATCGGTGAGCCCGCCCAGGTCGACCATGAGGCCCTCGAGCTGCTCACCGAGGCGCGGCTGCGCCCCGGCGAGGTCGTGCACGTCACGTCCGAGGAGGACCGGGTCGTCGTCGCCCGGGCCGGTTCCGCGTCCGGTGGCGGGGTCTCGCTGCCCCGTGAGGTCGCCGAGCACGTCTTCGTGGAGCCGCTCTCCTCGTGACCCGCCGTGACCTCGGCGTGACATTGCCGTGATCGACAGGTACGGTCTGGTGGTCCGCCTCCCCTGGGCGGACCCGTCACGCGGAGCCGAGTCCTGCCACCGCACCGACGGACTGCACGACACCGCACGGCAGGAGCGGGGGACCCACTCATGGGGCATCGCGGATGCTCCTCGGGGTGAAGTCCTCCGGCGCACGGATCGCAAGGTCGACCCGGTGCCGGTGGACCGGGCCGCACCTCTGGCCCGAACCCGACAGCTGACCCCGTAGGCAGGACAGAGGTCATCACGTGTCTCACAACGTCGGGCGTCACCGCGCCCCCGGTCGCTACAACCCCGTGGCCGAGCTCGGCCAGGTCGTGAGCCAGGCCGGTACGCCGCTCGCCAAGGGTTCCGCCGTCGTCGCCGCCTCCGGTGGCCTCATCGCCGCGATCGCCATCCCCGCCCAGGCCGCCAACTCCGCTCCCGAGGTCGACGCGGTCCCCGCTTCGTCCGCCGCGACGGTCGCGACCGCCGCCGTCACCGCCCCGAGCGCGACCTCCTCGTCGACCAAGGCCGTCACCGGCTTCGGCAAGATCGAGGTCGAGCCCGTCGCGAAGCCGACCGGCCCCACCCCCGCGCAGCTGCGTGCCCGCGCCGAGCGCGAGCGGCAGGCCGAGGAGGCTGCCGAGCGCCAGCGTGAGCAGGAGCAGGCCGCTGCCGAGCGCGAGCAGGAGCAGCAGGAGCAGGAGCAGGCCGAGGAGGCGCAGGCCCAGGAGCAGGAGCCCGAGCGCACCGAGAGCAGCGCGCCCAGCCGCTCGCAGGAGCGCCAGGCCCCGGCCGAGACCACGACCGAGTCCGCGCCGGCTCCCTCGTCGTCCAGCGCCAGCGGCGTCATCGCGATCGCCAAGCAGTACATCGGCACCCCGTACGTCTACGGCGGCTCCACGCCCTCCGGCTTCGACTGCTCGGGCTTCACCCAGTACGTCTTCGCCAAGGCCGGCATCTCGCTGCCGCGCACGACGACCCAGCAGCAGGCGGCCACCACGCCGGTGTCGAACCCGCAGCCCGGTGACCTCGTGTTCTTCGGGTCGCCGTCCTACCACATGGGCATCTACCTCGGCGACGGCATGATGATCGACGCGCCGCGCACGGGCAAGTCGGTCAGCATCCGTCCGGTCTTCGACGGCGTCTCCGGCTACGGCCGCGTCTGAGCGCAGACCACCCCGGACGAAGGGGGCGAAGGGAGACCATCTCCCTTCGCCCCCTTCGTCGTCACTCGGCTCCTGGGTGGAGGTGAACACGCGGACGACTCGTCGGCGCGTTGCCGTCCACTGCGGAAGGGCCCAGGGCCCATCGACTACGGCCGGGGGCCGTCCTCGGCCTGCATCCGGCGGTAGGCCTCACCGAGCTCGTCGTGGTGGAGCAGGTCGTCCTCGGAGATGCCGGAGCGGTACCCGGCGCGGCCGAGCATGTGGGCCGTGACGGGGGCGGTGAGGGCCTGCGCGCCGATGACGATGAGCAGCGTCGCGACCGACGCCCAGGTGCGCACGTTGAGCGCCAGGCCGACGAGGATGAGCAGCAGCCCGAGCGTCTGCGGCTTGGTCGCCGCGTGCATGCGGGCGAAGACGTCGGGCAGCCGCACCAGGCCGATCGCCCCGACGAGGGCGAGCACGGCGCCGAGCAGGATGCTGATGGCGCCGGCGAGGTCGCAGGCCTCCTGCCAGCTCATGACTCGTCCTCCTTGCGCGCCATGAACCGGGCCACCGACAACGACCCGACGAACCCGGTCAGGCTGAAGACGACCATGATCGGCAGCGCTCCGACGTCGTCGATGCGCAGGATCTGGGTGGCGATGATGCCGGTGACGATGACGATGAGCACGTCGAGGCTGAGCGCCCGGTCGAGGTTGGTGGGGCCCAGGTAGACGCGGACGAGCACGAGAGCCGCGGCCGCGAAGAGCAGGCCGAGCGCGATGCTGAGGATGATCGAGGTCATGGGGTCTCCTCCCGCGTGCAGAGGCCGATCTCCTCGGCGGTGCCCAGGGCCCGCACGACACGCGTCTCGACGTCGAGCACGTCCTGTCGCAGCTCCTCCAGGCCCTCGGGGGAGGTGATGTGGAACCCGTGGACGTAGAGGATGCCGGCGCGTCGGCGGGCCTCGACGACGATCGACCCGGGTACGAGCGAGACGAGCGCGGAGACGAGTGTCATGTAGAACTCGGAGCGTGTCCGCAGCTGCACCTCGACGATCGACCCGCCGCGCGAGGGGCGGGGGCTGAGCGTCGCGACGACGATCTCGACGGCGGCGACGACGAGGTCGACGAGGAAGCGTCCGAGCAGGAGCGCGAGCCGCCACGGGTGGACGCGCCCGAAGTACTGGATCGACGGCAGCGGGAAGATCTGCGTGACGACGGCTCCGATGATCAGGCCGTTGATGATGTTGCCGAGCGAGACCTTGTCCCACAGCAGCACCCAGGTGAGCGCGAGCGCGATGATCGCGCGCGGCTGCCAGCCGCCGCGGCGGCTCGTCGTGGGCTGCACCTCCGCGTCCATCAGGGCCCCTCCTGCGGCAGCACGGCCTTGACGTAGCCGTCCCGGGTGATCATCTGGCGCGCGGCGGCGTCGGTGTAGGTGATGAGCGGCCCGGCGAAGAGGGACAGGCCGAGGCTGAAGACGACGACGGCGGTCGCCGCACCCAGCATGAGCGGCGGCATCGGCCGCTCCACCTGCGGTGCGGCGGGGGGCGGGGCGATGGGGGTGGCCGGGCGTTCGTGCGCGACGACGGCCCCGATGGCATCACTCAGCCGCCCGAAGCTCGGGGTGAGCATCGGCATCTCGAGGGTGTGCTCGGCGCCCTCCTCGGCGCGCGGCCGCCAGAAGGCGTAGCTCCACGTCTTGGCCACCGCGTAGAGGGTGAGCAGGGAGGTGACGACGGAGCCGACGACGAGCGTCCACGCGACAGCGCCGCCGTCGGCGGCACCGGCCTGCAGCAGCCCGACCTTGCCGACGAAGCCGGAGAAGGGAGGGATGCCGGCGAGGTTCATCGCAGGGACGAAGAAGAGGATGGCGAGCACGGGTGACGTGGCCGCCAGGCCACCGAGGCGGTCGATGACGGTCGAGCCGCCGACGCGCTCGATGAGCCCGGAGATGAGGAAGAGCGCCGTCTGCACGGTGATGTGGTGGGCGATGTAGAAGATCGCGGAGGACAGACCGAGCTCGCTGGCCACGCCGATACCGAAGAGCATGTAGCCGATGTGGCTGACGAGGGTGAAGGAGAGCATCCGCTTGATGCCCGGCTGGGCGACCGCTCCGAGGATGCCGACGAGCATCGTCAGCAGTCCGGCGATCATGATGAGGTTGTGCAGCGGTGAGTCGGGGAAGAGCAGGAACTGGGTGCGCACGATCGCGTAGACGCCGACCTTGGTGAGCAGCCCGGCGAAGACCGCGGAGACCGGCACCGGCGCCGACGGGTAGCTGTCGGGCAGCCACGCGGACATCGGGAAGACCGCGGCCTTGATGCCGAAGACCGTGAGCAGCATCAGTTGCAGCGCCAGGCCGACCGTCGGGTCGATGTCGGGCAGTCGCAGGGAGAGCTGCGCGAGGTTGGCCGTGCCGGTGGCCGCGTACGTCACGGCGATGGCGACGAGGAAGAGGAAGGAGGAGACCATCGAGACGATGACGTAGGTCGTCCCGGCCCGGATCCGCGCGCCGCTGCCTCCGAGCGTCAGCAGGACGAAGGAGGCGAAGAGCAGCATCTCGAAGCTGACGAAGAGGTTGAACAGGTCGCCGGCGAGGAAGGCATTGGACACCCCGGCCGACAGCACGAGGTAGGTGGGGAAGTAGATCGACAGCGGTGAGTCCTCGTCGCCGTCGGCGACGCCCTGGCCGATGGCGAAGACGAGCACGGAGAGGATGACGAAGCTGCTGATGAGCAGCATGAGGGCGGACAGCCGGTCCGCGACGAGGGCGATGCCGAGGGGCTCGCTCCAGCCACCGAGCCACAGGACGATCGGGCCGTTGAAATGCGTGCCCCACATGAGGGCGATGGCGACGCCGAGGCTCGCGGCGAGCACCGCGAGGCTGATGGCCACCTGGGTGCGGGCCTGTCGGCGTGCGACGAGGGTGAGGGCGGCGCCGAGCAGCGGCAGCAGGACGGGCAGGGGGAGGAGGTTGGCGTAGCTCATGCGGTCGCGTCCTCCTCGTCTGCGGTGGTCGTGGACTGGGTGTCCGGGTCGTAGGTGCTCGAGACCTCGTCGCGGTCGGCGAGGCGCTTGATCAGCTCGTCCTCGGCGTCGTCGGGCACGTCGTCACTGCCGGTGATCCGCCACTGCCGGTAGGCGAGGGAGAGGACGAAGGCCACCGACGCCAGTGCGATGACGATCGCGGTGAGCACCATCGCCTGGGGGAGCGGGTCGCTCATCTCCTCCGGTGGGCGTGCACCGACGAAGGGGGCACCCTTCGCCGGGCCGGAGACGACGAGGTAGAGCGTGGCGACGCCGTTGCTCGCGAGGACGATCCCGAGGAGCAGGCGGGTCAGGGCCCGCTCGAGCAGGAGGTAGACGCCGGTCGCGATGAGGAAGCCGGCGACGATGACGAGGCTGAGGTTGGGCGCGATGGCGGTCATGCGGTGACCCCGTCCTCTTCGGACTGCTTGTCGATGCCCGACCCGAGCGAGCGGACGACGTCGAGGGCCAGTCCGACGACGATGAGGTAGACGCCGATGTCGAAGAGCAGCGCGGTGACGAGCTTGACCGGCCCCCACAGCGGGAGGTCGAGCTCGACGACCGCGGACTGCAGGACGGTGCCGCCGAAGGCGAGCGGCGCGAGCGCGGCGATCGCGGAGACGGCGAGCCCGGCGCCGAGGACGAGACCGGCGCTCACGGGTGCGGCGTGGTCGAGCTCGGAGCGGCCGCCGGCCAGGTAGCGCACGAGCAGGGCCAGTCCGAGGACGAGACCGCCGGCGAAGCCACCGCCGACCTGGTTGTGCCCGGCGAAGAGCAGGTAGAGCGAGAGCAGGATCATCACGTGGAAGACCAGTCGGGTGGCCGTCTCGAGGATGACCGAGCGACGCTCGCGTGGGACCGAGGGGATCAGTTCCCCCTGCTGGTGGCGCCGGGTCCACGAGCGCTCGACGTCCTGGGTGCGCACGAAGACGAGGCTGGCTATGCCGGTGGCCGCGGCGACGAGGACGGAGATCTCGCCCAGGGTGTCCCAGGCGCGGATGTCGACGAGGGTGACGTTGACGACGTTCTTGCCGTGGCCGAAGGAGTAGGCCTCCTCGGGGAAGGCACGTGAGATCGGCTCGTGCACCCGCGCGTTGGCCGCGACGACCGTGATCGCGGAGATCGCGGCACCGATGGACCCGGCGAGGGCCAGGCGCCACGTGCGGCGCCATGAGCGCCGCTCGGCCCGGGGGCGTCGGCGGAACCGCTCGGGCAGCTTGCGCAGGACGAGCACGAAGAGGACGAGGCTGAAGGTCTCGACGAGCACCTGGGTCAGCGCGAGGTCGGGGGCTCCGTGGAGGAGGAAGAGCAGGGCGAGCCCGTAGCCGGTCGTGCCGACGAACATGACGGACTGCAGCCGGTTGCGCGCCCGCACGGCGAGCACGGCGCCGGCGATGACGAAGGCGGCGACGACGGCCTGGGCGAGGGTGTCCCACGGGCGCACCTGCGAGCCGGGCAGCGCGGTCGCGGCGACGCCGCCGGGGAGGATGAGGACGACGAGGAAGATCGTCGCGAGGTAGGTGGGCAGCGAGCCGCCCTGCGACAGCGCGGTCACCTCGACGGCGAAGCGGTCCAGTGCTCGCATGAAGCGCTGGTAGACGCGCTCGGCGTCGACGACCTGCGGCACCTTTGCCTGGAGCCGGGCGAAGGGGGCGCGCCCGGCGAAGAGGAGCAGGCCGCCCGCGATGGCCACGGCGGACAGGCCCAAGGCGGGGGTGATCCCGTGCCACAGCGCCAGGTGCTCCGGCTCCGGCCCGTCGAGGGTGGCCACGTAGGGATAGAAGAGGTCGGTCCACAGGTCGCCGAGGAAGCCGCCGGCAAGCGTCGTCGCGGCGAGGAGCACGGGGGCGATGAGCAGTGCGTTGGACGCGGCGAAGGGGGTCGGGCTGGGGGCGGCGCCGGTCGCCCCCTTCGTCGCGAAGGCACCCCAGATGAACCGCGCGGAGTAGGCCACGGTGAGCGTCGAGCCGGCGACGAGACCGATGACGACCAGCCACCCCACGACGCCGGTGAGCTCCCCGTGGGTGGCCTCGGCGGCCGCGGCGAGCGCCGACTCCTTGGCGACGAAGCCGATGAGTGGCGGCAGGCCGGCCATGGAGGCCGCGGAGACCACCGCGGTGACGGTGAGCACCGGTGCCTGGCGGGCGATGCCGTGCAGCTGGGTGAGGTCGCGCGTGCCGGTGCCCTTGTCGATGATGCCGACCGTGAAGAAGAGGACGGACTTGAAGAGGGCGTGGGAGAGGACGAGGGCGAAGGCCGCCAGTCCCGCCGCCTTGGTCCCGACGCCCGCGAGGGCGGTCATCATGCCGAGCTGGCTCACGGTGCCGTAGGCGAGCAGGAGCTTGATGTCGTCCTGCCGCAACGCCCGCCACCCGCCGACGACCATGGTCCACAGGCCCAACCCGACGGTCAGGACGTGCCAGCCGGGGACGTCGTGGAAGGCGGGCGCGAGGAGGATGACGACGTAGATGCCGGCCTTGACCATCGAGGCGGCGTGCAGGTAGGCGCTCACCGGGGTCGGCGCGGCCATGGCGCCCGGCAGCCAGAAGTGGAAGGGGATTTGGGCGGACTTCGTCAGTGCGCCCACGAGTACGAGCACGACCGCGGTGGTCGTCAAGGCGCCCGCGGGCGGCGGGTCGGCGAGCATCTCGCTGATCGAGTAGCTGGAGGTCTGGCCGAGGATGATCGTGCCGACGAGCATCGCCAGCCCGCCGAAGGTCGTGACCAGCAGCGCCTGAGTCGCCGAGCGCCGGTTGGCCGAGCGCACCGGGTTGTGGCCGATGAGCGTGTAGGAGAAGACCGTCGTCAGCTCCCAGAAGACGTACAGAGCGAGCAGGTTGTCGGCGAGGACGAGGCCGAGCATGGCGCCGGCGAAGGCGGTGAAGACACCCGTGAAGCGCCACAGGCTCGGGTCGTCGTGCTTGAAGTACCAGGCGCAGTAGATGAGCGCGAGGGCGCCGACGCCGCTGACGAGTAGGCCGAGGAGCCACTGCAGGGCCCCGAGTCGCAGGTCGAAGTCCATCCCGAGCTGCGGCACCCAGCTGATGTGCTCGACGACGACGCCCCCGTCGGCGACGCGGCCGCTCTGCGCGACGAGCCAGGCGAAGGTCGCGGCCGGCACGGTCGCGAGGACGAGGAAGGACCGTCGGTGGATCATCCGGGCCAGTCCGGGCGCAACTGCTGCCGCCACGAAGTGGGCGAGCAGCAGCAGGGTCACGAGGGCCTCTCGAGGGGTCCGGGGACGGGTGACCAGTTTAACGGGAGGTGACGCTGCCGATGTCGGAGGGTTGTCGGTGGTGGGGAGGAGGGTGGCTGTCGCTGGTCTGGGTCCCACGTTCGGGTGGGGGTGCGAGCGCCAACGCTGGTCGAGGTGCGAGCGCCCCCCGGGCGCGAGCCTCGAGACCCTCCGACTCACGTGGGTCGAGGTGCGGAGTCCGTGCAGCGGGCGCAGCCTCGAGACCACCTCTCGGACCCATAGAAAAAAGTTGTCCCCACCCTCTTGAATTGTTCGAACACCTGTTCGACAATGGAGTGAGCGAAGGGGGAGCGCGATGACCGAGCAGACCGACACCAGCACCGTCGAGGAGCCGGTTGCCGCCGCGCCCTGCATCCCTGAACCGGTGGCGTTGCCGGAGCGGTTGGCGGGGATGTTGTCGGACCTGTCGACGGCTGGGGTGGAGGGGCTGGCGCCGGCGCAGCTGGTCGAGGTCATCGGGGTGCTGGAGTCGATCAAGGGCGCGACGGCCGGGGTGCAGGCCCGGGCGACGGCCGCGTTCGTGGCCGGGCAGGACGCCGATGTGGCGGAGCGTGCGGCCGCCGGTGAGTTGTCGTCGCGGGAGGCTCGGGTGGGCCGGACCGGG
>NZ_BCSQ01000072.1 GCF_001570945.1 Janibacter anophelis NBRC 107843
GGCGGGCCGCGCGCCCGCCGATCACCTCGGACGACCCGCCGGAGCGGTGCGATGACGTGGTCGTCGGCGCGGGCATCACCGGGCTCGTGACCGCGCTCCTCCTCGCTCGCGCGGGGCGCCGAGTGGTCGTCCTCGAGGCGCGCGACGTCGGGGCGGTGACGACCGGCCACAGCACTGCCAAGGTGTCCGTGCTGCAGGGCACCCGCTGGTCGCGGCTGCTGCGCGACCAGTCGGAGGAGGTCGTCGGCGCCCACGTCGAGGGCAACCGCGAGGGGCGCGACTGGCTGCTGCGCTACTGCGAGGAGCGCGACGTGCCGTACCAGGTGCGTCCTGCCGTGACCTACGCACCGGACCGTGGTCAGGGCCTCGAGCGGGCGCGCGAGGAGCTCGACGCCGCCTCACGCCTCGGCCTGCCCGTGCGCTGGGCACACGACCTGCCGGTGCCCTTCGAGCACGCCGGGGGAGTCGTCCTCGACGACCAGGCGCAGCTCGATCCCATGGACCTGCTCACCGCGCTCGTCGAGGACGTGCGCGCCCACGGTGGTCTGGTCGTCACGGGCGCGCGTGTCACCGGCACGGGCCGGACGCTGCGACCGGTGGTGCGGCACACCCGCGGCCGGACGCAGTGCGACCATCTCGTCCTGGCGACGGGCACGCCGGTGCTGGACCGTGGTGGCTACTTCGCCAAGGTGAGCGCCTCGCGCTCCTACGCTATCGCGCACGAGCACCCCGACCCGCCGCAGCTGATGCTCATCTCCGCCGACGGCCCGACCCGGTCCGTGCGCGATGCCCCGGGGTCGCTCCTGCTCGTCGGCGGTGAGGGGCACCCGGTCGGCCGGGCCCGCTCCGAGGCCGAGCACCTCGAGCGGCTGCGTGCTTGGACCGCCGTGCACTTCCCCGATGCCGTCGAGACACACGCGTGGTCGGCCCAGGACTACCGCTCGCACGACGGCCTGCCCTTCGTCGGGCGCATGCCGCGCGGTCTCGGCCACGTGCACGTCGCGACCGGCTACGACAAGTGGGGGATGACCGGCGGCGTCGCCGCGGCGCTCGACATCAGCGCGGACATCCTCGGCGGCAGCATGTCGTGGTCGCGGCCGGTCCACCGGCGCATCACCCGTCCGCGTGCCGCCGGGCGCATCGTCGGCATGAACGCCCGCGTCGGTCTCGACCTGCTCTCGGGTGCCGCCGGGGTGGCGGTGCGCCCCCTTCGCCCGACCCGTCCACCCGAGGGCGAAGGGGAGGTCGGTCGCGACGGTCTCGTCCCGACCGCGCGGTCCACCGTCGACGGGGGGACCTGCGCCGTCTCCGCCCTGTGCACCCACCTCGGTGGAGTGGTGGAGTGGAACGACGCGGAGCGGACCTGGGACTGCCCGCTGCACGGGTCCCGCTTCGCCCCGGACGGCGAGGTGCTCGAGGGACCGGCCACGCGCCCGCTGCGGGCGCATGGCGACACCGGGTCGGCGTAGGTCCTCACTCCTGCGGGCGGGTGAGGACCTCGTCGAGGATGTTGATGATGCTGCGCGTGCTGTTGATCAGCGCCCCGTACACCGGCCACTCGACCTCCGGGAGGTCTTCACGGGACATCTGCTGGGTCAGGGAGTTCAGCCGTGGCCGCAGGCTCGGTAGCCCCGCCTCCGGGTCGGCCACCCGCTCCCCGAGGTCGCACAGCAGCCGTGTCCACACCTCGCAGAAGTCCTCGTCCCACCGGGCGGGCTCGACCGGCGAGTGCTGCACGGTGCGAGCGATCGCCCGAGCCTGGGCGATGCCCTCGTCGATGCGTAGCAGCAGGGTCTCGTACGCGACGGGGTCCAGCTGACGCGAGCGACGCCGGGGGTTGCCGCGGCGGGCCTCCCGGGTGTGCCGCAACAACTCCCGGGCACGCCCGACCCGGTCCTCCGCGCGACGCGAGCGTCGGAGCCAGGCGAGCGGGTCGACCTCGCCGTCGCCACGCAGGGCATCGGCCATGTCGCGCAGCAGCTCCCCAAGCTGCGTCCGAAGGGCATCGACCTCTTGGCGGGCGAGGCGGTCGTCGAGCGGGGCGAGCACGACGAAGTTGACGATGATGCCGAGGGCCACGCCCACGCCGGTGCAGACGACCCGGTCGAGCAGGACCGGACCCTGCTCGGCCTGCCCGGCGGTGACGACGAAGAGGGCGGTCGTCGCCACCGTGCTGCCCTCGTCGCGGATCGGGCGCAGCCGGCCGAGGAGCATGCCGACGAGCAGGGCCACGCCGAGGGCCGCCGGTGACTGGCCTACGAACTCGACAGCCAAGTACGCGAGGAGGATGCCGGCGAGCGACGCGAGCACGACCTGGCCGCCCCTGGTGAAGGATCGGTAGACCGTGGCGTGCACGGTGAGCATCGCCGTCCACGGGGCCATGAACGACTCGGTCAACCCGAGGAGGTGCGCCGCGACGTACCACGCGAGCACGGCGGCGAGCACGGCCTTGAGGATCTGGACGAGGTCGGAGCGGGTGCGGGGTGAGCGCAGGGGCGGGACGAAGGATGTCGCCCGCGCGCGGGCGCGGTCGCGCCACTCGTCACGGGGGACGGTGACGTCGGTTGCGGGCATGGCTCTCCCTTCGGCCAGCGTCCACCTACCCGGCGCGGCAGGTCCCATGCCGGCCCGGGCGACCACTCCGGGTCGTGGCAACGGTTTGTCCGGCTACCCCAGGGGTAGTCCGACGGCATGAAGGCACTCGTCCTGAACTGCACCCTCAAGGCCTCCCCGGAGCCGTCGAACACGCAGGCGCTCGCCGACGTGGTGATCTCGGCGCTGGAGGAGCATGGCGTGGACGTGGGCGTCCATCGGGTCGTCGACCACTCGATCCCGTACGGCGTGTCGACGGACATGGGCAGCGGGGACGAGTGGCCGGCGATCCATGCCGAGGTCCTCGGCAGCGACATCCTTGTCATCGCGACACCCACGTGGCTCGGTCAGCCCTCGAGTGTGTCCAAGGTGGTGCTCGAGCGCCTCGACGCGATGATTTCCGAGACGCGCGACGACGGCACCCCGGTGGCCTACAACAAGGTCGCCGGAGTCGTCGTCACCGGCAACGAGGACGGCGCGCACCATGTCATCGCCGAGGTGGCCGGGGCACTCGGTGACATCGGGTTCACTGTGCCCGGGCAGGCGTGGACCTACTGGAACATGGGTCCGGGACCCGGCCCCTCGTACACAGAGACCGACCACAAGCGCGACTGGTCCGCCGAGACCGGGCGGACGATGGCCTCCAACCTCGTGGCCGTCGCGACCGCGCTGCGTGAGCGGCCGGTCCCCGCGCCGCCCGGCTGACCGTCCGCCGGGCGCGGGACGTCAGGACTGGCGCAGCGTGATGCCGTCGACGACCCCTTGGGCCACGTCGTGCAGCTTGGTGTTGGTCTCGTTGGAGTGCCGGCGAAGCACCTCGAAGGCCCGACCCATCGTCAGGCCGTAGCGCTCCATGAGGATGCCCTGCGCGGCCCCGATGAGCAGACGGTTGCCGAGGGCGCTGCGCAGGCCGGAGATCTCCCGGGCCTGCAGCAGGGCGACCGAGGCCAGACGGGCGTAGACGACCGACTCCTCGAGGGCGTCGTCGTCGAAGCCCTCGACCCGTGACGAGTACATGTTGAGGCAGGCGAGGTAGGGCTCCTCGATCGCCAGCCGCACGCTGAGCGACGAGCGGACGCCCTGCTCGGCGGCGCCCGAGCTCCACCGGGGCCAGCGCTGGTCGGCCTCCGTGTCCGGCACTGAGGCGATCTCGTGCTCCTTGAGCACCGACAGGCAGGGCCCCTCGTCGAGGTCGAACTGCAGGTCGTCGACGGCCCGGGCCCGCGGATCGGTGGTCGCCGCGACCTGCACGGTCTTGCCCACGCGCACGAAGACGCTGCACATGTCGCACCCGGGCACGTTGGCGACGGCCTGGTCGACGACCTGCTGCAGGGTGTAGCTCTCGTCCGGCTCCGTCGACAGCTGCTCGACGATGTGCGCCAGATCGGCATCCTTCACGGGGTCACGGCTCCTCTCGTGGTGCGGGCAGGCCCATTCTTGGGCCGTACCCGCTCTGCTTCGGGAGGATGCTATCCCTCGGACCAGTGGCGCCGCTGACGTCGTTCCTCGGGCGCGGAGAGGGCCCGTCCCGGCCGGACCGCCGGCGCCGCACGGAGCGCGGCACGAGAGGTCGGGACGAGCACACGTCCGGTGACCTCGATGGACATCCGCAACGGGATGGCGCGATGCCGGGGGAGGGGACCGACCAAGAGCACCACGAGCCAATCGGCAGTACCGCTGCGCACGTCCACCAGCACGTCGCTGACGTGCCCGAGCAGGGTCCCGTCGGCGGCGTGGACCTCGCGGCCGAGGTAGCGCTCCAGCGCCTTGCACGTCTTCCGGTTGCGTGTCGTCACGGCTGCGTTCACCCCCTGTCCCGGGTCGGCTGCAGGCCGGATCGTCATTGTCGCCCCTACCCCCACGGGCAGCAGGCATGCCCCGCTCGGCGCACGTGATGCGCCGATGTGTTGCGTGTCGATGGATGCGGTGGTTGGGTGGGGAGTACGACGTCGGCTCGAGACCGTGGCTGGCCCATTGCTCCATGAGAGTGAGGCCGCCGCATGTCCATCACCCATACCGGCACCGCAGAATCCACCGGATCGTACGGGGAGCGTGACCGTCGGACCACCGATCTGCTGGCTCAGGCGCACGCCGAGTCCGATCCCGCCCACGCCGCACGCCTGCGCGAACGAGCCGTCATGACCAACGAGGGCCTCGCCGTCGGGTTGGCCACGCGTTTCGCCGGCCGCGGCATCGACCTCGACGACCTCGTCCAGGTCGCGATGCTCGGCCTGGTCCTCGCCGCCCGGCGCTATGACCCCGAGAGGGGGAGTGGCTTCAGCGCCTTCGCCGCCCCGACGATCACCGGGGAGCTCAAGCGACACTTCCGCGACCACGGGTGGGCGGTGCGTCCGCCGCGCGGTCTGCAGGAGATGCACCACCGCGTGCGGGAGACCACCACGGCCCTGCAGCAGCGTCTGCAGCGTGACCCGTCGGTGGACGAGATCGCCCAGGAAGGGGGTGTCACCCCCGAGGACGTCCGCCGGGCCCGCGCGGCCGGTGACCGCTACCGCTCGACCTCCCTGGACCAGCCCGTCCACGACGACGCCACCTCGACACTCGGCGACACCCTCGACGACGGGCGGGAGGACCCCTTCGACCGGTCCGTCACGCTCATCTCGCTGCGGGCCGCGATGGCCGACCTCGACGAGCGCGACCGCCGCATCATCAGCCTGCGCTTCGGGCAGGACCTCACCCAGCGGCAGATCGGGGAGCGCATCGGGGTCAGCCAGATGCAGGTCTCACGGATCCTCACGAGCATCTGCGCGAGGTTGCGCGCCCGCATCGAGGCCTGAGTCCGTGGTGAGCCGTCGCCGTGCGGCCGGCTCACCACGACCAGGCGAAGCCGAAGGCCCCCGGGCCCGCGTCCTCGAGCACGAGCGAGGCGCGGTTGGCCTCGTCGAGCTCCACCTCGCCGATGGTGAGGAAGTCGCCTCCGGGATGCCGCTCGATGCGGGTGACCTCGCGGGGCGGGACGGCGAAGTCGACGGACACCACGATCGAGCGAGCGGTGTGCGGCGGACCCCAGACGAACCCGTCGGAGTCCGTCGGGCCCTCGCCCTCGTCGACGATCTCGTACGCGTAGGCGTGGGTCTCTCCCTTCGCCAGCGGTCGTGGGAGGCCGACCTCGAAGACGGCGACATTGCTCTCGGGGAAGTCGCGTCGCGAGTCGAGCCGGCAGCCCAGCAGCGGGTTGAAGCGCAGGTCCGCCGCGGCCATGGAGTCGTCGCCGTTCTGCACGTTCACGACGCGGTCCAGGCCGTCCTCCACGGCGACGATGGCCGAGTGGCATCCGGTGTGCACGAGACGCCGATCGGCCGAGACCCGGGTGCGCCAGACCTGGCTGATGACCCGGTAGCTGCCGAGCACGGTGCGCGTCAGCGCGTCGATCTGCTCCATCTCCGACAGGCTCGGGTCCACGAGCAGCTCGTCGAAGCCGGGCATCCTCGGCGTCGACCAGGCATGCATGAACTCGGCCTGGGCCTGCGGTCCGAGGTCGAGCGCGAGGGCCAGCTGCTGGAGCGTGGGGATCTGGGGGGTGAGGATCTCGCCCCGCTCCAGTCCCCGGATCGTGCGCACGCTGAGCCCAGAACGCTGGCTGAGGTCGCTCTGCGTCAGCCCGTGCCCGCGACGCAGTCGCGCGAGCAACGGGCCACCCGTCGATCGGCTCATGCCCCTCACCCTGCCTGACCCTCGGCGTCCTGTCCTGCCTACGGGATCCTGACAGGTGAAGGGGCCGTCCTGTGCAGGACGGCCCCTGACCCTTCCCTCTCCCCCCGGAAATCTCTCGGTGGTCAAAATGTAAATGGCCCGCCACGGCGGGATCCAGAGCCGCGGGACAACTTGCCGCTGACTTGCCGCTCGGTGCTACGCCCGGCCCCTCTGGCGGGGTGCGGCTAGGGTCGGGAGCGTGGCCCATTCACGGATGTTCGAGGACGACGACCCGGTCCTGCACCGGGTGCGCGCGCTCGCGCTCGACCTGCCCGATGCCGCCGAAAAGATCAGTCACGGCCGGCCCGCCTTCTTCACCACCAAGGTCTTCGCCTACTACGGGGGATCGCTCAAGGTCGACGGCGAGTGGGAGCAGCACCCGCAGTCCCTGGTCGTCCTGCCCGACGAGGAGGAGGCCCGCGCGCTGCTCGAGGAGGCGCGCTGCTATCGACCCGCCTACCTCGGCCCGAGTGGCTGGGTGGGCGTCGACCTCGCCGACGAGGGCGACTGGCAGGAGGTCGCCGAGCTCCTCGAGGTCTCCTTCCGCCGGACGGCCGGCAAGCGAGCGGTCGCGCGCCTCGACCAGCGCTGATCCGCATATCCTCGCGGGGTGGAGTTCGCGCGCTTCGGATCGACGACGTGGTCCGACCCGGTCGAGGTCAGCCACGACCGCGCGGACCTCGAGTCCGGCTGCTGGGCGGTCGTGCTCGACTTCGAGGGTGCCCTCACGGCAGTCCGCTTCGCCCGGCGTGACGAAGGGGGAGACCCGCCGGGTGATCCGGACCGCTGGCCGGCCGTCACCGGGTGGGCCGCCTCGCTCGAGCGCGCCGGCTATGTCGCGGGCGTGGAGGAGATCCGCTCGCGGATCGCGGCCGGCACCGTCTACCAGGTCAACCTCACGACGGTGCTCGCCGCGCCGCTGCCCGATGGCGCACACCTGCCCGATCTGGCGGCTGTCCTCGCACGGGGCAACCCCGCCCCCTTCGCCGGGGTCGTGCACGTCCCGTCCGCCGGGGTGGACGTCGTCACCGCCTCTCCCGAGCGCTACCTGACGCGCACCGGCGACCGGCTGTGCTCCAGCCCGATCAAGGGGACGGCGCCGAGCCTCGAGCAGATGCTGACCAAGGACGTCGCGGAGAACGTCATGATCGTCGACCTCGTGCGCAACGACCTGCAGCACGTGTGCGAGCCCGGCAGCGTCGTCGTCGAGCGGCTCTGCGGGCCGGAGGAGCACCCGGGCCTGGTCCACCTCGTGAGCGACGTCGCGGGCCGGCTGCGCGCGGGCACGACCTGGGCGGACGTGCTCTCGGCGAGCTTCCCTCCGGGGTCGGTGAGTGGCGCGCCCAAGTCGAGCGCCCTGACGGCGATCGCCGACCTCGAGCCCGTCCCGCGCGGCCCGTACTGCGGGGCAGTGGGGTGGGTCGACGCCGACCACCCCGATGGTCCGCGCGGGGAACTCGCGGTGGGTATCCGCACGTTCTACGCGACGGTGGACCCGGACGGGGTGCGCCGCCTGCGTTTCGGCACCGGGGCCGGCATCACGTGGGCTTCGGATCCCGAAGGGGAGTGGAGGGAGTGCGAGCTCAAGGCACGCACCCTCGTCGGACTGGCATCTGGAAGAGTGAGGGCATGAGCAACGAGGTCAGGGTCTGGGTCGACGGATCGCTCGTGGGGGCGCACGCGCCGTCCCTCGCCGCGCTCGACCACGGTGTCACCGTGGGCGACGGCGGGTTCGAGACGTGCAAGATCGTCGACGGCGAGGTCTTCGCCGCCGATCGGCACGCCGCGCGGATGGACCGCACGCTCGCCGGGCTGGGGCTGCCGGCCCTCGACCGCGAGCGGCTGCAGCAGGGGATCGACGCCGTGCTCGCCGACGGGCCCACGATCGGCTTCGGCCGGCTGCGCTACACGATCACCGGCGGTCCCGGGCCGCTCGGCTCCGACCGGGGTGACCACGGGCAGACCTACATCGTCACGGCCGCGGAGGTCGCCCCCTTCGCCGAGACGACCGCGGTGGCGACGGTGCCGTGGACCCGCAACTCGCGCGCCGCGACCGCGGGTCTGAAGACGACCTCCTACGCCGACAACGTCATCGCGCTGGCCCACGCCAAGGCGAAGGGGGGCACCGAGGCGATCTTCGCCAACGACCGCGACGAGCTGTGCGAGGGGACGGGCAGCAACATCTTCGTCGTCGTCGACGGTGTGCTGCGCACGCCGCCGCTGGAGAGCGCCTGCCTGGCCGGCATCACCCGCGAGCTGACGATCGAGTACGCCCACGAGGTCGGCATCGAGGTGGTCGAGGAGACGATGCCCTTCACCGTCCTCGAGCGCGCCGAGGAGGCCTTCCTCACGAGCAGCACCCGCGACGTGCAGCCGATCCACGCCATCGACGGACGCGAGCTGGACGCGCCGGGACCGATCACGACCAGGGTGCGTGAGGCCTTCGCCAAGGCCTCTGCGGCGGACCTCAATCCCTGAGCACCGTGGAGACCACCGTGGGGGACGTGGACGTGGACATCGCTGCCGAGGACGCAGGGCAGGGCAAGGACGGGCAGGGGCGGCGACGCTCGTACCGGGACATCCGTCGCGAGCAGCACGCGATCGTGCGGCAGGAGCTGCTCGACCGCTTCGGCACGGACGGCAAGATCGACGCGCACGAGGACCCGATCCGCTGGCGCCGGGCCGTGCGCACCAACCCGGTCACCGGGCCGCTCTACCGCATCGTCATCGCGGTGCTCGGCCTGGCGCTGATCATCGCGGGCATCCCGATGGTGCCGCTCATCGGACCCGGGTGGGCGGTGATCTTCATCGGCCTCTTCCTGTGGAGCACCGAGTTCCTCTGGGCCCGACGGGTCACGCAGTTCGTCAAGGCGGAGGTCAAGGCCTTCGACCAGTACGCGCGGGCGCTGCCGTGGAAGGCGAAGATCCCGATGCTGCTGCTCTCGGCGGCCTTCGGCTGGCTGTGCTTCTACCTCGCCCTGCTCATCACGGGAGTCCCCGGGTGGACGCCCGATGCCATCGAGCAGTACCTCGTCATGGTGCCGGGCCTGACTCGGTCCTGACCGTCCGTCGATGACCTTGACCGTTTCCTTACCGAGCGGTCACTTGTGGGATACCGTCGAGTAACCGGCGTCACGACGGTGTGGCGCCACGACGAAAGAAGTTCGTGACATGCGCAAGATGCTCGCCCTGATCACGGGTCTGCTGTTGTCCTTCGGCCTGGTGGCCGCCAGTGCCGGGACCGCGTCGGCTGCCAAGCCCGCTCCCGTCACCTCCACGACCGTCTCCCCGCTGCTGACCCTGGGTAACCAGCTCGGCCTCTTCACCATCACGGCCGATGGTGGCACCACCTTCGACCCCGCGACCGGTGCGATCGTCGCCGAGGTCGTCAGCAACCCGGCGAAGTCCGGTGTCGTCGTCCAGAAGGGCAGCATCACGCTCTCCAAGGCAGACGGCTCCAGCCTGACCATCAAGAACATCAAGTACGACATCGCCAAGGGCGAGGTCACCGGTGTCATCGACGACGTCCGAGTCCTGCTCTACCACGCGGAGCAGACCTCGGAGACCTCCGCGGCACTCACCGTCGCCCCCGAGGGGGGCGCGATCATGCGCGAGTTCGTCAACTTCCTCGGCCTCCCGGCCGACGGGGCCGACTTCGGCACCGCGACCCTGAGCTGACACGGCACCGGGTCAACCACAGCGAAGGGAGCCGCGCGAGCGGCTCCCTTCGTCGTGCACCGGAGGCGATTGGCACGGAAGGGAGCGGGGCAGGTACTCTGCTCAGGTTGCCCGGCCGGGACGCTGGCCCGGGGAGCACCACGGACGTATAGCTCAGTTGGTTAGAGCGTTCGCTTCACACGCGAAAGGTCAGGGGTTCGAGTCCCTTTACGTCCACCATCCGGAAAGCCTCAGATTCTGCGAAAGTCAGAGTCTGGGGCTTTCGTCGTAGGCGGGTGCACATGCCCTGCATACGACGGCAGACCACCAGACACGAAGATGCCCCCGCGTAGCGCGAACTACCGGGGGCGGACGCCAGACTCTAGGAGGTCTCGCGCATGTTCACCCTGCCCGCGGCCGTTGCCGCATCCCAGACCATCGGCCTGTTCGGCTCGCTCGTCGTCGTGGCGGTCGTCTGTTTCCTCGAGGTGACCCGATGAGCACCTTCACGGGGCGCAGCGTCGCCGGCCTCCGAGCCGACCTCGCCCACGAGGGCCACGCCGACGTCACGGTGCCCGACACCCCGACCGTGGCCGACGTGGCAGAGGCCTGCGGGCTGCTGCAGGTGCCGGTGAGCGAGTACCCACGCTCGTATCGAGCGCGAGGACTGCCCGTCGTGGTGCGCCAGGCACTCCGTCGACATGGCGACGAACGAGCTCGTCCACCGTCGCGCGGTAACGGTCGGGCAAGCAGGGGTTGTCCTCGAGTACGCGCCCGCGGACGGTGCCGACGTTGCGGTGCTGCTGCCGGAATGGCCGCAGGCCAACGTCGAGTCGGCACGTTATCTCGCGGCCGCGCTCACGCAGGCGCTCGAGCAGCTCGAGGACGCATTGTGAGCACCCGGACGAAGGGTGTGAGTCCGGCTCAGACCCCCGCGACGTCAGCGCCCCAGCGCCCCGGCAAGCGTCGTGTGCGGCACTGCTACGACCGACGTGACGCCATGGTGGCGCGCGAGCTCGGCGTGCAGGTGCGGATGCTCTGCGGCGTGTGGGATGGCCTTCCAAGGTCGACGGTGGACGCGGCATCACGGTCGCCGAGGCGAGCCGTCCCGACCACTGCCTGCGGTGCGCCCGCTCCACCGCCCGCCTTGTGCGTGATCGTCAGTCAGGGGGCGGTCGGGCATGAGTGCCGAGACGAAGGGTGTGCCGATCTCGCACACCCTCACCTCAACAAAGGGTGTCCATGCTGTGGATACCCCGGACGTCTTCCACGTGTACCTTGCGGCCGACCTCGAGATGGCCGACCGCTACGGCATCGAGGTCCGCAGCCTGTGCGGCTGGTGGTGCGTGCCCGGCAAGGACGAGGGCGGGCCGCTCGAGGGCAACGCCTTCCCCCGGCCGGTGCGCCTCTGCAAGCGCTGCACCCGCACTCGCGCGTACCGGAGATAGCGCCGCCCCCTTCGTCATGTCGCACATGGCTTCTCAGGGTCCGTGTGCAAGCCAGAGCCACCCGGCCTCGCGCGGCGCTGGACAGGGACTCAGCCGCGCTAGGGGGTGTCCAGATTGGACGCTCCCGGGGTCCGCACTACACGGGGACCCCGGAACCAAAACGATGTTGCCCTCGGCGATGACACGCAGGTCTGTGAGCCGGCGCAGACCGCCCGACGACATGTCAGTGCACGGCCGTCGCTGGGTCTGACTACAGCCTGCTCTCGATCCGAGAGCGGGCTAGAGGGCGTGGGCGGAAACAACGCGGTGTCGGCTTCTTTGGGAGGGTTTCGCCACAGCCCTGCCCCGTAGGGCCCGCGCGACGCCTGGCCACAGACGAGCGCTCTCTCGGGGCATCAACTCAACCGCGACAGCTCCTTCCGGGCCGCAGCCTCAAGCGCGTCGCGCGCGATCCGAGTTGAGTCCCCGATAGTGGTGTAGCGCGGTCGCCGAGATCGTCGCCGGCGTGTACGTCGACGCAGACGCGGCCACCGCGTGATCCTTCGAGTTCACCTCCTACAGCTCACTCGAACGGAGTCACCACGATGACCGCTCCCCACATTGTCGACCCTGCACGTCTGCTGGGCGAAGCACTCGCCGAAGCCAGCCCCGATCTGATGCGCGAGCTGTTGCAGACGATGATCAACGCGCTGCTGTGTGCCGATGCCGATGCGGTGGTCGGCGCCGAGTACGGCCGCCCCACGCCAGGCCGGACCGCACAGCGCAACGGCTACCGCCACCGCGACCTCGACACCCGGGTCGGGACCATCGACGTCGCGATCCCCAAGCTGCGCAAGGGCACCTACTTCCCCGAGTGGCTCCTCGAGCGCCGCAAGCGCGCCGAGGCAGCGCTGATCACCGTGGTGGCCGACTGCTACCTGGCCGGCGTGTCGACCCGGCGGATGGACAAGCTGGTCAAGACCTTGGGCATCGACTCGCTGTCGAAGTCCCAGGTCTCTCGGATGGCTGCCGAGCTCGACGAGCACGTCGAGCAGTTCCGACACCGACCCCTGGACGCTGCGGGGCCGTTGACGTTCGTGGCCGCCGACGCGTTGACGATGAAGCTCCGCGAGGGCGGCCGGGTCATCAACGCCGTCGTGCTCATCGCCACCGGCGTCAACGGCGACGGACACCGCGAGGTCCTCGGCATGCGCGTCGCCACCGCCGAGACCGGTCCGGTATGGAACGAGTTCTTCGCCGACCTGGTGGCCCGCGGCCTGACCGGGGTCCGGCTGGTCACCTCAGATGCCCACGCCGGCCTGGTCGAGGCAATCGCGGCGAACCTGCCTGGAGCATCGTGGCAGCGCTGCCGCACCCACTACGCCGCGAACCTCATGGGCGTGACGCCCAAGAACATGTGGCCCGCAGTCAAGGCGATGCTGCACTCGGTCTACGACCAGCCCGACCGCCCCGCCGTGGCCGCCCAGTTCGATCGGCTGCTGGACTACGTCGAGGGCAAGCTGCCCGAGGTCCACGACCACCTCGACGGCGCCCGCGCCGACATCCTGGCCTTCACCAGCTTCCCCAAGGACGTGTGGACCCAGATCTGGTCCAACAACCCCGCCGAACGCCTCAACCGCGAGATCCGGCGACGCACCGACTCCGTGGGCATCTTCCCCACCCGCGCCGCCATCGTCCGGCTCGTCGGAGCCGTACTGGCCGAGCAGACCGACGAATGGGCCGAAGGCCGCCGCTACCTCGGACTCGAGGTCCTCGCCCGCTGCCGAGTCAACATCGTCCCCACCACCGAACCCGAGATCGGAGCTGATGACCTGCCCGCACTTACCGCCTGACCCATCACGAAGGAAAACGCAGCGCTACACCACCACCAGGGACTTGACCCTCACGCAGCTCGCTGGCCTGCTCACTCGTCACGGCCGGCGCGGTGCCGTCCTCGACATCGGCGCGCTTGAGCCAGTTGGTCAGGCACGACTCGCTGATCCCGAAGTCAGCAGCAATCTGCTTCAACTGCTGACCCGGCTCACGGTTGCGAGCGACCCGCACGACATCATCACGGAACTCTTTGGGGTAGGGCTTGGGCACGGTGTCCATCCGTCCAGCAACGTCCCTCGACGCCACAGATCAGATGTCACCTATCCGTGCAGCAGTCCCGGGCGATCTTCTGCTCCGGCGTCTGATCGGCCGGTGCTGAAGCACCCGTCCCCGCCGGCTTGGACTGCAGTGGGCTGGAGGTCAGCGTCCCGTCTGCGGCGGTCTTCTTGCCGGTCCCGTAGGCCTCGAGCCAGTGCCGCAGCGTGCCGCGCACGATGCCGAGGTCATCGGCGATGCCGCGGACCGTGGCGCCCGGGGTGGACTCGTACAAGTCGACGGCCTGACGACGAAACGCTTCGGAGTAGTTCTTCCTGGCCATGGTTCTCGGATCACCTCGCTTACCCAGCACCAGGTGCTGGATTCAGCGTGTCCAAGAAACCGGGTCAGGCCCCGGCAGCGCCCAAGTCGGTCAGTCCCCGTGAAGCCATGGTGTAAGCATCGCCGAGCGATGGGTCACTGACGAGTTGAATTGTTGACAGGCGACGGCCACATCCAGTCAGAACCTTCACTCAGCCAGCGCGACGACTTCCACCTGCCAGATCTGCTGATCGACGTCGATCGCGTCGAAGATTGGCATGAGCGCTCGTCGTCGCGGGTCACGCAGGTAGTTGTCGAGCGACTCCCGGTCGGGTGCGCTGATGATCTGGATCTCAGCATGGTCCGTCGAGGCACGAAGGCGATGCTCCAGCACCAGGCCATGGTCGACGAAGAGAGCCAAAAGCTGATCTTCAACTGCAACGAATTGCTCGAACTGCTCAGGTTGGACTCGGGCGACCATCGCCAAGCGGATTGGCTCGTTCACGTAGCGTCACCGTCAGGCGTGAGGGAACCGAGTGCCTTAGTCACCTGGGCGGAGTCCACCCAGGTGTCCTTGCGGACCACCAGCCCTTCGTCGTCCAGTGTGACGGTGTCGGTGAGCTGAAAGGTCACTGTCTGCTCGTTAAAGTCAGCGAAGAGAGCCCAGTCGAGAACCCAGAAGTCCGGACCGAAGAGGGTTCGATTCTCTTCGAAGCGAAGATTGGGCCACGTGGCAAAGGTCTGCGCGAAAGCCTCCTCAATGGCGGACCGTCCGCGGATCGGGCCCTGGTCGGTGTGTAGCCAGAAGGTGCCATCCTCGGCGTGCAGCGCACCGATTCGCTTGGTGTCGCGGGTAGCGAAGGTGTCGGCGTACCGCTCGTAGAGAGCCTGCACATCGAGCGATCCGGCCTCTCGCGTCGCGGCGGCGGCCGTCGGCAACGC